>NZ_JBIVXW010000002.1:0-348180 GCF_044769405.1 Streptomyces sp. NPDC090442
CGGCAACGCCGCAGGGGGTCCCCCCGCGCCCTTTAGGCGTGGGGGAGTGCGTGCCAGACGCCGCGACGCCGCGGAGATCCGTCAGAAGCGCCCTAGCGCCCGATCTCCCAGGCGAACGGCGGGAGTTCGCAGGCCCGGACGTAGATGTCCAGGGCCTGGGCGGCGGGGACGAAGGGGTGGACGCGGGCGCCGTCGAGGCCGGGGAGCAGCCGGGCGCAGTGCTGGACGCAGCCGGCGACCTCCCGGCCGTGCCGGTCGACGAGGGTGGCGGCGTCGGGCGGTCCGTCGCACGGGGTCGGGTCGGCGGGCGCGGCGGCGGGGCAACGGTGGAGGCCGCCCGTCGGGGCGACCGGCGGGACGCTCGTCTGCTGCTTCATTGCGATCCCCCCAGGGCGTGCGCGGTCAACGGGCGCGGCACCGGCGGTGGCGGTGGCCGGGCGCGGCCTCCGGTGCTCAGCACAGTGGCTGCTCGTCGCGACGGGGGTCCATGCGGCCTTGGGCAAGACCTGGGCCGATCGTCAGCGATTCATGGACAAGCTGCCGGGAGGGCTTTCGCGGCGCCCGTCGGGTGGCGGGACGACCAGGGGGTCCAGCAGCAGCGCGAGGGCGAGCAGGGCGGCGGCCAGCAGCCAGCCGGCCAGCACGTCGCCGGCCCAGTGGACGCCCAGGTAGACCCGGGTGAGGCCGACGCCGACGGCCCACAGGGCGAGCAGCGCGCACCAGGGGCGGCCGGTACCGGGGCGGACGCGGCGCAGCACGCCCCAGGCCAGCAGGCCGGCGGCCAGCGCGGAGGTGGTGGAGTGGCCGGAGGGGAAGGAGTAGCCGGTGGCGACGCCGATCCAGCCCGCGGCCGGCGGCCGGGGGCGGGCGAGCAGCTCCATCAGGCCGTAGCGAACGGCCTGGCAGGCGGCGAGGACGAGCACCGTGCCGGCCGCCGCGCGGAGCCGACCGCGGGCGTCGCGGGCGGCCAGCAGGCCGGCGAGCAGCGCCATCAGGTAGGGGACGACGCCGGTGCCGGTGGCGGTCAGGGCGCTCGCCAGGGAGCGCAGCGGCTCCCCGCGGTGGGCCAGCGCCCAATGCAGCGCGCCCCGTTCGGGAGCGAACGGGGCGCCGTGCCGCGCGGCCGTGGTCACGGCCAGGGCGGCGAAGAGTGCGGCGAAGACGGCCGCCAGGACGAGCAGGTGCCTCGGGGGCACACCGAAGCGCGGGCCGGTGGCCGGCTCCGGCGGCGCCCCCGAGGGCGTCACCGGGGGGATACCAGGGGGCGCAGTGGGGTCTCCAGTACGCGTTCGACGAGCGGGGCGGCCCGCCGGGCGAGCGGCATCAGGACCGCGGCCACCAGGGAGCCGACGATCAGGCCGACCAGCACGTCGTGCGGGTAGTGGGCGCCGACCCAGACCCGGGAGGCGCCCATCAGCAGCGCGGCCGGGATGGCGATGGCGCCGAGCCGGCGGTCCAGCAGCAGCAGCGCGATGGCCGCGGAGGCGGCGATGACGGAGTGGTTGCTCGGGAAGGACCAGTCGCCCAGGGGCGGGCACGGCTCGACGGTGGTGACGCTCAGGGTCTGGCAGGGGCGCTGTTCGTGGAAGAAGCTCTTGATCACGTCGTTGGCCACGTAGGCCAGGACCACGATGACCGGGACGGCCAGCGCCATCGCCATCGTCACGGGGGCGGGGTACCGGCCCTCCCCCGGGCCCAGCCGGCGGCGGGAGCTGCCGCCGAGCCGCTGCCGGGCGCGCCACCAGCCGGCCAGCATCAACAGCGCGAAGACCCCCAGCCCGAAGTCGGTCCAGTAGGAGACCAGGACGTTGAGGAAGTGCGGCATGTCCTGGGCGAAGCCGGTCACGGACTTGTACAGGCCGCCGTCGATCGAGGCTCCGCCGAGGGCGAGGTCGGTCACTGGGCTTACTCCTTGGCGGGTCGATGCGTGGTGCGTGGGCTGGAGCTACCGGGCGGTCTCGATGGGTGTCGACCGCCGGTGTGCACCAGCAAGTGTGCCGGGTCGTTCAGGGTGCCGGTGGCGCGGTGGCGTGATCCGGCGCATCGGCGGGCTCCTCGTCCGGCCCGCCGGACGGGCGCCGCCGCCGGGAACGCAGCACTTCCAGCGCGATCGGGGTCAGCGATGCCAGGACCACCAAGCCGACGACGGGCAGCAGGTAGCGGTCGACGTTGGGCACCGACGAGCCCAGCGCGTATCCCGCGAAGGTGAGGCCGAACGTCCAGATCAAGCCACCGGTGATCTGCCAGAGGGCGAAGGCGCGGGCCGGGACGTTCAGGGCGCCGGCGAGCGGGTTGAGCACGGTGCGGACGATCGGCACGAAGCGGGCCAGCACGATCGCCTTGGCGTGGCCGTAGCGGGCGAGGTACTCCTCGGCGCGGGCGGCGCCCTCCTGCAGCTTGCGGGAGCGGCCGCGGGCGAGCAGCGCGCGGCCGCCGCGGCGGCCGATCCAGTAGCCGGTCTGCGAGCCGAGGAGCGTGCCGACCGCCGCGGCGGCCAGCACCTGCGGCAGGGCGAGGTGGACGGCGCCGCCGACGCCGGGCGCGCACAGCAGCCCGGCGGTGAACAGCAGCGAGTCGCCGGGCAGGAAGAAGCCGACCAGGAGGCCGGTCTCGGCGAAGAGGACGACGGCGACCCCGAGCGCGCCGAAGGCGGCGAGCAGGGAGCCGGCGTCGAGGATGTTGACCGCCTGGGTGACGGTGTCGACGTGCAGTGCAGCGGCCGCTACGGCCATGTCAGTGGCCCCTCCCATAATGGGTTGTGGGCCTGCCGAAGCGGCGGACCCACCGTCTACAGTTCCGTAGACGGTCTACGGAACTGTAGACGACGGAAGGGTGGAGGCCGTTCCATGTCGGAGACACCACCCGCACAGCGCCGCCCCGCCGGCGAGCTGGAGGCGAGCGTGCTGGCGGCCCTCTGGGCGGCCGACGGCCCGCTGACCCCGGCCGAGGTGCAGGGCGAACTGGACGGCCGGCTGGCCCGGACGACCGTCACCACCATCCTCAGCCGGCTGCACGACAAGGGCGCGGTCTCCCGCACCCGGGCCGGCCGCGGCTTCGCCTACTCCCCGATACACGACTCCGCCGGGCTCACCGCCCGGCGGATGCGCAGCGAGCTGGACAAGCAGGACGACCGCACCACCGCGCTCGCCCGCTTCGTCTCCGAGCTGACCACCGAGGACGAGCGGCTGCTCCGCGCGCTGTTGGACGAGGTGGAGCCGGGGGGCGCGGCCGCCGGCGGCGCGGTCCCGTACGGCGCCGACGACGGCCACCACCCCGACCCCGGGACCACGCCGTGATCTTCGCCGTCTGGGTCCCGCTGCTGATGCCGCTGCTGGCGGTGCCCGCCGCCCGCCGGCTCGCCGAGTCGCTGCCGCCGCGGGCGGCGGCCTGGCTGCTGACCGGCTGCGCCGCCGTGCTCGCCGTCTGCACGGCCGCGGCGCTCGGTCTGCTCGCGGTCGCCGGGGCGCTGCGGCTGCCGCCGGTCGCCGCCTTGGGCCACCTCCAGCGCGGACTGCCGGGCACCGACGCGGTGGTGACCGTCCCGGCCGCCCCGGTCGCCGGGGCGCTGCTGGCCTGCGGCGTGATCGCGGTCGCCCGCCGCGCGCTGCGCCACCGCGCCGAGCTGCGCGCCGCCCGGCGCACGGCCGACGGCCACGCCGTCGCCGGCGACCTGTGCGTCCTGCCGGACGCGGTGCCCGACGCCTACGCCCTCCCCGGGCGCCCGGACCGGGTGGTGGTCACCGCCGGGATGCTGCGCGCGCTGCCGTCGGCCGAGCGGGAGGCCCTGTTCGCCCACGAGCGCGCCCATCTCGCCGGCCGCCACCACCTCTTCCTGCTGACCGTCGCACTGGCCGCGGCCTGGCACCCGCTGCTGCGCGGCCTGCGCGCCCCGCTGGCGTACGCGCTGGAGCGCTGGGCGGACGAGGCCGCCGCCTCCCGGGTGGGCGACCGTCAGCTCACCGCCCGCGCGATCGGCCGCGCCGCGCTGGCGACCCGCACGCACCCCGCGGCCCCGCCCCGCCCCGGCCCCGCGCTCGCCGCGACGACCGGCCCGGTCCCCCGTCGCGTCGCCGCCCTGCTCAGCCCCGAGCCCCCGACGGCCCGCCCCCGCCGCCGCGCCGTCCTCGGCGCCCACCGCCTGGTAGCCGCCGCCCTGCTGGCCTGCGTCGCCTTCTCCGCGGCGGGCGCGGTGGACGCCGCGGCCGACCTCCACCAGAACGTGGAAACGGCCCAGGGGGAGCATCCGGGGCGGTAGGGCGGGACACCTGGCGAAGGGCAGCCCCGCCGCTCCCCACCCGGTGCCCGGACCGTACGGCACCCCTCGGGCACCCGGACGAGCCCGTCAACTCCCGGCCGCCGCCCGGCCCTTGGCGCCCAGCGGGCAGGCGACACCCCGTAACGCCCCCGGGCGGCGGGCGTCGCGGCCGCCCGCTCATCCGCCCGCGCCCCCGGCCGCCTCCGTCCCTTCGACGGCCGGCTCCGGGGCGCACTCCGCGACCGTGAAGCCCAGGCGGGCGCCGCCGCCGGGACGGGGAGCGGCGAAGGCCCGGCCGCCGTGGGTCAGGGCTATCTCGCGGACGATGGCCAGGCCCAGGCCCGAGCCGGGGAGGCCGCGGGCGGCCGGGGCGCGGTAGAAGCGGTCGAAGACGTAGGGCAGGTCGCACTCGGCGATGCCGGGGCCGCGGTCGAGGACCTCGACGCGGGCCCCGGCGACCACCACCTCGATCGGCGCGGTCCCGTCGGCGTCGAACTTGGCGGCGTTCTCCAGGAGGTTGCCGACGGCCCGGTGCAGGGCGGCCGGGCGGCCCGCGACCACCGCCGGGCGGTCGGTGCGCACGGTGATCTCCCGGCCGGTGCGCCGGCGGGTCGCGGCGGCCGCCCGCTCGACGACCTCGGCCAGGTGCACCTCGGACGCCGGGTCGTCGCCGTGCCGCCCGGCGGCCAGCGCGACCAACTCGTTGACCAGGTCGGTCAGTTCGCGGGCCTCGCCGGCCAGGTCGGCGAGGAGCTCCTCGCGGGCGTCCGGCGGCAGCTCGTCGAAGCGCTTGAGCAGCGAGATGTTGGTGCGCAGCGAGGTCAGCGGGGTGCGCAGCTCGTGCCCGGCGTCCTGGACGAGCCGCTGCTGGTCGCGGACCGCGACATTCAGCCGACCGAGCATGTCGTCGAAGGCCCGGCCGAGCCGGGCGACCTCGTCCCGGCCGGCCACCGGCACCTGCACATCGACCCGGCCGTGCCCGGCGACGCTCTCCGCGGCCGCGGTCAGACGGACCAGCCGCCCGGTGATCCGGCGGGCCAGCCACCAGCCGACGGCCCCGGCCAGCGTGATCACCCCGGCGGCCAGCAGCACGGTGCGCTGCTGGAGCGCGGCGAGCAGGTCCTCGGTGCCGCTGAACTTCTGGGCGACCTGGACGGCGCCGCGGCCGCCGCCGAGCGCCACCGTGGCGACGTGGTACTCCGTCTCGCCGACGACGGCGACCCGTTCCGCGAAGCGGCCGGCCTCCCGCTGGGCGGCCAGGCGGCGTTCGCCGTCGCCCACCGGGAGCGCGGGGCGCCCGGCCTCGGCGATCCGCCCGTCGGCGGTGAGGACCTGGACGTCGGTGCGGGTGGCGCCGGTCAGTTCGTCCCGCGGTCCGCCGGGGTCGCGGCCGGGGCCGGTGGCGTAGTCGGCAACGGTGTGCGGCTCCTGTTGCACCTGGGCCCGCAGGTCCCGGACGACCTCGGTGAAGAACGACTTCTCGTCCATCCGCACCAGCCGGGCCGCCGCGTCGTAGCTGAGGAACCCGACCAGCACCGTCACCCCGGCGGCGCCGGCGGCGAAGGCCAGCGCGAAGGAGGTGCGCAGGCTGGCCGGCTTACGGGCGCGCAGCCAGGCCGCCAGCCACCGGCGGGCCCGGTGGGCCCCCGGCGGCCGGGCGGACGGACCGCGGCGCCCAGACACCTCAGTCCTCCCGGAGGACGTAGCCGACGCCGCGCACCGTGTGGATCAGCGGCCGGCTGCCCGGCACGTCCACCTTCCGCCGCAGATAGCCGACGTAGACCGCGAGGTTCTTCGAGCCGGGTCCGAAGTCGTAGCCCCATATCCGGTCGTAGATCGTCGAGTGGTCCAGGACGATCCCGGCATTCCGGGCCAGCAGCTCCAGGAGCTCGAACTCGGTGCGGGTCAGCTCCAGTTCGCGCTCCCCGCGCCAGGCGCGCCGCGAGGGGCCGTCGATCCGCAGGTCGGCCGCCTCGACGACGCCGCTCTCCGCGGCCCGGGCGTCGTACCCCTCGCCGGGCCCGGTGCCGTCGGCCGCCCGCGCCGGCGGCTCCGCGGTGCGCCGCAGCAGCGCCCGCAGCCGGGCGAAGACCTCCTCGATCTCGAACGGCTTGACCACGTAGTCGTCGGCGCCGGCGTCCAGGCCGGCGATCCGGTCCGCGGTCTCGACCCGGGCGGTGAGCATCAGGATCGGGGTGCGGTCCTGTTCGGCGCGGAGCACCTGGCAGACCTGGAGCCCGTCGATCCCCGGCATCATCACGTCCAGCAGGATCACGTCCGGCCGCTCGCGGTGGGCGGCGGCCAGCGCCTGGATGCCGTCGGCGACGGCGGTGACGCGGTAGCCCTCCAGGGTCAGGGCGCGTTCCAGCGCGGTGCGGATGGGGCGGTCGTCCTCGGCCAACAGCACGGAGTGGGTCACCCGGCAAGTCTGCCAAGGCCCCTTTCCCCGGGTGCGGCTCCCCCCGCGCGGCCGGCCCCCGCCGGGCGCTTTCTTACCGCGCTCTCACCCTCGCTTACCGGCCTCTCACCCGGGACACGCCCTCGGCTTACCCGCTCCCGGGACGGTGGCCGGTGCCGGACGGGCCATCCACGGGACCGGACGCGACCGGCCGGCCGACGTAACGACGGCCCGGCGCCGAGGGGGCACGGCGCCGACACCGACACCCGTGGCCGCGTCCCCGGAACACCTCGCAGAGACCCCGCACGACACCCATGAAGATCACGTTCCTGCTGCACAACGCGTACGCCGTCGGCGCCCCCCTGCGCGCCACCCTCGCGCTCGCCGCCGCGCTCGCCGACCGCCACGACGTCGAGCTGGTCTCGATGCTGCGCCACCGGGAGGTCCCGCGGTGCGCGGTGGACCCCCGGCTGCGCCTGGTGCCCCTGGTGGACACCCGGGTGGGCAGCGACGACATGGCGCACCCGCTGTTCGGCGCGCCCGCGCTGGACTTCCCGCGCGCCGACCGGCACCACCACCAGTACAGCCGGCTGGTCGACCTGCGGGCCGCGGAGTTCCTGCGCGGCACCGACGCCGACGTCCTCATCGGGACCCGGCCGGGCGTCAACGCCTACCTGGCCCGCTTCGGCCCCCGCCGGGCCCTGCGGATCGGCCGGGTGCCGCTGCGGTACGACGCGCACGGCGCCCCGCTGCTGGCCGAACTCGTCGGCCCCTACCGGGCGTTGGACGCACTGGTCACCACCACCGAGGCGGAGGCGGCCCGTTGGCGGGCGCGGCTGCCGCTGCCCGGCGTGCGGGTGCTGGCGGTGCCGACCGTCGTCCCGCCGCCGGACGCCCCGCCGACCGGCCCGGGCGCGGAACCGGCGGCGGCCCGCGCGGCGGAGCACGGCGCGCCGACGCTCGTCGCCGCCGGCCCCCTCGTCCCCGGTGAGCGCTTCGGCCTGCTCGTCGAGGCGTTCTCCGCGGTCTGCGCCCAACACCCGGACTGGCGGCTGCGGATCCACGGCGAGGGCCCGGAGCGCGCCCGGCTGCGCAGCCTGATCGACGGACTGGGGCTGGCCGGGCGGGCGGAGTTGGCCGGGCCGCGGACGCCGGACGGGGCGGAGTTCGCGGGCGCGACGCTCGCCGCGTCGGCCTCCGACGCGGAGGCGTCCGGGCCGGCTCTGGTCGAGGCGATGCGGCGCGGCGTCCCGGTCGTCGGCACCGGCCGGCCGCCCGGCCCGACGGAGCTGCTCCAGGGCGGCGGCGGGGGCGGGGTGTTGGTGCCGTGCGACGACGGACGAGCCCTGGCCGGGGCGCTGTTGGAACTGGCCGGGGACCCGGAACGGCGCCGGGCGATGGCCGCGGCCGCGCTGGAGAGCGCCCGCCGGCACGGCCCCGGGCCGGTCGCCGAGCGCTACCGGGCGCTGATCGCGGAGCTGCGCGCCACCCGCCGGGCCCGGTTCGTCCGCCGCGTGTTCAGCCTGGCCCTCGCCCCGGCACCGGCCCGCAGAAACGAACGACACTGAAACGACCGGACGAACGGGACGGGTCCACCCACCCGTCCCTCCCACCCCACACATCCCAACCGCGCCTCGCGTCACCAACTCGCCGGCGCCGTCGGGAACTTCGGCGCGGCAATCTGGCGTCTCCGGTCGTGAACATGCTGAACTGCTGAAGGGGCGACTGCCGCTTCGCGCAGATGACGCTTCGCTTTTCCGTAGGTCCGACGGCAGGAGGCCGCTCATGCTGCACGGTGTCGATGTCAGCTCCTACAACACCGGATATTCCGCCACGGGACTGGACTTCGTCCTGATCAAGGCGACCGAGGGCCGCTCCTACGTCAATCCGCACCAGTCGGCGCAGGCGGCGCGGGCCCGCGAGGCGGGGGCCGTGGTCGGCTTCTACCACTTCCTGTGGCCGGGCAACATCGCCGCCCAGGCCCGCTATTTCGTGGAGAAGTGCGCGTCGGTGCACGGCGACATCCTGGCCGCGGACTGGGAGACCACCGGCGCCGGCTCCTACGCCAGCAACGCGCAGAAGGACCAGTTCCTCCAGGAGGTCAAGAAGCTGCGCCCCACCCACCGGGTGCTGCTCTACTGCAACCGCGACTTCTGGCTGCACCGCGACACCACCTCGTACGCCGCGGACGGGCTGTGGATCGCCGACTACGTCGCGGCCGGACACCCGCGGATCAAGGCGAAGTGGCGGATCCACCAGTACACCGACACCCCGCTGGACAAGAACGTCGCCACCTTCGGCAGCAGGGCCGAGCTCAAGAAGTGGGCGCACCCCGCCTAAACTTCTCGGGCAGTACCCCGATACGCCTGGCCGACACTCCGCGTGACCCGATCCCGCGGTGGGGGAACAGCGCGTGACGAAGAGCGTGAAGGAGCACCCGTGACGGACCCGGCGGCCAAGGCCCTGCAGCAGGAGATAGCCCAGGAACTCCAGGTGACCGCGGAGTTCGACGCCGCCCGGGAGATCGAGCGCCGGGTGTCCTTCCTCACAGCGCAGCTCACCTCCACGGGGCTGCGCTCCCTGGTGCTGGGGATCAGCGGCGGGGTCGACTCCACCACCGCGGGTCGGCTCTGCCAGCTCGCCGTGGAGCGGGCCCGCGCCGAGGGGCACGACGCGACGTTCTTCGCGATGCGGCTGCCCTACGGGGTGCAGGCGGACGAGAAGGACGCCCAGCGGGCGGTGGACTTCATCCGCGCCGACCGCCTGCTGACCGTCGACGTCCGACCGGCCAGCGATGCCGCGCTGGCCTCCGCGCTGGCCGGCGACGTCGCCTTCCGCGACGCCCACCAGCAGGACTTCGTGCACGGCAACATCAAGGCCCGCCAGCGCATGATCGCCCAGTACACGGTGGCGGGCGCGGAGGCCGGCCTGGTGGTGGGCACCGACCACGCCGCCGAGGCGGTCTCCGGCTTCTTCACCAAGTTCGGCGACGGCGCGGCCGACGTGGTCCCGCTGACCGGGCTGACCAAGCGCCGGGTGCGCGCCGTCGCCCGGGAGCTGGGCGCCCCCGCCGAACTGGTCGAGAAGGTCCCGACGGCCGACCTGGAGACCCTCGACCCGGGCAAGCCCGACGAGGACGCGCTGGGTGTCAGCTACGACCAGATCGACGACTTCCTGGAGGGCGAGCCGGTCGAGGAGGCCGCGTTCGAGGCGATCGTCCGGCGCTACCGCCTCACCGCCCACAAGCGGGCGCTGCCGATCGCCCCCTGACAGCGCGGGCGGGCTACCGCGCCCGCCCGGCACCGTCCCGTCACACGACGGCCAGGCGACGGTCATCGCCACGGTGCTAAACCATGGCCCGCAGCGGGCATGCATCCGGCCATGGGAAGCCACGAAGTGCGATCGGAAGATCAATTGTCAGTGGGGCCGCCTACTCTCCACGGTATGGGTGACGCACGCCTGCACGAACTCCAGACCGCGCTGACCGCTGCCTCCGACCTCGCCTCCGCGCTGCACTCGGCGCCGACCCGGCAGGACGCCGACGAGCTCGTCGACGTCCTGCGCCGGGCGCTGACCGCCGCCAGCTCGCTGGGCGAAGCCACCCCCGGCCCGACGGGCTGCGCCCTGCATCCCCACGGCGCGGTGGACCCCCTCCACGGCGACCCCGAGGACCCGCTGCCCCCGGGCTACGGCAAGTGCCTGCTGTGCAACGACCGCAGGCGCCGGGCGGACGCCCACCCCGGGCACGTCCGCCCGATCGCCCGCCGGCGCCCGCACCTGGACTGGCACCGGCGGCTCAGCGCCTAGGGTGGGCCCGCGCGGCTAGCCGGACGCGCCGTCGGAGCCGTCGGACTCCGCCGCGCCGGGTCGACCCGCGGCGTCCCGTTTGCGGTCCGGGCGCAGGGCGATCCAGCCGAGCACGGCGGCGACGGCCAGCGCGGCGACCGCCAGCAGGACCGCGTTCGGCACGGCGTTGCCCAGTTGGGCCGCCCACTTCTCCACCCGCATGTCGGAGTCCGCGTCGACGATCCCGGGCAGCGCGCTGGTCCCGTTGAAGGTCAGGAACAGCACGCCGATGCCGATGAAGAACAGGCCGGAGACCACCGACGTGGTGTGCAGCCGCAGCCGGCCGAGGGCGAACTCGCGGCCGCGCAGCCAGCCCCGGGTGCCGAGCCGGAAGCGGTCCCAGAGCAGGGCGAGCACGAACAGCGGCAGCGCCATGCCCAGCGCGTAGACGGCGAGCATCGAGGCGCCGTAGACCGGGGAGCCGCTGACCGCGGTCACGGTCAGCACCGAGCCGAGGATCGGCCCGGCGCAGAAGCCGGCCAGGCCGTAGACGCAGCCGAGCAGGAAAGTGGACAGGGCGGTGCGCGGGGTTATCCGGGCGGCCGCTTCCTGCGCGCGCCGGGAGGCGAAGCCCAGGCCGACGATCTGCGCCAGGCCGAGCGCGATGACCAGCCAGCCGCCGACCGCGATCAGCAGGTCGCGGTTGCCATTGAACAGCTTGCTGGCGGCGGTGCTGGCCGCGCCCAGCGGCACCAGGGTGGTGGCCAGCCCCAGGTAGAACACCCCGGTGCGGGCCAGCAGTCGGCCGGGACTGGCCAGCGAGTAGGCGAAGAACGCCGGGAGCAGCAGGGCGCTGCACGGGCTGATCAGCGCGAGCGCCCCGCCGAGGAACGCGGCGAGGTAGCCGATGTCGCCGGTCACTTGCCGGCCCCCGCGCCCTTGTGGCGCGCGCTCGCGGCGGCCTGCTCGATGGTCTGCTCGAAGAGCCGGGTCTCCTGCGCGCCGGCGATCGGCCGGCCGTTGACCAGGAAGGACGGGGTGGACTGCACGCCGATCTGGTAGCCCTCCTCCTGGTCCTTCTTCAACGCCTGCTCGGCGGCCGGGGAGTTCAGGTCGGTGCGGAATTTGTCCAGGTCGGGCACGCCGGCGGTGCGGGCCAGCTCGACCAGCTTGTCCTCGGCGAGCGCGTCGCCCTTGCGGGTCTTGGCGTAGAGCTCGTCGTGCAACTGCCAGAACTTGCCCTGCCGGCCGGCGGCCCAGGAGGCGCGGGCGGCGCGCTCGGAGTCGGCGCCGTAGATGGTGAAGTTGCGGAACTCGATCCGCAGGGTGCCGTCGTCGACGTACTTCTTGACCAGGTCGGGCTTGGTCTCGCGGTTGAAGCGGCCGCAGAACGAGCACTGGTAGTCGGCGTACTCGACCAGGACGACCGGGGCGTCGGGCTTGCCGAGGGCCAGCGGGTCGCCGGCGGTGCGGCGGCTGGTGCGCTTGGCGAGGTCGTCGTACAGCTTCTGCTGGCCGTCGTCCTCCTGGGGCGTGACGGAGGCGGCGGCGCCGGGGGCGGTGCCCCGGTCGTTCTCGACGGCCTTGCCGACCGCGACGGCGACGGCGATCACCGCCACCACCAGCGCGAGGACCGCGCCGACGGCGGCGAGTTTGCGGGCAGGGGAAGCGGAAGCGGGCATGCGAAAGCTCCTGTGGTGCAAAAGGGGTGTACGGGAGGGGAAGGCCGGGCGGGACGGCCTATATCCGCAGTACGGGCAGGAGCGCGGTGTGGTCCGTGGCCGGATCGCCGTCGGTGGGTGGGCGGGCCAGGGCGAAGGTCCGGGGGAGGTCGGCGGCGAGCGGCCCGGGGCCCGTGGCGTCCGGGGCGAGCGGCTCGGCGCGGTGCGGGGCCGGCAGCGGGGCGGCCTCGCCGGGGCTCGGCGCATGGCGGCCGGAACAGTGCTTGACGCCGTCGGCCACCGCGATCGGGGCGGTGGCGGCCGGCGCCGCGGCGGACGCGGTGGTCGGGCCCGCGAGGGCGCCGCGCCAGATGTCGGCGGCCGCGGCGGCGCGGCCGGCCAGCCACGCCTGGTCGCCGCCGATCCGGCAGAGCAACGGGCCGAACGCCACCGCGAGGAGGAGCAGCAGGGTCAGCGGCGCGGAGCGGCGCAGTCGGCGCATGGTCCCTCCCCCTCGGTGTCGGTCCGTGTCGTATGGGTCCGTGTCATTCGGAACGTCCCATCCTACGGACCGCCGGCGGCGGGCGACCGCGAACGGCGGCGGTGGCATACCTCACCCCGGCACGCCCCTCATTTGATGGTGAGTTGTCGAGATATTTCCTCTTTGTCGGCTTTGGTCGGCGGCGGGGCGGCCTGCGATAGTCGTCCGCGGCGACCCCCCGTTGGCGCGGGTGCGGTCGCGTCCGGCCGCGCGGGCCACCCCCTTCCGCCCGCCGACGGCCGGGAACCGGGGCTCGCCCCGCGGCATCCCGCGGGACGGCCCCGGTCCCGTTCGCGAGGGGAACGCGCCGGCGGTCAGCGGTCGGTGACCCGGATCTCGAACCAGGTCGTCTTGCCGCGCGGCAGCAGGTCCACGCCCCAGCGGTCCGAGAGCTTGTCGACGAGGAAGAGCCCGCGCCCGCTGACGTCCATCGCCTGCACCGGCATCAGGCAGGGCAGCCCGCGCGAGGGGTCGCGCACCTCCACCCGGATCCAGCCACGGCGGCGCAGTATCCGCAGCCCGAACGTCCGGGCGCCGGTGTGCCGCACGGCGTTGCCCACCAGCTCCGAGACCAGCAGCACGGAGTGCTCGGCGAGTTGGGGCGTCAGCGACCACTGCGTGAGGAGGATGGCGGCGGTCAACCGGCGCGCGATGCGGGCGGACTGGGGGCGCGAGGGGAGCCTGACCTCGCCCAGGGTCGGGTCGCCGACCAGGTCGAGCCCGACGGGCACCGCTCCGGCCGGGGCCGGGGGCGACTGCCCCTCCGCGCCGGGAATCCCCCAGCGTGCGGCGGCCGTTCCGCTCCGCGGCCGCGGCTGCTCCGTTCCATCCAGGCCCGCCATGCCCCCATCATGACCGCTCGTCAGCGCGTTGGGGGGCGGAACCTGTGGAATCCATTGTCCGGAATCACCGGCTCCGCGCCGCCCGCGCGACATATGCCAACGGCAGCGGAAGGCCGGCACCACCCCGCTGACCTGCGGCGCTCTCGTGTGGGCGACGACGGCTCAACGGCCGCCGGCGGGGCCCTATTACGGTGTACCGAGCGTTTCCGCAATTCGCCCACACGAGGCATGGCGTACCGGCCACTTCACATACGCCACGTCAACAACAGCCGCCTCAGAGGAACTTGGCCTTGCCCGGCCCGTCCTCGACGAAGCTGCGCATCCCGATCTCCCGGTCCTCGGTCGCGAACAGCCCGGCGAACCAGTTGCGTTCGACCGTCAGGCCGGTCTCGATGTCCGTCTCCAGCCCGGCGTCGACGGACTCCTTGGCGGCCCGCAGCGCCAGCGCGGGGCCGGACGCCAGCCGCGCCGCCCAGTCGTGCGCCTGCGCGCGGACCTCCTCGGCCGGCACCACCCGGTCCACCAGGCCGATGGCGAGCGCCTCGTCGGCCTTGACGTGCCGGCCGGTGAAAATCAGGTCCTTGGCCTTCGACGGGCCCACCAGCCGGGCCAGCCGCTGGGTGCCGCCGGCGCCCGGGATCAGGCCGAGCAGGATCTCGGGCTGACCCAACTTGGCGTTCTCCGCGGCGATCCGGAAGTCGGCGCAGAGCGCCAACTCGCAGCCGCCGCCGAGGGCGTAGCCGGTGAGGGCGGCGACCACCGGCTTGGGGATCCGGGCCACGGCGGTGAACGAGTCCTGCAGGGCCTTGGCCCGCACGATCATCGCGGCGTGGTCCATGGCCTGCATTTCCTTGATGTCCGCGCCGGCCGCGAACACCTTCTCGCCGCCCCAGAGGACGACCGCGCGGATGTCGTCGCGGCGGCCGGCCTCCTCGGCGAGTTCGCGGAGCCGGTCCTGGGTGGCGATGTCCAGGGCGTTCATCGGCGGGCGGTCCAGGCGGATGGTGCCGACGCCGTCGGCGACCTCAAGATGCACAGTCATGCCGGCAGGTTAGTACGCGTTAACGCCCGCGCGCCGCCCCGCCTCCGGCCGTCCTGCCTTCGCGGCACCTGGCCGCCCGCGCCCCCTCTGCCTACGCCCTTACCCGGCCCGCCACTTGGCCCAGGAGAGGTTCCAGTCGCCGAAGCCGTTGTCGGGCTGGACGGTGCGGTCGTGCGAGTTCTTGACGATGACGAGGTCGCCGATGAGGGAGTTGCGGTAGAACCAGGCCGCGGGGGTGTCGGGGTCGCCGCCACCGCGCTGGTCGTAGAGGCCGACGCAGCCGTGGCTGGCGTTGCGGGTGCCGAACGCGGCCCGGCCGGACCAGTAGTTGCCGTGGATGAAGGTGCCGGAGGCGCTCAGCCGCATCGCGTGTGGGACGTCCTTGATGTCGTACTCGCCGCCGTAGCCGACGGTCTGGCCGTTCATCCGGGTCACCAGGCTCTTCTCGCTGATCACCATCTGGCCGTTGTAGGTCTCGGTGCCGGGGGCGCCCGCGGTGATCGGCACGGTCTTGAGGGTCCTGCCGTCGCGCACCACCGTCATCTGCTTCGTCCGGACGTCGACGGTGCTGACCTGGCTGCGGCCGACGGTGAACGAGACCTGCTTGGTCTGGGTGCCGTAGACGCCGGGGCGGCCCTCGACGCCGTTGAGGTCGAGGCGGAGGGTGACCTTGGTGCCGGGCGCCCAGTACTTCTCCGGGCGGAAGTCGAGGCGGTCGTTGCCGAACCAGTGGCCGACGATCGGGACGGCGGGCCGGGCGGTGACCGTGACGGCCCGCTCGACGGCCCGGGGGTGGGTGATGCCGCGGCTGAAACGGATCGAGACCGGCATCCCGACGCCGACCCGCTGGCCGTTCTCGGGGCTGTACTCGCCGATGAAGGTGTTCTTCGGGACGAGGGTGGTGAACGAGGCGTGCTCGGCGGCCTGTCGGCCCCGGCGGTCCACAGCCACCGCTTCGACGGTGTACCGCGTCGAGGCGCCGAGATGGGTGCTGGGCCGCCACAGGGCGCCGCCGCCGGATATCTGCCCGTCGACCTCGTTGCCCTTGGCGTCGGTGACCTTCACCGAACGCAGCCTCCCCTGCTGGGCGGTGACCTTCAGGGCGCCGTTGGTGGCCACGTCCCGGGCGCCGTCCCCGGGCGCTATCACCACGGCGGCCTGTGAGGCGGTCCCCGCCGTCGACCGCCCGCTCGGCGTGCCGTCGGCGTCGCCGCCGCAGGCGGAGACCAACAGCAGCAGCGGAGCGAGCAGCAGCGCGAGCGGACCGCCCGCGCGGCGCACCGGCGACCGGCGCACCGGCTCCCCCGGCATCGGTTGGACGTTCACGACTGGCCCCTTTCCCCCTCGCACGGCCCGCGACTGGCCCGCGCCCGGGCGACGCCGACCGGGTGCGTGCCGCTAGATAACCACATCGCACCGACAGTCAACTCCCCCCGCTGGTAGGCGTTTAGTCGCGTGCGGCGGGTGGGGCTGCGGGCATGCGTACGAGCGCCCGGTGGCTCGCGCCGGGGGCTCAGAACGGCCGGGGCGAGTTCACTTCCGCGCGCTGCCCGCCCGCCAGGCCGACCACGGCATGTTCCAGCCGCCCAGGCCGTTGTCGGCGGCGACGGTGCGGTCCGGGGAGTTGTGGACCACCACGGTGTCGCCGACGATCGAGTTCCGGTAGAGCCAGCCGGCCGGGGTGTCCGGGCCGCCGCCCCGGACGTCCTTCAACCCGACGCAGCCGTGGCTGGTGTTGAGGCCGCCGAAGACCCGCGGCGAGGCCCAGTAGTTGCCGTGCAGGAAGGTGCCGGAGCGGGTCAGCCGCATGGCGTGCGGCACGTCCGGGATGTCGTACTCGGTGCCGAAGCCGACGGTGTCCCCGTCCATCCGGGTCACCGCGTGCCGCTCCAGGATCACCATCGTCCCGTTGTAGGTGGGGTTCTCCTCGTTGCCGGCGGTCACCGGCAGGACGGCCAGTTGCCGACCGTCGCGGTGGACGGTCAGCGTGTGCCGGGCGGCGTCCACGACGCTGATCTGGTCCCGGCCCACCCGGTAGGAGAGGGTCTTGCGTTGGACCCCGTAGGAGCCGGGGCCGGTCCGCACCTCGCGCAGCCGCAGTTGGACGGTGAGGCGGGTGCCCGGCCGCCAACGGGTGCGGGGGCGGAAGTCCAGCCTCCGGTGGCCGAACCAGTGCGGGGCGATCTCGACGGCGGGCCGGGCGCTGACCGTGACCGCGCGCTCGACGGCGGCGCGGTCGAGCACCGGCCGGTTGAAGACCAGCGAGAAGATCAGGCCGGTGCCGACCGTGGTGCCGCTCTCCGGCGAGTAGAAGCCGAGGACGCGGTGCGCGGGCGCGAAGGTGGTGAAGGTGGTCCGCCGGCTGGTGCGACGGCCGGCGCCGTCCAGCGCGACCGCGTCCACGGTGTACCGGGCGCCGAGTTCGAGGGAGTCCGTCACCGGCCGCCAGATGGTGCCGTCCCGGGAGATCCGGCCGGCGACCGGCTGCCGGCCGCCGGCGGCGGTGCGGTTGACCTCGACCCGCTCCAACCGGCCGGTCGGCACCCGGACCTCCAGCCGCCCGTTGGCCCGTACGCCGCGCGCGCCGTCCCCGGGGACGATGCGGATCGCCTCCTCCGGGGCGGGCGGCGCGCCCCCGAGGAAGAGGTCCGGTTGGGCGCAGCCGGTCAGCGCCACCGCGCCGGTGAGCGCGGCCAGCAGCGCGCGGGTGGTACGGCTCAGGCGGTGCGGCCGGCGGCCCGTCGGCGCGCGGCCCGCGGCGCGGCCCCGGGGGGCGCCCCCTGGTCGGTGGTCCTGATGGCCGGTCATACGCCGGATTGTGACGGATGATGCGCGAGTTGGACGGTATGCCGCGTATCGGAATGTCATGGACGCGCCGCGGGCGCGGGCGGGGCGGCTCCGCCGGGCGCACCGCGGACCGCGGCGGGGCGGACCCGGGACAACGGAACTCCGCAGCGGCACCTTAAGCGTGAGGCAACGCCCGGTTGCGGGCAGAACAACGGTGCAGCACCGCACCGCGGGCGGCGGCCCCGCGCACGGCCGGGACGCCCCCGGCCGACGACCGGGCGCCACCGCCCGGACTTGAGCCCTTCAGCCGCAGGAGGCCGGCACGTGTCCAGCGCACCCGAGCAGGAGGCGGTGGCGGACCAACCGCTCGCCCCGCCCGCGGACGTCCGCCCCGGCAGCCCGACGCCCCTGGGGGCCCGCCACCGCACCGGGCCGGACGGGACCGCCGGCACCAACTTCGCCCTCTGGGCGGGCGGCGCCGAGGCCGTCGAGCTGTGCCTCTTCGACGACGAGGGGCAGGAGACCCGCTACGCCCTCACCGAGCTGACCCACGAGATCTGGCACGGCTTCCTGCCCCACGTCGGCCCCGGCCAGCGCTACGGCTACCGGGTGCACGGCCGCTGGGACCCGTGGACGGGCGCCCGTTGGAACCCGGCGAAGCTGCTGCTCGACCCGTACGCCCGGGCCGTGGACGGCGACTTCGGGACCCGCACCGAGACCGGCCCCACCGGTCCCGCGCTGCCCGCCCAGCTCTACGGGCACGTCCGGGACTGGCCCGAGCAGCACATCGCCGACACCGTGCGGGACGACCGCGACTCGGCGCCGCACGTCCCCAAGGGCGTGGTGGTCGGCGAGGACGACGACGGGGGCGACGAGTGGCGGGACGACCGGCGGCCCAAGACCCCGTGGCCGGATTCGGTCCTCTACGAGCTCCACGTCAAGGGCTTCACCATGCGCCACCCCGGCATCCCGGAGCGGCTGCGCGGCACCTACGCCGGCCTCGCCCACCCGGCGGCGCTCGCGCACCTCACCCGCCTCGGGGTGACCGCCGTCGAACTGCTGCCGGTCCACCAGTTCGCGCACGAGGACCACTTGGTGCGCCGCGGACTGCGCAACTACTGGGGCTACAACTCCATCGGCTATTTCGCGCCGCACGCCGGGTACGCCGCCACCGGGACCCGCGGCCAACAGGTCGGCGAGTTCAAGCGGATGGTGCGGGCGCTGCACGACGCCGGCATCGAGGTGATCCTCGACGTTGTCTACAACCACACCGCGGAGGCCGGTGAACGGGGCCCGACCCTCTCCCTGCGCGGCATCGACAACCGCGGCTACTACCGCCTCCCGGGGGACCCGCGCCGCTACGCCGACTACACCGGGTGCGGCAACACCCTCCACGTCGTCCAGCCGCAGGTCCTGCGGCTGATCACCGACTCGCTGCGCTACTGGGTCACCGAGATGGGCGTGGACGGCTTCCGCTTCGACCTGGCCGCGGCGCTGGCCCGTTCACTGCACGACGTCGACATGCTCTCCCCGTTCCTCGCGGTGATCGCCCAGGACCCGGTGCTGCGCCGGGTCAAGCTGATCGCCGAGCCGTGGGACGTCGGCGCCGGCGGCTACCAGGTCGGCGCCTTCCCGCCGTTGTGGACGGAGTGGAACGACCGCTACCGCGACACCGTCCGGGACTTCTGGCGCGGCGCCGCCCACGACGTCCGCGACCTGGGCTACCGGCTCTCCGGGTCCAGCGACCTCTACGCCTGGGGCGGCCGCCGCCCGTACGCCTCGGTCAACTTCGTCACCGCGCACGACGGCTTCACCCTGCGCGACCTGGTCAGCTACGAGCACAAGCACAACGAGGCCAACGGGGAGGACAACCGGGACGGCACCGACGACAACCGGTCCTGGAACTGCGGCGCCGAGGGCCCCAGCGACGACGCGGCCGTCACCGCGCTGCGCCGCCGCCAGCTCCGCAACCTGCTCACCACGCTGCTGCTGTCCACCGGCGTCCCGATGCTGGTGGCCGGCGACGAGCTGGGCCGCACCCAACACGGCAACAACAACGCCTACTGCCAGGACGGCGCGACCAGTTGGCTCGACTGGTCGCTGCTGGAGGACCCCCACTGGCGGGCCCTGGCCACCCTCACCGCCCGCCTGATCGCGCTGCGCCGCGCCCACCCGGTGCTCCGCCGCCGGGCGTTCTTCTCCGGCCGCCCGCAGCACCGCGGCGGCCTGCGCGACCTGGCGTGGTTCCGCGCGGACGGTACCGAGATGACCGAGGCGGACTGGTACGCTCCCGGCGCCACACTGGCGATGTACCTGTCCGGCAACGACATCCCGCAGCGCGACGCCCACGGCACCCGGGTCACCGACGACAGCTTCCTGGCCGTGCTGCACGCCGACCACCGCCCGCGGGACATCGTCCTGCCCGGCCTGCCCTGGGCGGGCGCCTACGAGCTCCTGGTGGACACCTCCGTCGAGCCGGGCGAGCCGGTCGAGTCGGCCGAGCCCGCCGGTCCGGTCGATCCGCCGGCGGACGGCGGGCCCGAACTCCCCGCGCGCGCCCGCCGGTTCGCGGCCGGCGCCGAACTCACCGTTCCGGAACGGACGGTGCTACTGTTCCGCGCGGTGCCGGGCTGACGGTACGGGCGCTCCGGGCCGGAGGCCGGATACCTGAATCCGCGTCAACACGCCATACGACAAGGCGTTTTACCGGCCCCGACTCATCTCGATCCGGCCGCTCCGGCGAAATCCGCGTGAGCGATGTCAGTGGGGCACCGTACGCTCGCGGGTGATGGCCACGACCATGCGTTCGACGTCCAGTGGCGGGCGGACCGGAGCGGTACGGCGCTCCGCGGTGCGCTCGCTCCTCCGCCTGTGGCCGTTCGTCCGGCCGGTGCGGGCGCGGCTGTTCACCGCCGCCGGCGTGGCGGTGGTGGCGTCGTGCATCTCGGTGGTCATCCCGCTGGTGCTCAAGTGGCTGGTGGACGGCCCGGTGGCGCACGGGGACACCGGCGGGGTGTGGCGCGGCGGCGGGTACCTGCTGCTGCTCGGGCTCGTCGAGGCGGCGCTGTTCGGGCTGCGGCGGTGGCTGGTGGCGCGCCCCACGGCCGCGGTGGAGGCGTCCATGCGGGACGCGCTCTACCGCCATGTGCAGCGGCTGCCGGTGGCCTTCCACGACCGCTGGGCCTCCGGACAGCTGCTCTCCCGTGCCACCACCGATCTCCAACTGCTGCGCCTGTTCCTGGTGTTCCCCATGACGTTCCTGCTGGTGAACGGCGCGACGATCGTGGTCGGCGGGGCGCTCCTGCTGGCCCAGCGGTGGACGCTGGGGCTGGTACTGATGGTGCCGGTGCTGCCGCTGATGGTGTTCTGCTCGGTCTTCCAGGCGAAGTACGGCCGGGCCGCCCGGCTGGCGCAGGACCAGGTCGGCGATCTGACCACGGTCGTCGAGGAGTCGGTGCTCGGCATCCGGATCATCAAGGGGTTCGGGCGGCACCGCAGCCAGGCCCGCGCGTTCCGGGAGCTGGCCGGCGCGGTCCGCACCACCGAACTGGCCAAGGCCCGGCTGCTGTCGGTGCTCTGGGGCGTGGGCACCCTCCTGCCGGAGCTGGCGCTGGCCGCCGCGCTGGTGCTGGGCACGGTCCAGGTGGCCGACGGACAGGTGTCCGCCGGCACCCTCGTCGCCTTCCTGTCGACCGCGCTGGCGCTGCGCTGGCCGGTGGACTCGATCGGCTTCCTGCTGGCGATGAGCAGCGCCGCGGCGACCGCCGCCGACCGGTACTTCGAGGTGCTGGACGAGCCGCCGCTCCAGGAGGACGGCCCGCCCCCGCGCCGGCCGGGCGCGCGCCCCGAACGGGCCGGCGGCGGGCTGGTCTTCGAGGGGGTGGAGTTCCGCTACCCGGATGCTCCCCCCGGGTCCCCGCCGACCCTGCACGGCGTCGATCTGCACGTCCGCCCCGGGGAGACGATGGCGCTGGTCGGGGCGACGGGCAGCGGCAAGACCACGCTCACGGCGCTGGTACCGCGGCTCTACGACCCCACCGCGGGCCGGATCACCCTGGACGGCCAGGATCTGGCCGCGCTCACCCGCGAACAGGCCCGGACGCTGGTCGCGGTGGCCTTCGAGGAGCCCACCCTGTTCTCCACGACGGTGGCGGAGAACGTCCTGATGGGCACCGCGGACGACACCGCGGACGACACCGCGCGCGGCACGGCGGCGGACCGCGCGGCGGATCTGCGGCGGGCGCTACGGGTGGCGCAGGCCGAGGAGTTCGTCGCGGCCCTCCCCCGGGAGGCGCACACCGAGGTCGGCGAGCAGGGGATGAGCCTGTCGGGCGGGCAGCGCCAACGGCTGGCGCTGGCCCGCGCGGTGGTCGGCCGGCCGCGGTTCCTGATCCTCGACGACCCGCTCTCCGCGCTCGACGTGCACACCGAGGCGCGGGTGGAGGCGGCGCTGCGCGAGGTGCTGGCCACCACGACGGCCCTGGTGGTCGCCCACCGGCCGTCCACGGTGCTGCTGGCCGACCGGGTGGCGCTGCTGTCCGGCGGCCGCATAGCCGCCGTCGGCACCCACCGCCAACTCCTGCGGGAGAGCGCGGAGTACGCGGCATTGATGTCGGGCGGCCCGGAGCGCGGCGCGGGCCCGGGGCGGCACGAGGGGGAGGGCGCGCGATGACGACGACGGAGACCGGGCGGCCGGCCGACGGCCCGGGGAGCCGACTTCCGGGGCGGCGGTCCGCCCCGCACGACACCGCGCCCGGCGCCCCACCCGACGCACCGGGCGACGCCCCGGACGCCGTGGCGGCGGACCTGCTGCCCACCCCCGAGGGCGCCTCGCGCGCCCTGTTGGGCTCCCTGCTCGCCCCGCACCGCGGCCGGGTGGCGGCGGCCACTCTCGCGCTGCTGCTCCAACAGGCCGCGGCGCAGGCCAGCCCGCTGCTGGTCGCCTATGCGCTGGACCGCGTGGTGCCGGCCCTACGGGCGGGCGACCGCGGCCCGTTGCTGATGCTGGCCGTGCTGGCGGGCCTGAGCGCCGTGGCGTCCGGCGGCCTCCAGTGGGTCTTCATCCGGCTCTCCACCCGGGCCGGCCAGGACGTGCTGCTGGACCTGCGCGGCCGGATCTTCCGGCACGCCCAGGCGCTCGGTCTGGACTTCCACGAGCGCTACACCTCCGGCCGGCTCATCTCCCGCTCCACCACGGACGTCGAGGCGCTCCGCGAGCTCCTGGAGGAGGGCCTCCAGGAGCTGGTCACGGTCGTCCTCTCGACGGTCTACATCACGGTGACCCTGCTCTGGCTGGACGTCGGCCTGGGCGCCGCGGCGCTGCTCTCGGCGGTGCCGCTGACGCTGCTGGTCAGGTCGTTCCGGCGCCGCTCGGAGCGGGCCTACCGCGCCAAGTCCACCGCCATCGCGGCGGTCATCGTGCGGATCGCGGAGACCCTGGGCGGCATCCGCCCGGTGCAGGCGTTCCGCCGCGAGCGGGCCAACGACGCGGCCTTCGACGGGCTCAACTCCCGCCACCGGAAGGTCAACGGCGACGCGATCCTGGAGATGGCCCGCTTCGTCATCGGCTCCCGCGCGGTGGCCAACACCGCGGTGGCCGCGATCGTGCTGTGGGGCGCCTACCGCGTCGCCGACGGCTCGCTCGCCCTCGGCGTGCTGGCCGCCGCGACGCTCTACCTCCGCCGGCTCTACGACCCCATCGACCGGCTGGGCGTCTTCCTCAACGCCTACGAGTCCGCGGCCGCCTCCCTGGAGAAGATCGCCGGGCTGCTGGCCCAGCGGCCGACGGTGGCCGAGCCGGCGGCCCCGCGCGCGCTGCCGCCCGCCGCCCCCGACCGGCCCGGCCGCGAAGTGGCCTTCCGCGGCGTCCGGTTCGGGTACCGCACCGGCGGCGAGGTACTGCCGCGCTTCGACCTCACGCTGGCCGCCGGCACCACCGTCGCGGTGGTCGGCGCCACCGGAGCCGGCAAGTCCACCCTGGCCCGGCTGCTCGCCCGGTTCCACGACCCCACCGACGGCCGGGTGGTGCTGGACGGCGTCGACCTGCGCGAGCTGTCCGGGGCCGAACTGCGCCGGGCGGTGGTGATGGTGACCCAGGAGGCGTTCCTGTTCTCGGGCACGGTCGCGGACAACATCGCGCTGGGCCACCCGGACGCCGACCGCGCGGAGATCGAGCGGGCCGCCCGGGCGATCGGCGCCCACGACTTCATCACCGCCCTCCCGGAGGGCTACGACACCGACGTCCGCAAGCGCGGCGGCCGACTCTCCGCCGGCCAGCGGCAGTTGGTCAGCTTCGCCCGGGCGCTGCTGGCCGATCCGGCGGTGCTGATCCTGGACGAGGCGACCAGCTCTCTGGACATACCGGGCGAGCGGGCGGTGCAGCGGGCGATGGGCGCGGTGCTGCGCGGCCGCACGGCCCTGGTGATCGCACACCGGCTCTCCACGGTGGAGACCGCCGACCGGGTGCTGGTGATGGCCGACGGCCGCATCGTCGAGGACGGCGCCCCGGCGGCGCTGATCGCCGGCAAGGGCCGGTACGCCGCGCTGCACCGGGCCTGGCGGGACAGCGTGGCCTGACGACCTCCGACACCGGCCAACTCCCTCTGCGCCACACGGTGTTGACCACCCCAAACCCACCAGAGCGTCCGGTTTACGGACACAGATTTCGCCCAACGGACGTTTTCCGGCCATTTAGTTGAACGGTGCCTGACAACCACGCGTCGACGGTGGCACTCTTCCCGGCAGTCGCGCCCCGGACCCCCACGGCACCGCCCCGGGCGGCCGCGACCCCGGTTCACCCCGCTTCACCACCCCCCACACACGCTCCACCGTTCTGCCTCGCTCTGCCCGGACGGCCCCTTCGCCGCCCGGCCCCCCCCTTGGCCGCCCGGCTCGTCTCGCGGCCCCGCAGAAGGAGTCAGTGTGAGAAGCACCCCCCATAGACCCCGCCCGCAGCGGCGCGCCGTGGCGACCGGCGCGCTGGTTGCGGTCACCGCCCTCCTGGCCGTCGGCGTCCAGGCGGGCACCGGCGCGGCCGCCGCGCCGCACCGGAACACCCCCGCCCCGCACGCCGCCCCCGCCGCCGGTGCGCTGCCCGCCAAGCTCTCCCCGTCGCAACGGGCCGAGCTGCTCCGCACGGCGCACGCCACCACCGACGCCACCGCCCGGCGGCTCCAGCTCGGCGCGCAGGAGAAGTTGGTCGTCAAGGACGTCGAGCAGGACGCCGACGGCACCGTGCACACCCGCTACGAACGCACCTACCAGGGGCTGCCGGTGCTCGGCGGCGACCTCGTCGTGCACACCGCCAAGGGCGGCGCCGTCAAGGCCGTCACCAAGGCCACCCGGGGCGCCCTCAAGGTCGCCTCCGTCACCCCGAAGGTCGCGCCGGCCGCGGCCGAGGCCAAGGCCGTCTCCGCCTCCAGGACGCTCGGCGCGAAGAAGGCCGACGCCCAGACCCCGCGCAAGGTGATCTGGGCCGCCGACGGCACCCCGGTGCTGGCGTACGAGACCGTGGTCGGCGGGAGCCAGGACGACGGCACGCCCAACCAGTTGCACGTCGTCACCGACGCCAACACGGGCAAGAAGCTCTTCCAGTACCAGGGCATCGAGAACGGCATCGGCAAGAGCGAGTACAGCGGCCAGGTCACCCTCGGGACGTCCGGCTCGGCGCCGAACTTCACGCTGACCGACACCGCCCGCGGCAACCACAGGACCTACAACCTCAACCACGGCTCGTCGGGCACCGGTTCGCTGTTCACCAACGCCACCGACACCTGGGGCGACGGCACCCCCAGCAACCCCGAGACCGCGGCCGTCGACGCCGCCTACGGCGCCCAGGAGACCTGGGACTACTACAAGAACGTGCACGGCCGCACCGGCATCCGCGGCGACGGCGTCGGCGCCTACTCCCGCGTGCACTACGGCAACAGCTACGTCAACGCGTTCTGGGACGACAGCTGCTTCTGCATGACCTACGGCGACGGCCAGGGCAACAACAAGCCGCTGACCGCCCTTGACGTGGCCGGCCACGAGATGTCGCACGGCGTCACCGCCGCCACCGCCGGCCTGGAGTACAGCGGCGAGTCCGGCGGCCTCAACGAGGCCACCTCGGACATCTTCGGCACCGCGGTGGAGTTCTACGCCAACAACCCCGCCGATCCCGGTGATTACCTCATCGGCGAGAAGATCGACATCAACGGCGACGGCACCCCGCTGCGCTACATGGACAAGCCGTCCAAGGACGGCGCCTCGGCCGACTACTGGTCGAGCGACGTCGGCAACCTCGACGTGCACTACTCCTCCGGCGTCGCCAACCACTTCTTCTACCTGCTGTCCGAGGGCAGCGGCCCCAAGGACATCGGCGGCGTCCACTACGACAGCCCGACCTACGACAACCAGCCGGTGCCGGGCATCGGCCGGGCCAACGCCGAGAAGATCTGGTTCAAGGCGCTCACCCAGTACATGAACGCCAACACCGACTACGCCGGCGCCCGCACCGCCACCCTCCAGGCCGCCGCCGACCTCTTCGGCCAGGGCAGCGCCACGTACAACACGGTCGCCGACACCTGGGCGGCGGTGAACGTCGGCTCCCGCACCACCCCGGGCGGCGGCGACAACGTCTTCGAGAGCACCGCCAAGGTGGCCATCCCGGACCGCGGTTCGGCGATCACCTCACCGATCACGGTCAGCCGCGGCGGCCAGGCCCCCAGCGCGCTGAAGGTGACCGTGGACATCAGCCACGCCTTCCGCGGCGACCTGGTCGTCGACCTGCTGGCCCCGGACGGCACCGCGTACCGGCTGAAGAACGCGAGCGCCTGGGACTCGGCGGCCGACGTCAGGACCACGTACACCGTCAACGCCTCGACCAAGGCCGCGAGCGGCACCTGGAAGCTGCGCGTGCAGGACGTCTACGCGGGCGACGCCGGCACCCTCAACGGCTGGAAACTGACGTTCTGACAGCGGTCAGTCACCTTCCGGTCACCGTGATGTGACAGGGCGGGTCAGCACCGGACGCATCCGCCCGATCACGACAACTGATCGACCGCACGGCCGTGTTGGGCGCCGTTCCCGGACCTCCGGGGGCGGCGCCCCACTCCGTTATCCGGACAACGCGCGCCCCTGGACGAACGATTTTCGGTCAACCTCTTAACAGAGTCCTGACATGCACCCGCTCAGCTGGCAGTCTTCCCGACGCATGTCACACCCGCATCGCTTTGCACCCCCACCACTTGGCAAAGTTGAAGGAGCACGCGTGACCCCCCACATATCCCGCAAGACCCGGGTGACCGGTGCCGCGGCCGCCGCTGCCGCCCTGCTCGTCGCCGGCATCACCGCGGCCGGCACCGCCGGCGCCTCGCCCGCCCCGGCCGCGCCGAACGGCGCCCCGCTCGCGCTCAGCACCTCGCACCACGCCGAGCTGATGCACACGGCGAGCGCCGCCGCCGCGCAGACCGCCGCGGCGCTGAACCTGGGGTCCCAGGAGAAGCTGGTCGTCAAGGACGTCGTCAAGGACGCCGACGGCACCGTGCACACCCGCTACGACCGCACCTTCGCCGGCCTGCCGGTGCTCGGCGGCGACCTGGTCGTGCACACCGCCAAGGGCGGCGCCGTCAAGGGCGTCACCAAGGCCACCGACAAGAAGGTCACGGTCGCCTCCACCACCCCGAAGATCGCCCCGAAGGCCGCCGCGCTGGCCGCCCAGTCGGACGCGACGAAGACCATCGGCGCCAAGAAGGCCGACGCCCAGACCCCGCGCAAGGTGGTCTGGGCCGCCAAGGGCACCCCGGTGCTGGCGTACGAGACCGTGGTCGGCGGCCTCCAGAAGGACGGCACGCCCAACCAGTTGCACGTCATCACCGACGCCAACACCGGCAAGAAGCTCTTCCAGTACCAGGGCATCGAGACCGGCGTCGGCAACAGCGAGTACGCCGGCAAGGTCGACCTGTCGACCAAGAAGGGCAGCAACGGCTACGAGCTGACCGACGACACCCGCGGCGGCCACCAGACGTTCAACCTCAGCGGCAGCGAGAGCGGCGACGGCAAGCTGTTCACCAAGTCGACCGACACCTGGGGCGACGGCAAGCCGAGCAACCCCGAGACCGCCGCCGTCGACGCCGCCTGGGGCGCCCAGGAAACCTGGGACTACTACAAGGAGGTGCACGGCCGCAGCGGCATCAAGGGCGACGGCAAGGGTGCCACCTCCCGCGTGCACTACGGCCAGAACTACGTCAACGCGTTCTGGGACGACAGCTGCTTCTGCATGACCTACGGCGACGGCCAGGGCAACAACAAGCCGCTGACCGCCCTTGACGTCGCGGGTCACGAGATGTCGCACGGCGTCACGTCCGCCACCGCCGGCCTGGAGTACAGCGGCGAGTCCGGCGGCCTCAACGAGGCCACCTCCGACATCTTCGGCGCCTCCGTCGCGTTCCACGCCAAGAACCCGACCGAGCCGGGCAGCTACTTCATCGGCAAGAAGATCGACATCAACGGCGACGGCAAGCCGCTGCGCTACATGGACAAGCCCTCCAAGGACGGCCAGTCCCTGGACAGTTGGACCCCGGACGCCGGCAACGTGGACGTCCACTACTCCTCCGGCATCGCCAACCACTTCTTCTACCTGCTGTCCGAGGGCAGCGGCCCGAAGGACGCCAACGGCGACCACTACGACAGCCCGACCGCCGACGGCTCGAAGGTCACCGGCATCGGCCGGGACAAGGCCGAGAAGATCTGGTACAAGGCGCTGACCACGTACATGACCTCGACCACCGACTACAAGGCGGCCCGCGAGGCGACCGTCAAGGCGGCCACCGACCTCTACGGCAAGGACAGCGCCGAGGTCAAGGGCGTCGAGTCGGCCTGGAACGGCGTCGCGGTCAAGTAACGTCACGTCACACCACAGGCGTCAACGGGCCGCGCACCGCGGCCGGTTGACCGCAGCGCACCACACCGGCGTGGCCGGGGGGACTCCCCCGGCCACGCCGGCTTTTTTCGGCCATGCCCCGGCGCCCGTCGGCAGGTCGCCACCGGTCCGTACTGCCACGTCCGTCGATCCGTACTGCCGAGTCCGTCGATATGGCCGATTCCGGCCCCGCAGGTGCTCTTGTACGGACTCCTGTGCGGCGAGAGGCTGCGGTGGTGGCGCCGACGGGCCCCGGCGCGGCGACGGACTTCCGCACACCGCAACTCCGCTGTGATCACACCGAGTTGAGGAGTCGCATGCCGAACCGTGTCGACACCGCTCCACCGCCGCCCTCCACGGCGGCACCCCGGGCCCCTGGGAGCGCACCGCGTGAGCGGCTACGAACCGGTAGTTCACATTCCCCCGGCTTTTCCGGCCGCCGCCCGCGGGAAGGCTCATTCGGTACGCCGTACCGCGCCCCCGGACGGCGGGGCCCGATCCGGCCCGCCGCGCCGTCCGCCAGCGGAGTGAAAGCGGACAGGAGCGCCCCTGCCCGCACCCCGCACCCCCACCACGGAGCCGATACAAAGGACAAAACCCCGCAAAGCATCACAATCCCCAGGTGAGCCCATGATCGGTCGCATCCCCGTACTGGACATCCGCCCGCAGATCGACTGCGGTCGCCGCCCGGCGAAGGCCGTGGTGGGCGAGACCTTCGAGGTCTCCGCCACGGTCTTCCGAGAAGGCCACGACGCGGTCGCCGCCAACGTGGTGCTGCGCAACCCGGCGGGCCGCTGCGGCCCGTGGACCCCCATGCGGGAGCGGGCGCCGGGCACCGACCGGTGGGCGTGCGGGGTCACCCCCGACGTCGAGGGGCGCTGGACCTTCACCGTGGAGGCGTGGTCCGACCCGATCGCCACCTGGCGCCGGCACGCCGGCATCAAGATCCCCGCCGGCATCGAGCCCGAACTCGTCCTCGCCGAGGGCGCCGACCTGCACGAGCGGGCCGCCGCCGAGGTCCCCAAGAGCGACGGCCGGGAGGCCGTGCTGGCCGCCGTCGACGCGCTGCGCGACCCCGCCCTGCCGGCCGCCGCCCGCCTGGCCACCGCGCTCGCCCCGGAGGTCACCGGCGCCCTCGACCGCCACCCGCTGCGCGAACTCCTCACCGTCTCCCGCCCGATGCCGCTGTTCGTCGAGCGCCGAAGAGCCCTGTACGGCTCGTGGTACGAGCTCTTCCCGCGCTCCGAGGGCGCGGTGACCGCCCCCGACGGAAGCGTCGTCGGCGGCACCCTGCGCACCGCCGCCGAACGGCTGCCCGCGGTCGCCGCGATGGGCTTCGACGTGGTCTACCTCCCGCCCGTCCACCCCATCGGCACCACCCACCGCAAGGGCCCCAACAACGCGCTCTCCGCGGGCCCTCAGGACGTCGGCTCCCCCTGGGCCATCGGTTCGTCGGCCGGCGGCCACGACGCGCTCCACCCGGACCTGGGCACCTTCGCGGACTTCGACCACTTCGTGCGCACCGCCCGCGACCTGCGGATGGAGGTGGCGCTGGACTTCGCCCTCCAGTGCTCCCCGGACCACCCCTGGGTCAGGCTGCACCCCCAGTGGTTCCACCACCGCGCCGACGGCACCATCGCCTACGCGGAGAACCCGCCGAAGAAGTACCAGGACATCTATCCGCTCGCCTTCGACGCCGACTTCCGCGGACTGGTCCGGGAGACCGAGCGGCTGCTGCGCTTCTGGATGGCCAAGGGCGTGCGGATCTTCCGGGTGGACAACCCGCACACCAAGCCGGTGGCGTTCTGGGAGAAGGTGCTCGGCGACATCAACCGCACCGACCCCGATGTGCTCTTCCTGGCCGAGGCGTTCACCCGCCCCGCGATGGTGCACACCCTCGCGCAGATCGGCTTCCAGCAGTCCTACACCTACTTCACCTGGCGCAACACCAAGCAGGAGCTGACCGAGTACCTCACCGAGCTGACCGGCGAGAGCGCCGGCTACCTGCGGCCCAACTTCTTCGTGAACACCCCCGACATCCTGCACGCCCACCTCCAGGAGGGCGGCCGCCCGGCCTTCGAGTCCCGCGCCGTCCTGGCCGCCACCCTCTCCCCCGCCTGGGGCGTCTACGCGGGCTACGAGCTGTGCGAGGCGACCGCGGTGCGGCCCGGCAGCGAGGAGTACCTGGACTCCGAGAAGTACCAACTCCGGCCCCGCGACTGGGAGACGGCGGCCCGCGAGGGGCGCACCATCGCCCCTCTGATCACCGCGCTCAACCGCATCCGCCGTCGCCACCCCGCCCTGCAGCAGCTGCGCAACCTGCACTTCCACCGCGTCGACAACGACGCCGTCCTCGCGTACTCCAAGCGCGCCGGGGACGGCGACGGGACCGACACGGTGCTCACGGTGGTCAACCTCGACCCGCACCACACCCACGAGGCGACGGTGTCGTTGGACATGCCGGAACTCGGCCTCGGCCGGCACGAGTCCTTCCCGGTGCGCGACGAGCTCACCGGCGACACCTACCACTGGGGCAGGGACAACTATGTGCGCCTGGAGCCGGGCAGCTCGCTGGCGCCCGCTCATGTGCTGTCGCTGCGACCGTCCTCACCGATCGGAGGGTCACCCAATTGATCGTCAATGAGCCTGTTCCCGACACGTTCGAAGACACCCCGGCGAAGGACCGCGATCCCGAATGGTTCAAACGGGCGGTCTTCTACGAGGTCCTGGTCCGCTCCTTCCAGGACAGCAACGGTGACGGCATCGGGGACCTCAAGGGCATCACGTCCAAACTGGACTACCTCCAGTGGTTGGGGGTGGACTGCCTCTGGCTGCCACCGTTCTTCAAGTCCCCGCTACGGGACGGCGGGTACGACGTCGCGGACTACACCGCGGTCCTCCCCGAGTTCGGCGACCTGGCCGACTTCGTGGAGTTCGTGGACGCCGCCCACCAGCGCGGCATGCGGGTCATCATCGACATGGTGATGAACCACACCAGCGACCAGCACCCGTGGTTCCAGGAGTCCCGCACCGACCCGGAGGGGCCCTACGGCGACTACTACGTCTGGGCGGACGACGACAAGCAGTACGCCGACGCCCGGATCATCTTCGTCGACACCGAGGTCTCCAACTGGACCTTCGACCCGGTCCGCAAGCAGTACTACTGGCACCGCTTCTTCTCCCACCAGCCGGACCTCAACTACGAGAACCCGGCGGTCCAGGAGGAGATGATCTCCGCCCTGCGCTTCTGGCTCGACCTGGGCATCGACGGCTTCCGGCTGGACGCGGTGCCCTACCTCTACGCCGAGGAGGGCACCAACTGCGAGAACCTGCCGGCCTCGCACGCCTTCCTGAAGCGGGTCCGCGCCGAGATCGACGCGCACTACCCGGACACCGTGCTGCTGGCCGAGGCCAACCAGTGGCCGGAGGACGTCGTCGACTACTTCGGCGACTACGGGGTCGGCGGCGACGAGTGCCACATGGCCTTCCACTTCCCGGTCATGCCGCGGATCTTCATGGCGGTGCGCCGGGAGTCGCGCTACCCGGTCTCGGAGATCCTCGCCAAGACCCCGGCGATCCCGTCCGGCTGCCAGTGGGGCGTCTTCCTGCGCAACCACGACGAGCTGACCCTCGAAATGGTCACGGACGAAGAGCGCGACTACATGTACGCGGAATACGCCAAGGACCCGCGGATGCGCGCCAACATCGGCATCCGCCGCCGGCTGGCCCCGCTGCTGGACAACGACCGCAACCAGATCGAGCTGTTCACCGCCCTGCTGCTGTCGCTGCCCGGTTCGCCGATCCTCTACTACGGCGACGAGATCGGCATGGGCGACAACATCTGGCTCGGCGACCGGGACGCGGTGCGCACCCCGATGCAGTGGACCCCGGACCGCAACGCCGGCTTCTCCTCCTGCGACCCCGGCCGGCTGTTCCTGCCGACGATCATGGACCCGGTCTACGGCTACCAGGTCACCAACGTCGAGGCCGCCATGAGCTCACCCTCGTCGCTGCTGCACTGGACCCGCCGGATGATCGAGATCCGCAAGCAGAACCCGGCCTTCGGACCCGGCAGCTACACCGAACTGCCGTCGTCCAACCCCGCGGTGCTGGCCTACCTCCGGGAATCCCCGGGCAAGGACGGCACCGACGACGACCTGGTGCTGTGCGTGAACAACTTCTCCCGCTTCGCCCAGCCCACGGAGCTGGACCTCCAGGCGTTCAGCGGTCGCCACCCGGTGGAACTCATCGGCGGCGTCCGCTTCCCGGCGATCGGCAAGCTGCCGTACCTGCTGACCCTGGCGGGCCACGGCTTCTACTGGTTCCGGCTCCGCAGGAGCGGGCACCACGCCGGCTAGCCGACCGTGCCACCACCGGGCACGGGCCCCGTGAAGACCCGCGCCCGTACGCGACCGAGCCGCGCGTACGGGCGTTTTTCGACCTTTCGCCAGGGCACCCTCCCGGTACCGCTCGGGCCGGGCGGGCCTTGGTCGGCCCCCTCGGCCCGTCATGCGGGGCCTCCTGCTCGACGGGGCCCGGGCGACGCCACCGAGCAGCGAAGCGAACGCCGAGAAACGCCGGGAACGCGCGCGTAAGGACGATCTCGCCCGACACGTCCCACACCACCGCACCGTAAAGGCCGCATTCCGGGACACTTTGCCCTGTCTGTCGTGTGCCCGGGGAAAGGACGCGACGCCATGTCGGACACCGCCTCGACCCGCGCCACCCGCCACGCCCCCGACCGCTCGCCGGTCGCCGCACCCGATCTGCTCTCCTCGTTGGCGCCGCTGCTGGCCGAATGGGTGCCGCGGCAGCGGTGGTTCGCCGGCAAGGGCCGGCTGCTCACCGGCTTCGCGCTGGTCTCGGCGACCGAACTGCTGCCGGGCTCCGGCGAGGGCGGCGCACCCGGACTGCTCCACCTGCTGGTCCGTGCCCAGCAGAGCGCCCCGCCCAGCCGCACCCCGGCCGGCGGCGACTGCTACCAACTGCTGCTGGGCACCCACCCCGCGCCGCCGCCGCACCTGGCGCCCGCGGTGGTCGGCCGCCCGGCCGGCGGCCCGCTGCGCGGCCGCACCGTCTACGACGCGCTGCTGGACAACCGGCTGTGCGGGCTGCTGCTGGAGCGGCTGCGGGTGCCCGGCCGGATCGGCGCGCTGCGCTTCTGCCGCGAGTCGGGCCTGGACATCCCCTCCGGGCTCACCGCCCGGCCGATCGCCGTGGAGCAGTCCAACTCCTCGGTCGTCTACGGCGATACGTTCATCCTGAAGGTCTTCCGGCGGATCGAGCCGGGGATCAATCCGGACCTGGAGCTGCCGCGGGCGCTGGCGGCCGCCCGGTGCGCCCGGGTGCCGGCGCCCGCCGCGTGGTTCGAGTCGGTGCCCGGTGAGGGCGGCGAGGCGACCACCCTGGGCGTGCTCCAGCCGTTCCTCGCCGGCTCCACCGACGGCTGGCAGTTGGCCCTCAACGCCCTCGCGGTACGGGCCGACTTCACGCGCTCGGCGCGGGCGCTGGGCCACGCCACCGCCGAGGTGCACACCGCGCTCGCCCAGGCCCTGCCGACCACCGAGCTGCGCCGCCCGCAGTTGGACGCGATCGCCGCCCAGATGAACGAGCGGCTGGAGTCCACCGCCCGCGCGGTGCCGGTGCTCCAGCCCTACCGGGCGCCGCTGCGGGCCGCGTTCGACGCGCTCGCCGCGATGAGGCACGACGGCCGGAGCTGGGCCGCCCAGCGCATCCACGGCGATCTGCACCTGGGGCAGACCCTGCGCACCGCCGAGGGCGGCCGCTGGGCGCTGATCGACTTCGAGGGCGAACCGGCGCGGCCGCTGGTCGAGCGGCGCCGCCCGCAACCGGCCGTCCGCGATGTCGCCGCGATGCTCCGCTCGTTCGACTACGCGGCCCGCAGCGGGCCGGCCGGCGGCGACCCGTGGGCGCTGGACTGGGCCCGCCGCACCCGCGCCGCGTACTGCCTGGGCTACGCCGAGGCCGGCGGCCCGGACCCGCGCGCGGCCCCCGAGTTGATGCGCGCCTACGAGACCGACAAGGCCGTCTACGAGGTGCTGTACGAGGCCCGGCACCGGCCCGACTGGCTGGCGGTGCCGATGGCGGCGATCCGGCGGCTGGCGGCCCCCGGCGACCAGGGGGCCGGCTGAACCCCGCGCCCGGCCGTCCCGTACGCCGCCCGTCGCCCGCCGCCCGTCGCCCGCACCGACCGACCGATCCCCGCCCGAGGAGGCCCCGCCCGTGACTGCCCGCCCGTCCCCTCCCCCTCCCGCCCCGGACGGCGCCTCGCCCGCGTCGCCGCCGTCCCGGACCGCCACCGCCCCCGCGCCCGCCCCCGCGCCGAGTGCGCCGTCGACCGGCGGCGGTTCCGGAGTGCGCCGCGCCGAGCCGCTGTCCGCGGAGGACCGCGGGCGGCTGCTCGCCGGGGCGCACCACGACCCGCACGCCCTGCTCGGCGCCCATCCGGTGCCCGGCGGGCTGCGCTTGCGCACCCTGCGGCCGCACGCCGAGTCCGTCACGGTCATGGCGCCGGGGCTGCGGGTGCCGCTGCGCTCCGAGGGGGACGGGCTGTTCGCGGGGGTGCTGCCGCTGCGCGAGATCCCCGACTACCGGCTGCGGGTCGACTACGGCGACACCGCACTGACCGTGCGGGACCCATACCGCTTCCTGCCCGCGGTCGGCGAGTTGGACCTGCACCTGTTCCGGGAGGGCCGGCACGAGGAGCTGTGGCGGGCGCTCGGCGCGCGGGTGATGACGCACCAGGGGGCGACCGGCACCCGCTTCACCGTGTGGGCGCCCAACGCCCAAGGGGTGCGGGTGGTGGGGAACTTCAACTACTGGGACGGCACCGGCTCCCCGATGCGGTCGCTGGGCTCGTCCGGGGTGTGGGAGCTGTTCCTGCCCGGTCTCGGCGAGGGCGAGCTCTACAAGTTCGAGATCACCCGGCCGGACGGGACCCGGACGGTGCGGGCCGACCCGATGGCCCGGCGCACCGAGTGCCCGCCGGCCACCGCCTCGGTGGTGCACGACTCGCACTACACCTGGCGGGACGAGGCATGGCTGGAGCGGCGCGGCGAACGGCCCGTGCACACCGCGCCGTTCTCCGTCTACGAGCTGCACCTGCCCTCCTGGCGCCCCGGGCTGACCTACCGCCAACTGGCCGCGCAACTCCCCGGCTACGTCAAGGACCTGGGCTTCACCCACGTCGAGTTCATGCCGGTCGCCGAGCACCCCTTCGGCGGCTCCTGGGGCTACCAGGTGACCGGCTTCTACGCGCCGACGGCCAGGATGGGCACCCCCGACGACTTCAAGTTCCTCGTCGACGCCCTGCACCGCGCGGGCATCGGCGTCCTGATGGACTGGGTGCCGGCGCACTTCCCGCGGGACGACTGGGCGTTGGCGGAGTTCGACGGGCGGCCGCTGTACGAGCCAGGGGACCCGAACCGGGCCGCCCATCCGGACTGGGGGACGCTGGAGTTCGACTACGGCCGCACCGAGGTGCGCAACTTCCTCGTCGCCAACGCGGTGTACTGGTGCGAGGAGTTCCACATCGACGGCCTGCGGGTGGACGCGGTCGCCTCGATGCTCTACCTCGACTACTCGCGCGAGGACGGCGGTTGGACGCCGAACGCGCACGGCGGGCGGGAGAACCTCGACGCGGTCGCGTTCCTCCAGGAGATGAACGCGACGGTCTACCGGCGCTGTCCCGGCGTGGTCACCATCGCCGAGGAGTCCACCGCCTGGGACGGCGTCACCCGCGCCACCCACCACGTCGGCCCGGGCGGCTTCGGCGGGCTGGGCTTCGGGCTGAAGTGGAACATGGGGTGGATGCACGACTCGCTCGGCTACGTCGAGAAGGAGCCGGTGCACCGCAAGTACCACCACGGCGAGATGACCTTCTCGATGATCTACGCCTACTCCGAGAACTACGTGCTGCCGATCTCGCACGACGAGGTGGTGCACGGCAAGCGCGCGCTGGTGTCGAAGATGCCCGGCGACTGGTGGCAGCAGCGCGCCAACCACCGGGCGTACCTGGGCTTCATGTGGGCCCACCCGGGCAAGCAACTGCTCTTCATGGGGCAGGAGTTCGCCCAGGGCGCGGAGTGGGCCGAGAGGCACGGCCCGGACTGGTGGCTGCTGGACCCGTCCTACGAGGCGGAGCCGGACCACCGGGGCGTGCGCGACCTGGTCCGCGAGCTGAACCGCCGCTACGCGGCCACGCCCGCGCTGTGGGAACGGGACACCGACCCGGAGGGCTTCTGTTGGATCGACGCGGACGCGGGCGAGGACAACGTCTTCGCCTTCCTGCGGTTCGCCGCAGGGGGGCACCTCCCAGGCCGTCCAGGCTCTGGGGGAGGGCGCCCGCTGATCGCGGTCAGCAACTTCTCGCCCGTGGTCCGGCACGGCTACCGGCTGGGCGTCCCCGGCGACGTGCCCGTCTGGCGGGAGGTGCTGAACACCGACGACCCGCGCTACGGCGGCAGCGGCGTCGCCAACCCCGAACCGCTCAAGACCGAGCCGGTCGCCTGGCACGGCCGCCGCACCTCGATCCCGGTGGTGCTGCCGCCGCTGGCGACGCTCTGGCTTACGCCGGCGTAAGACGGGCCCGACGGGCGGCCGTCGGGCGGTACGCGGAAGGGGCGGGCGCGCGCGGCGCCCGCCCCTTCTCCCCTCCTGCGCCCCGAGGGCACCGCCCGGCGCGGGCCGGGCGGCGGGTCAGACCGCGGCGGACGCCCTGCCGGCGTCGGCCGGGGCGGCGGGGGCGTCGTCGGCCGGCGCGCCGTGGTCGTCGGCGGTCAGCGTCCGCTCGTCGAACGGCAGCCGGCCGGCGAGCACTTCGCCGACCCGCTCCTTGTCGATCTCCTTGGTCCAGGTGCCGATCAGGATGGTGGCCACCGCGTTGCCGGCGAAGTTGGTCATCGCCCGGGCCTCGCTCATGAAGCGGTCGATGCCGACGATCAGCCCGACGCCGTCGACGAGTTCGGGGCGGTGCGACTGGAGGCCGCCGGCCAGCGTCGCCAGGCCCGCGCCGGTGACCCCGGCCGCCCCCTTGGACGCGATGATCATGAAGACCAGGAGGGAGACCTGCTGGCCGAGGGAGAGCGGCTTGTCCATCGCCTCGGCGACGAACAGCGCGGCCATGGTCAGGTAGATGGCGGTGCCGTCGAGGTTGAAGCTGTAGCCGGTCGGCACGGTGATGCCGACGACCGGGCGGCTGACGCCCAGGTGCTCCATCTTCGCGATCAGCCGGGGCAGCGCCGACTCCGAGGAGGAGGTCGACAGGATCAGCAGGAACTCCCGGCCCAGGTACTTCAGCAGCGCGAGCACGTTCACGCCGGCGACCAGCCGGAGCAGCGTGCCCAGCACGACGACGACGAAGAGCAGGCAGGTCAGGTAGAAGCCGACCATGATGACGGCCAGCGACTTCAGCGCGGCCACTCCGGTGGCGCCGACCACCGCGGCCATCGCGCCGAACGCCCCCACCGGCGCCGCCCACATGATCATCGACAGCACCCGGAAGACCAGCTTCTGGACGTGGCCTATGCCGCGCAGCACCGGCGCCCCGGCCGGGCCGAGCGCCTGGAGCCCGAAGCCGACCAACAGCGCCACCAGCAGGGTCTGGAGCACCTCGCCCTGGGTGAGCGCGGAGACCAGGGAGGTCGGGATGATGCCGAGCAGGAAGTCGGTGGTGGACTCGTGGGCTCCGGCGGTCTGGGCCTGGCCGGCGTGCCGGAGCGCGTCGGTCAGGTGCAGGCCGGAACCGGGGTCGAGGAGGTTGCCGACGAGCAGGCCGATGGCGAGCGCGACGGTGGACATCACCATGAAGTAGCCCAGGGCCAGCCCGCCGACCGCACCGACCTTGGCCGCCTTCCGGACCGAGCCGATGCCCAGCACGATCGTGCAGAAGATGACGGGCGAGATCATCATCTTGATGAGGTTGACGAACCCGGTGCCGACCGGCTTGAGCTGCACCGCGAAGCCGGGCGCGACCAGGCCCACGGCGATGCCGAGCAGCACCGCGCCGATCACGGCGAGGTACAGGAAGTGGGTCCGGTCCCGCTTGGCCGGTGGGGCGTCCTCGGCGGCGCCCCGGGACGACGGGGTCTGTGCGGCCACGGCTGGCCTGCCTTTCTGACGGGGGCACGGTTCCGGGCCGCTTTCTGCGGCTCGCGGCGCGGAACGAGTCCCGGCGACTATGCACGGCGGTGTGGCGGCCGTCACCCTTACGTACATTTCGTTCATGTAAAAGTGACCCGGCAGACTGTTCCGCATGAACCCGCCCCGTCCCCGCCGGCCGCGGCGGCTGCGCGGCCCGCGCAGCCTCGCCGGGCAACTCTTCGCCATGCAGGTGGTCCTGGTGGCGGCGGCGGTCCTGGGCTGCGTCGTCTTCGCCTACGTCAGCGCCGGGCGGCAGGCGGAGGAGACCGCGCGGCGGCAGGCGACCGCGGCGGCCGCCGCCGTCGCCGACTCGCCGGCCGTGGTGGCGGCGGCCCGCACCAAGGACCCGACCGCCGCGCTCCAGCCGTACAGCGAGCGCCTGCGGCGGGACGCCGGGGTGGACTTCGTCGTGGTGATGGCGCCGGACGGGACGCGCTGGACGCACCCGGAGCCGTCCGCGATCGGCGGGAAGTACCTCGGCCACATCGGGCCCGCGCTGCGCGGCGAGCTCTTCCAGGAGACCCACCAGGGAGTGCTCGGCCCGTCCGTGCGGGTGGTCGCCCCGGTGCGCGACCCCGAGCGGGGCGGCGCGATCACCGCGCTGGTCAGCTCCGGGATCACCGTCGCCACCATCGGCGAGCAACTGCAGGACCAGGTCCTCGCGCTGGTCGCGGTGGCCGCGGCGGCGCTGGCCCTGGGCGGCGCCGGCACCTACGTGATCAACGCCCGGCTGCGCCGGCACACCCACGGCATGAACACCGCCGAGCTGTCCCGGATGTACGCCTACCACGAGGCCGCGCTGCACGCCGTCCGCGAGGGGTTGTTGATGGTGGACGCGGACGACCGGGTCGCGCTGATCAACGACGGCGGGCGGGAGTTGCTCGGGCTGACCGGGGACGCGGTGGGCCGGCCGGTCGCCGGGCTGGGGCTGCCGGAGCCGCTGACCGGGGCGCTGCGGGCGGCCGGCCCGCGCGTCGACGAGCTGCACCTGACCGGCGAGCGGGTGCTGGTCGTCAACTCGGCGCCGGTCTCCGGCGGGCAGCACCGCGGCAGCGTCGTCACCCTGCGCGACCACACCGAACTCCAGGCGCTGTCCGGCGAGTTGGACTCCGTACGCGGCTTCGCCGAGGCGCTGCGGTCGCAGGCGCACGAGGCGGCCAACCGGCTGCACACCGTGGTGTCGCTGATCGAACTGGGCCGGGCCGAGGAGGCGGTGGAGTTCGCCACCGCCGAACTGGAGCTGGCGCAGGCGCTGACCGACCGGGTGGTGGGCGCGGTCGCCGAGCCGGTGCTGGCCGCGCTGCTGCTGGGCAAGGCCGCGCAGGCCAACGAGCACGGCGTGGAACTGGTGTTGACGCCGGACAGCCGGATCGACGACGGGGTACTGCCGCCGGACCTGCCCGCCCGCGACCTGGTGACGGTGCTCGGCAACCTCGTCGACAACGCCCTGGACGCCGCCGCCCCGCCGCAGGGGGACGGCGCGCCGCCGCAGGTGCGGGTCACCGCGCGGGCCGACGGCGGCGAGCTGCTGCTGCGCGTCGTGGACAACGGCCCCGGGGTCGCCGCGGACGCCACCGAGGAGGTCTTCCGGCGCGGCTGGAGCACCAAGGAACGCGCCGGCGGCGGCCGCGGGTTGGGGCTGGCGCTGGTCCGGCAGGCGGTGCACCGGCACGGCGGTACGGTCCGGCTGGACCGGGGACCCGAGGGCGGCGCCCGGTTCACCGTGCAGTTGCCGCTGCGGGCGGCGGAAGGCGCGGGCCGGTGAGCGGCCGGGGGCCCGGCGCGGCGGGCGGTGCGGCGATCCGCGTCCTGGTCGTCGAGGACGATCCGGTCGCGGCGGCCGCGCACGCCCTGTACGTCGGGCGGGTGCCGGGCTTCGCGGTGTCCGGCACCGTGCACTCGGGCACCGAGGCCCGCCGCCACCTCGAACACCACCCGGTCGACCTGCTGTTGCTCGACCTGTTCCTGCCGGACGGGCACGGGCTCCAGTTGGTGCGGACGCTGCGCGCCGCCGGGCACGGCGCGGACATCATCGCGGTGACCTCCGCCCGCGATCTGGCGATGGTCCGCGAGGGCGTCTCGCTGGGCGTCGTCCAGTACGTGCTGAAACCCTTCACCTTCGCCACCCTGCGGGACCGGCTGCTGCGCTACGCCGAGTTCCGCGCCACCACCGGGGAGGCCAGCGGGCAGGACGAGGTGGACCGGGCGCTGGCGGCGCTCCGCGCGCCCCGCCCGGCCGCGCTGCCCAAGGGGTTGACCGCGGCCACCCTGCGAGCGGTGACGGACGTGCTGCGGGCCGCCGCCGACGGGCTGACCGCCACCGAGGCCGCCGCCGACGTGGGAATCTCCCGGATCACCGCCCGACGCTATCTGGAGCACCTGGTGGAGAGCGGCCGGGCCGCCCGGGCGCCGCAGTACGGGCAGGTCGGCCGCCCGGAGTTGCGCTACCGCTGGTCGGGCCATTGACCCGGTGTGACCGGTGGCTTACGTTCAGCAGGCAGTAGGCCGTGGCTAGTTGACCGTGCGCGGCCGGTCCGCGACGGGTCGGCCGCGGTTCGTTGGAGGTCGTGCCGTGCGCTCCACCACCCCCCTGGCCCTGTTCGCCGCCGCCGCGCTGACCGCCGGCACGCTCACCGGCTGCGGCGGTTCCGGCGGCGACCCGAACACCGTCAAGGTCGCCTTCATCAAGGACACCAACGCCAAAGTGAAGGTCCGGGACGACTATCTCGCCCTGGTGGCACGGCAGTTCGAGAAGGCCAACCCCGGCAAGAAGGTCAAGCTGATCCCGATCCAGGCGTCGGAGAACGACTACTACACCAAGATCCAGCAGATGATGCGCTCCCCGAAGACCGCGCCGGACGTGGTCTACGAGGACACCTTCCTGATCAGCTCCGACATCAAGGCCGGGCTGCTGCGGCCGCTGGACACCCACCTCGACTCCTGGGCCGACTGGCGCCAGTTCGTGCCCACCGCCCGGGCCGCGGCCCGCGGCCAGGACGGGCGCACCTACGGCGTCCCGGACGGCACCGACACCCGCGGGCTGTGGTTCAACCGCACCGTCTTCGCCCGGGCCGGGCTGCCCGCCGACTGGCACCCCCGCACCTGGGACGAGGTCCTGGCCGCCGCCCGCACCATCAGGCGGAAGGTGCCGGGGGTGATCCCGCTGAACGTCTTCACCGGTCGGGGCGCGGGCGAGGCCGCGGTGATGCAGGGCTTCGAGATGCTGCTCTACGGCACCGGGCGGGACCCGCTCTACGACCCCGGCGCGAAGAAGTGGGTGGTCGGCTCCCGCGGCTTCATCGACAGCCTCCGCTTCCTCGACACGGTCTACAAGGAGAAGTTGGGCCCGGACGTCTCCGACGCGCTCAGCCCCAACATCCAGACGAACGTGGCCGCCGAGCTGCTGCCGCAGCAGAAGCTGGCGATCGACCTCGACGGCTCCTGGCTCGGCCAGCAGTGGCAGCGCACCGGCGGCGGCAACCCCTGGCCGCAGTGGTCCCGCACCCTCGGCCAGGCGCCGTTCCCCACCCGGTCCGGCGCCCCGCCCGGCCGGGTCAGTCTGGCCGGCGGCTGGGCCTGGTCGGTGCCGGCCCGGGCGCAACACCCCGAACCGGCCTGGAAGATGATCGAGACCCTCCAGTCGCGCGCCAACGCGCTGGAATGGTGCGTGCGCGGCGCCCAGATCGCCGTCCGCCGGGACGTCGCGGCCGAGCCGCGGTACCGCACGGCGGTGCCGGGCATCGGCTTCTTCACCAAGCTGGTCGAGGTGAGCCGCTACCGGCCGGCGCTACCGGAGTACCCGCAGGTCGCCGCGGCGATCGGGGAGGCGACGGAGTCCGTCACCGCCGGCGACGCCACCCCCGCGCAGGCCGCCGCCCGCTACGACCGGACGGTGCGCTCCCTGGCGGGCGGCGCGGTCGTCGACAAGCCGTGATGCGGCACCTGGTGCGCTGGTCGCCGCTGGCCCCGGCCACCGCGCTGCTGCTGCTCTTCCTGGCCGGCCCGGTCGGCTACTGCGCCTACCTCGCCTTCACCGACACCCAACTCACCGGCCAGGAGTCGGCGTCGTTCGTCGGGCTGGCCAACTTCCGCCACGCGGTGGGCGATCCGGAGTTCCGCAACGCCGTCCTGCTGACCGTGGTGTTCACCCTGATCTCGGCGGTGCTCGGGCAGAACACCCTGGGGCTGGCGCTGGCCGGGCTGCTGCGGCGCGCCTCGCGACCGGTGCGGGCGGTGACCGGCACGGTGGTGATCACCGCCTGGGTGCTTCCGGAGATCGTCGCCGGCTTCCTGCTCTACACCTTCTTCGAGCGCCGCGGCACCCTCAACGCGCTGCTCGCCTGGCTCCATCTCCCCGCCCAGGACTGGCTGTTCACCCTGCCCATCCTGGCGGTGTCGTTCGCCAACGTCTGGCGCGGCACGGCGTTCTCGATGCTGGTGTACTCGGCGGCGCTGGACGGCATCCCGCAGGAGGTCGCCGAGTCGGCGGAGGTGGACGGCGCCCGCGGGCTGCGCCGGCTGTGGCACATCACCCTGCCGATGATCCGCCGCTCGGTCGGCACCAATCTGATGCTCAACACCCTCCAGACGCTGTCGGTGTTCGGGCTGATCTGGGCGCTCACCCGGGGCGGCCCCGGCAACCGCAGCCAGACCCTCCCGGTGTTCATGTACGACCAGGCGTTCGTGAAGTCGCTGATCGGCTACGGCACGGCGGTGGCGCTGCTGCTGCTCGTGGTGGGCGCGCTGTTCTCGGCGGTGTACCTGCGGCTGCTGCGGGAGGAGGTCTGATGCGGGCCGGACGACGGCGGTGGTCGCCGGTGCGCGCGGCGGTCCGGCGGCGCCTGGCGGCCGACGCCGCGCTGCTGGTCGTCGCGGTGGCGTTCGCGGTGCCGCTGGCATGGCTGGTGCTGGCGTCGCTGGACGCGCGGGCGACGCTGCGGGTGCGCCTGCCCGCCTCCCCCACGCTGCACAACTTCTCGGCGGTGCTCACCGACGAGATCACCTTCACGCCGATGCTCAACAGCCTGCTGATCTGCGGCGGGGCCACGCTGCTCACGGTGGCCTGCGCGGCGTCGGCCGCCTACCCGCTGTCCCGCTTCCGGTCCCGCTTCGCCCGGCCGTACCTGCTCACCGTGGTGTTCTCGGCCTGCCTGCCGGTCACCGCGGTGATGGTCCCGGTCTACGCGCTGTTCGTCCGGGTGAACCTGGTCGACACCCGCTACGGGACGGCGCTGTTCCTGGCCGCCGCCCAACTGCCGTTCGCGATCTGGCTGATGAAGAACTTCATGGACGGGGTGCCCACGGTGCTGGAGGAGGCGGCGTGGACCGACGGCGCCTCCCGGCCGCAGGGGCTGCTGCGGATCGTGCTGCCGCTCATGGCCCCGGGCGTCGGCGTGGTCGCGGTCTATACCTTCATCATGATGTGGGGGAATTTCTTCGTCCCGTTCATGTTGCTGCTCTCCCCGGAGCAACTCCCGGCGTCGGTCAGCATTTTCACTTTCTTCGGGAATTACGGTGCCATCGCCTTCGGTGAACTCGCCGCATTCTCGATCCTGTACTCGACACCGGTGCTCCTTCTGTACATCCTTATTTCCCGGCGGTTGGGCGGCGGATTCGCTCTCGGCGGCGCCGTGAAGGGGTGATCCGTCCCGCGTGGAACCCCTGGTCGGAGGGGTGGTCGCACGGTCCGGGCGCCGAAATCCGGCCCACGGGCGGCCACTTCTCGTACGTTCCCCCAACCGCCAACCTTGGATATCCGCACGATAGGTCCGCGGCATCGCCCTCCCCTACCGTGTGCCGGTGAGCACGGACGACGGGGAAGCCCGCAGACCCCCTTTCAATGCCGCCGTCGCCCGCCACCTGCGGGAGGCCCTCGGCATGACCCACGCCCACGTCGCCTACGGAATCTGGGCGGCCTACGGAAAACGCCTGGAACCGGCGGCGGTGGCGTCCTGGGAACTGGGCGAGACCTCGCCCACCGAGGCGGAGTTGGCCGCGCTGGCCGGCGCCCTGTGGTGCGCCCCCGCCGAACTCCTCGGCACCCCCGAGACCCTCCGCGAGTACCGGCTGGCGCTCGGCCTCGCCCCTGCCGATCTGGCACGCCGGATCGGCATGGACGTGGCCGGGTACGCGCGCCTGGAGGCCGGCGGGCGGTGGCGGGGCACCGACCGGCAGGCGGCGGCGCTGGCCGAGGCGTTGGCGCTGCCGCTGCCCGCGCTGATCCGCTTCACCGACCAGGAGGACCGCCTGGTCGAGCTGTTGACCAGCGCCGCCACCACCCGCTGGCAGGGCTACGTCCGCCCGGTCGGCAGGCTGGCGCCGCTGCCCAAGGAGCACCTGGCACAGGCCCTCCAGGAACTGCACGAGGAGTACCACGCGACGATGGCCGCCTCGCTGAGCTGGACCGGCGGCCGGGCCCCGGACGAGGCGGGCCGGGCGGGCCGGGACTTCCTCGACGGCATCCTGGCGGAGTTCTGGCGCCGGGCCGGCGGGCCGCCGCCCGCACCGCGCGACGGGGGCGAGCCCCAGGACCGGCCCTAAGGGGCGCGCGTCGGTCTGCGGGTGGACGTCCGTCCGTCCAGAGATGGACGCGGGCGCCGGGCATGGCACTTGCGGCCGGTCCGGCTTTCGGTCCCTGCGGGCGAAGCCCCGGGCGGGGTGCGGCATCGAGGATGGGAGCACGGCGTTCCCGCCGAGTTCCGTCCCGTCCCTTCACCCCTTCCTGGGAGTTCGTGGTGCCGCACGCCGCCGTCCCCCGTCCCGTTTCGCCCCTCCGCCCCGCCACCCCGGCCGTCGCCGCCCGCGCCACCGACCTGAGCAAGGTCTACGGCCAGGGCGAGACCCGGGTGGTGGCGCTGGACTCCGTCTCGGTGGAGTTCGGCCGGGCCCGCTTCACCGCGATCATGGGCCCGTCCGGCTCGGGCAAGTCCACCCTGATGCACTGCATGGCGGGGCTGGACTCGGTCTCCTCCGGCTCGGCCCGGATCGGCGACATGGAGCTGGCCTCGCTGGGCGACAAGCAGTTGACCCGGCTGCGCCGCGACAAGATCGGCTTCATCTTCCAGGCGTTCAACCTGCTGCCGACGCTCACCGCGCTGGAGAACATCACGCTGCCGATGGACATCGCGGGCCGCCGCCCCGACCAGGAGTGGGTCGGCCGGGTCGTGGACACCGTGGGGCTGTCGGAGCGCCTCAACCACCGGCCCGCCCAGCTCTCCGGCGGCCAGCAGCAACGGGTCGCGGTGGCGCGGGCGCTGGCCGCCCAGCCGGAGATCATCTTCGCGGACGAGCCGACCGGCAACCTCGACTCCCGCTCCGGCGCGGAGGTCCTGGGCTTCCTGCGGGAGTCGGTGCGGGCGATGGACCAGACCGTGGTGATGGTCACCCACGACCCGGTCGCCGCCGGCTACGCGGACCGGGTGGTCTTCCTCGCCGACGGCCGGATCGTCGACGAGCTCCACGAGCCCACCGCGGACGCCGTGCTGGACCGGATGCGCCGCTTCGAGGCCGCGGGCCGGACGAGCTAGCGGCACACCGGACGCGCCGACCGGCCGGCCGATCACGCGAGTTGGCCTGTTCGGCCACCGCCGCCCGTACCCGAGCCCCGCCCGGGCCCCGTACCCAGGATTGACACCACCACCATGTTCAGAACCGCCCTGCGCAACGTCCTCGCGCACAAGGCCCGCCTGTTGATGACCGCGCTCGCGGTCCTGCTCGGCGTCGCCTTCGTCGCGGGCACCCTGATCTTCAGCGACTCCGTCGGCGAGGCCGTCAAGAACGCCTCCGCCAAGAACCTCAAGGACGTCGCCGTCTCCGTCCAGGCCGTCTCGGACCCCGACGCCGGCCCCGGGCCCGCGAAGGACGGCAGGCGGGCCACCGCCCTGGACCAGCACCTGGCCGACCGGATCCGCGCGCTGCCCGGCGTCACCGGCGTCCGCGCCGACGTCACCGGCGAGGCGACCCTGGCCGGCCGGGACGACCAGCCGATCGGCAACGGCTGGCAGAACCGCGCGGTCAACTACCAGCCGGGCAAGGACGGCAAGGACCCCCGCTACCCGCTGGTGCAGGGCCGCGGCCCGGCCGCCGACGGGGAGTTGGCACTGGCCGAGACCACCGCGAAGGCGGCCGGCGTGCGGGTCGGCGACACCGTGCGGTTCGCCACCGACGGCCCGGTGCTGACCAAGAAGCTGGTCGGCATCGTGGCGACCGACGACCCGGCGGTGACCGCGGGCGGCAGCCTGGCGCTGTTCGACACCGCCACCGCGCAGAGGCTGTATCTGCACCCGGGCCAGTTCGACGAGTTGGTGGTGGCGGCCGCCCCCGGCACCGACCAGCGGGCGCTGACCGCCAAGGTCCGCGCACTGCTGCCGGCCGACCGCGCCGTGGCGAGAAGCGGGCACGACCTGGCCGCCGAACAGGCCCGGCGGATCGCCGAGCAGAACAGCGCGCTCAGCAAGACCCTGCTGACCTTCGCCGGAATCGCCCTGTTCGTCGGCGTCTTCATCATCGCCAACACCTTCACCATGCTGATCTCCCAGCGCAGCCGCGAGATCGCGCTGCTGCGCGCGGTGGGCGCCTCCCGCCGGCAGGTGGTGCGCTCGGTGCTCGCCGAGGCCGGCCTGTTGGGCCTGATCTCCTCGGTCGTCGGCTTCGCGCTGGGCACCGGGATCGCGGTGGGGCTGCGGGCCGTGCTGGACGCCAACGGCGCGGGCTTCCCGGACGGCCCGGTCGTCATCAGCCCGTCCGCGGTGCTCGCCTCGCTGGGCGTGGGCGTCGTGGTGACCGTCCTGGCCGCCTGGCTGCCGTCCCGCAAGGCGGCGCGGATCGCCCCGGTGGAGGCGCTGAGCACCGTCGAGGCGCCGCCGGCCACGCGCAGCCTCGTGGTCCGCAACACCATCGGCGCGCTGATCACCGGCGCCGGCGTCGCGGTGATGCTGTGGGTCTCCACCCTCACCTCCGGCGACGACCTGCCGATCGCCATGGCGGGGTCGGCGCTGACCCTGACCGGCGTGATCATCCTGGCCCCGCTGCTGTCCCGGCCGCTGGTGTCGCTGGCCGGCGCGGTCACCACGCGCCTCTTCGGCGTCACCGGCAAGTTGGCCAAGGAGAACGCGCTGCGCAACCCGCGGCGGACGGCGGCGACCGGCTCGGCGCTGATGATCGGCCTGACCCTGATCACCGGGATGACCGTGGCGGGCCACTCCGCCCAGGTGGCCATGGACAAGATGGTCGGCAGCGGCGTGACCGCCGACTACCAGGTCAAGACCTCCACCTACGTCGGCCTCGACCCGAAGCTGTCGCCGAAGGTGGCCCAGGTCCCCGGCGTCGAGGCGGTGGCGCCGTTGCGCGGCACGGGCTTCTCCACCGAAGCGGGCCCCGGCCGCGACAGCTCCTTCGGCTTCCTCCGCGGCACCGACCTCGACCAGATCGGCAAGGTCACCCAACTCGACATCACCCAGGGCTCGTTGGCGGCCGTCAGGGCCGGCGGCATCGCCGTCTCGCAGAGCGGCGCCAAGGAGCACGGCTGGCGCGTCGGCGACACCGTGAACGTCGAGTTCTACGACAAGAAGAAGGCCCGCCTGAAGGTCGCCGCGCTCTACGCCGACAACGAGGTCCTCGGCTCCTCCTTCGCCGGGACCGCCCTGGTCGATCCGCACCTGGACCGGTTCCGCGACGACGAACTCCTGGTCAAGACGGCGAACGGCGGCTCCCCCGAGTTGGTCAAGGAGATCCGCCGGGCGCTCGGCGACAGCCCGCTGCTGAAGGTGCAGAGCCGCGATGACCTGCGCAAGGAGAACGCCGGGCAGATCGACACCATCGTGAACATGGTCTACGGGCTGCTGGGCATGGCCGTGATCATCGCGGTGGTCGGCGTGGTCAACACCCTGGCCATGTCGGTCTTCGAGCGCACCCGCGAGATCGGGATGCTGCGCGCCATCGGCCTGGCCCGCAGCGGCATCAAGCAGATGGTCCGGCTGGAGTCGGTGGTCATCTCGCTCTTCGGCGCGGTGCTCGGCATCGGCCTGGGCATCTTCCTGGCCTGGGCCGGCGGCAGCCTGGTCGGCTCGTCCTTCCCGACCTACTCGATGGTGCTGCCCTGGGGCCGGCTCGGCCTGTTCCTGCTGATCGCCCTGGTCGTCGGCGTGCTGGCGGCGCTGTGGCCGGCCCGCCGGGCCGCCCGCCTCAACATGCTGGAGGCCGTCGCCTCCCAGTGAGGCCGCACGCAGAGCCGCCGGCGACGCACCCAACGGTGCGTCGCCGGCGGCTCGTTGGCGTCGGCTCGGGCCGACGCGGCGTCAGGAGAGGGGCCGGCCCTAGAAGACCGACTCGGCCTCGGCCATGCGGTCCTCGGGGACCCGCTTGAGCTCGGTGATCGCCTCGGCCAGCGGGGTCATCACGATGTCGGTGCCGCGCAGCGCGGTCATCTGTCCGAAGTCGCCGCGGTGCGCGGCCTCGACGGCGTGCCAGCCGAAGCGGGTGGCCAGCACCCGGTCGTAGGCGGTGGGGGTACCGCCGCGCTGGACGTGGCCGAGGATGACCGGACGGGCCTCCTTGCCCAGGCGGTGCTCCAGTTCGCGGGCGAGCGCGGTGCCGATGCCGGAGAACCGCTCGTGGCCGTACTGGTCGATGGCGCCCTTCTTGTAGTCCATGGTGCCGGGCCGCGGGTGGGCGCCCTCGGCGACGCAGACCACGGCGAACTTCTTGCCGCGGGCGAACCGCTCCTCGACCATCTTCACCAGGTCGTTGACGTCGAACTCGCGCTCCGGCAGGCAGATGCCGTGGGCGCCGCCGGCCATCCCGGACTCCAGCGCGATCCAGCCCGCGTGCCGGCCCATGACCTCGACGACCATCACCCGCTGATGCGACTCGGCGGTGGTCTTCAGGCGGTCGATGGCCTCGGTGGCCACGCCGACGGCGGTGTCGAAGCCGAAGGTGCGGTCAGTGGAGGAGATGTCGTTGTCGATGGTCTTGGGGACGCCGACGACCGGCATCCCGGCGTCGGCGAGCATCCGCGCCGCGGTCAGCGTGCCCTCGCCACCGATCGGGATCAGGACGTCTATCCCGTACTCGCGGGAGAAGTCCTTGGCGCTCTCGCACGCCTCGCGCAGCCGGGCGCGCTCCAGGCGGGCGGAGCCGAGGATGGTGCCGCCGCGGGCCAGGATGCCGCTGACCGCGTCCAGGTCCAGCTTGCGAAAGCGCCCGTCGAGCAGGCCCTTGAAGCCGTCCTCGAAGCCGATGACCTCGTCGCCGTGGCCGGTCAGGGCGCGGTGGACGACGGACCGGATCACAGCATTCAGGCCGGGGCAGTCGCCGCCCGCGGTGAGGACTCCGATACGCATCGTGCTGTGTCTCCTGTGCTCGCTGTCGGTTCGTGTGAGCCGGTTCGATTCTTTCACGTGCGGCGTGCCCGCACCCCGGCGCGGTGCCGCGCGCGGGCGGCCACCCCCACTGTCCCCCGGCCCGCACCCCACAGGGAAACTGGGAGAGCGACTTATCCATCCGCGCAGGTATTGTCAAGAGGGTCAAGCCCACCATAACGGGTAATTTTGACCTTGTGACCAGGGAAAATCCGCAGGCCGGGCGCCTCGCGGCCATCGGAATGGACGGAGAGACCGCGTGACGCGCAGCGTGTACGTGACCGGTATCGACCGCGGCGACGGCCGCCAGGTCGTCGAGCTGGGAGTCATGGAACTCCTGACCCGCCACGTCGATCGGGTGGGGGTCTTCCGGCCCCTGGTGCACGACGGACCGGACCGGCTCTACGAACTGCTGAGGGCCCGCTACCGCCTCGCCCAGCCCGCCGAGTCCGTCTACGGCATCAGCTACACCGAGGCCGCCGCCCTCCAGGCCGAGCAGGGCACCGACGAGCTGGTCTCCCGGCTCGTCGACCGCTTCCACGCCGTCGCCCGCGACTTCGAGTACGTCCTGGTCCTCGGCTCGGACTACGCCGACACCAGCCTCCCCGACGAACTGGCGCTCAACGCCCGGCTGGCCAACGAGTTCGGCGCCGCGGTGATACCCGTCGTCGGCGGCCAGGGCCAGGAGGCCGAGTCCGTCCGCGCCGAGGCCCGCAACGCCTACCGCGCCTACACCTCGCTGGGCTGCGACGTGGTCGCGCTGGTCGTCAACCGCGTCGCCGCCGAGCAGCGCGCGGCCGTCGTCGAGCGGCTCGCCGCCCGGCTGCCGGTGCCCTGCTACGCGCTCCCCGAGGACGGCTCGCTCTCCGCGCCGACCGTCGGCCAGATCGTGCACGCGCTCGGCGCCGAGGTGCTGCTGGGCGACGACTCCGGCCTCGCCCGGGACGCGAGGGACTTCGTCTTCGGCGGCGCGATGCTGCCGACCTTCCTCCAGGCGCTCACCCCCGGCTGCATGGTGATCACCCCCGGGGACCGCGCCGACCTCGTCATCGGCTCGCTCGCCGCGCACAGCGCCGGCGCCCCGCCGATCGCCGGCGTGGTGCTCACCCTCGACGAGCGCCCCGGCCCGGACATCATGGCGCTGGCCGCCCGCCTCGCGCCCGGCACCCCGGTCGTCTCCGTCCCCGGCGGCTCCTTCCCCACCGCCGCCGAGCTGTTCGCCATCGAGGGCAAGCTGAACGCCGCCTCGCCGCGCAAGGCGGAGACCGCGCTCGGCCTCTTCGAGCGGCACGTGGACACCGCCGAGCTCACCGACCGGATCTCGGTCGCCCGCTCCGAGCGGGTCACCCCGATGATGTTCGAGCACGAGCTGATCGAGCGGTCCCGCGCCGGCCGCCGCCGGGTCGTCCTCCCCGAGGGCTCCGAGGAGCGGGTGCTGCGCGCCGCCGATGTGCTGCTGCGCCGCGACGTCTGCGACCTGACGCTGCTCGGCGAGGAGGAGACGATCCGCAAGCGCGCCGCCGACCTCGCCATCGACCTGGCCGACGCGCAAATCATCGACCCGCAGACGTCGCCGCTGCGCGAGCGGTTCGCCGACCTCTACGCCACCCTCCGCGCCCACAAGGGCGTCAGCTACGAGCTGGCCTTCGACATGGTCGCCGACGTCTCCTACTTCGGGACCCTGATGGTGCAGGAGGGCCTGGCCGACGGCATGGTCTCCGGCGCGGTGCACTCCACCGCCGCCACCATCCGCCCGGCCTTCGAGATCATCAAGACTCAAGGGGCCGCGCGCAGCGCGTCGGCTGGGGTGGTGGCGGGCGACGGGCGGGCCAAGCCGGGCGCGCAGATCGTCTCGTCGGTCTTCTTCATGTGCCTGGCCGACCGCGTCCTGGTCTACGGCGACTGCGCGGTCAACCCGGACCCGGACGCCGAGCAGTTGGCCGACATCGCCATCCAATCCGCCACCACCGCAGCCCAGTTCGGCGTTGAGCCGCGGATCGCGATGCTGTCGTACTCCACCGGCACCTCCGGCTCCGGCGCCGACGTCGACAAGGTCCGCAAGGCCACCGAGCTGGTCCGCGAGCGGCGCCCGGACCTGCTGGTCGAGGGCCCGATCCAGTACGACGCGGCGGTGGACGCGGCGGTCGCCGCGACCAAGCTGCCGGACTCGGACGTGGCCGGCAAGGCCACCGTGCTGATCTTCCCGGACCTCAACACCGGCAACAACACCTACAAGGCCGTCCAGCGCTCCGCCGGCGCGGTCGCGGTCGGCCCGGTCCTCCAGGGCCTGCGCAAGCCGGTCAACGACCTCTCCCGCGGCGCCCTCGTCCAGGACATCGTCAACACCGTCGCGATCACCGCGATCCAGGCCCAGGGCGCCGAGCCCGGCACCGGCCACACCAGCTGACCCCACCCCCCACGGAAAGCCCTTCATGACTGCCAACGCCACCCGCGTCCTCGTCCTCAACTCCGGCTCCTCGTCGGTGAAGTACCAACTGCTCGACATGGCAGCCTCGGACGGCGGCTCCGCCGCGGGCGGTGCGCGGCTCGCCGTCGGCCTGGTCGAGCGGATCGGTGAGACGACCTCGCGCCTGGTCCACACCCCGCTGGCCGCCGGCGGCCAAACCCGCGAGATCACCGGCCCGATAGCCGACCACGACGCCGCGCTGAAGGCGGTGGCCGACGAACTGGCGGCCGACGGGCTCGGGCTGGACTCCCCGGAACTGGCCGCGATCGGGCACCGGGTGGTGCACGGCGGGCTGAAGTTCACCGCGCCGACCGTCGTCGACGACGCGGTGCTCAAGGAGATCGAGCGGCTGGTGCCGGTCGCCCCGCTGCACAACCCGGCCAACATCACCGGCATCAGGACCGCCCAGGGCCTGCGCCCCGACCTCCCGCAGGTCGCGGTCTTCGACACCGCCTTCCACACCACGATGCCGGAGCACGCGGCCCGTTACGCCATCGACGTGGAGACCGCCGACGCGCACCGCATCCGCCGCTACGGCTTCCACGGCACCTCGCACGCCTACGTCTCCCGCCGCACCGCCGAACTGCTCGGCAAGGCGCCGGAGGACGTCAACGTGATCGTGCTGCACCTGGGCAACGGCGCCTCCGCCTCCGCCGTCCAGGGCGGCCGCTGCGTGGACACCTCCATGGGCCTGACCCCGCTGGAGGGCCTGGTCATGGGCACCCGCTCCGGCGACATCGACCCGGCGGTGACCTTCCACCTCAAGCGGGTCGCCGGGATGTCCGTCGACGAGATCGACGAGCTGCTCAACAAGAAGAGCGGCCTGCTCGGGCTGTGCGGCGACAACGACATGCGGGAGATCCGCCGCCGGATCGACGCCGGCGGCGAGGACGGGGCGCGGGCCGCGCTCGCCTTCGACATCTACATCCACCGGTTGAAGAAGTACATCGGCGCCTACTGCGCGGTGCTCGGCAAGGTCGACGCGGTGGCCTTCACCGCGGGCGTCGGCGAGAACGCCGCCCCGGTCCGCGCCGCCGCGGTCGCCGGCCTGGAGGAGCTGGGCCTGGCGGTGGACGCCGCGCTGAACGACGTGCGGTCCGACGAGCCGCGGCTGATCTCGCCCGGGTACGCCCGGGTCGCGGTCGCGGTGGTCCCCACCGACGAGGAACTGGAGATCGCCCGGCAGACGTACGCCCTGGTCACCGCCTAGATCAGCGCCCGGCCCGCGGGGCGGCAGCCCGCGGGCCCGCCGGGCCCCGGCCCGGCTGAAGAGTCTGTGAAGCAGAGCGAAATATTCCGCTCCGAAACAAACCGATAGGATCGAGACATGCGCCGTTCCAAAATCGTCTGCACCCTGGGCCCCGCCGTCGACTCCTACGAGAAGCTGAAGACGCTGATCGAGGCCGGCATGAACGTGGCCCGCTTCAACATGAGCCACGGGACCCACTCGGAGCACGAGGAGCGGTACCACCGCCTCCGCAAGGCCGCCGAGGAGACCGGCCGCGCCGTCGGCGTGCTGGCCGACCTCCAGGGCCCCAAGATCCGCCTGGAGACCTTCGCCGAGGGCCCCGTCGAGCTGGTGCGCGGTGACGAGTTCGTCATCACCACCGAGGACGTCCCCGGTGACAAGCACATCTGCGGCACCACCTACAAGGGCCTGCCCGGTGACGTCTCCAAGGGCGACCCGGTCCTGATCAACGACGGCAACGTCGCCCTCCAGGTCGTCGAGATCGACGGCCCGCGGGTGCGCACCATCGTCATCGAGGGCGGGGTCATCTCCGACCACAAGGGCATCAACCTGCCCGGCGCGGCGGTCAACGTCCCGGCGCTGTCCGAGAAGGACATCGAGGACCTGAAGTTCGCCCTGCACATGGGCTGCGACATGGTCGCGCTCTCCTTCGTGCGGGACGCCAAGGACGTCCAGGACGTGCACCGCGTCATGGACGAGGTGGGCCGCCGGGTCCCGGTCGTCGCCAAGGTCGAGAAGCCGCAGGCGGTCGCCAACATGCACGAGGTCGTGATGGCCTTCGACGCGGTGATGGTGGCCCGTGGCGACCTGGCGGTGGAGTACCCGCTGGAGAAGGTCCCGATGGTGCAGAAGCGCCTGGTGGAGATGTGCCGGCGGAACGCCAAGCCGGTGATCGTGGCGACCCAGATGATGGAGTCGATGATCACCAACTCCCGGCCCACCCGCGCCGAGGCGTCCGACGTCGCCAACGCCATCCTCGACGGCGCCGACGCGGTCATGCTCTCCGCGGAGTCCTCGGTCGGCCAGTACCCGATCGAGACCGTCAAGACCATGTCGAAGATCGTCGAGGCGGCCGAGGAGGAGCTGCTCTCCAAGGGCCTGCAGCCGCTGGTGCCCGGCAAGAAGCCGCGCACGCAGGGCGGTGCGGTGGCCCGCGCGGCCTGCGAGATGGCGGACTTCCTCGACGGCAAGGCGCTGGTGGCGTTCACCAAGTCCGGTGACACCGCCCGCCGGCTCTCCCGTTACCGCGCCGCCCAGCCGATCCTGGCCTTCACCACCGACCTCGCCACCCGCAACCAGCTCACCCTGAGCTGGGGCGTGGACTCCTTCGTCGTCCCGCACGTGGACAACACCGACGCGATGGTCGACCTGGTCGACGCCGAGCTGCTCAAGCTCAAGCGCTACAACGAGGGCGACACCATGATCATCACCGCCGGCTCGCCCCCCGGCGTCCCCGGCACCACCAACATGGTCCGGGTGCACCACCTCGGCGGCGAGCGCGCCTGACGCGCCGCCCGACGGGCAGCGCAACGGCGGTGGGCCGCCCCCTCGTTCGCAGGGGGCGGCCCACCGCCGTTTCTCCGCGGCTCCCGGAGGTCTCGTCGGCGCCGGCCGGTCCGCTTCAGCCCTCGACGGACATCAGTCCTCGATGGACAGGTGCATGCCCGGGACGTGCAGGTTGCCGCCGAACTGGCCGGCCTGGTCCAGCTTCACCTTGCTGAAGTAGGCGTACGGGACGTTCAGCGGCGGCGGGTGCTCGGGGTCGAAGACGATCGGGATCAGCCCGAAGAGGTTGCCCTGCAACCGCTCGGTGTAGAGCGTCACCTTGCCGCCGCGGATGGTGGACGTGGAGCCCGGCGTGGACCGCACGTGGTAGTGCTTGCCCGACCTCGGGTCGTCCACGATCTGGTGCAGGTCGCCGATGTCGATGCTGTCCGCGGTGAACTTCAGCGCCTGCTTGGTGTGGCCGCTCTGCGTCGAGACGTTGACCACGCCCTCGTAGTTCAGGCCGCGCAGGGTCAGCCCGCTGGACTCCAGGTGCCAGGGGAGGTCCGGGAGGGTGGCGGGGGTCTGCTCGTCCTTGCCCTTCTGCTTGTTCTCCACGACGCAGGGGAACGCGGGCTTGCCGTTCTTGTCCTTGCCGTCCAACCCGCCGCCGGGCAGGGCGTTGTCGACCGTGCCGACGGCGCCGTGCACGGTGTCGTTGACCGCCTTCGACGGGTCCTTCAGCGCATCGCCGACCGGCTTGGTGACCTCGTCCAGGCCGGGCCCGGAGCCCGGCGAGGGCGACGCGTCCTCGGCCGCCGGCTCCTTGGCCGCCGAACCCGCCGACGGGGTCGGGGACTTGGTGGCGGACGCGGACGGCGAGGGGGTCGGCGAGGCCGACGGCTGGTCGGACTTCCTGTGCACGCCGAGGAGGCCGCCCAGCGCGTCGCCGATCCCGCCCAACAGGCCGCCGTCGTCCTTCTTCGGCGGGGCCGACGGGGACGGGGTCGCCGAGGCGGACGGGCTGGGCGCTCCGCCGCCGCTCGCGTCCTTGCCGGCCGAGGGCGACGACGACGGCGAGGCGGACGGCGACGACGACGGCGAGGCCGAGGGCTCCGCGGACGGCTTGCCCCCGTCCTTCCCGGCGTCCTTGCCGTCCTTCTTCTGGTCCTTCTGGTCCTTGCCGTCGTCCTTCGCCTTGGCGTCCTGGCCGGACGTGTCCGGGACGGTGACGCAGGGGCCGTCCCGGAAGGGGCTCTCGGGCGGCACCGGCTTGGCGATCGCCATCTGGGGCGTGAGCCCCATGCCCATGAGGACGGCGGACGGCATCGCCGCGATGGCGATCGCCTTGCCCGCGGGCACGTGCAGGCGGGTCAACAGCGGCTTCTTGGGCGCCGCGTGGCGCGGTCCGCTCCCCGTGCCCGAACGGCCGGTCGTCCCGGAGGCCGCGCCCTCGCCCTCCGGCGGGGGTGTCCCCACGTGCACTTCGTCACCCGGCACGGTGCCTCCCGTTCCTTCCGTTGGTCGGGCTCGTTCCTGACAGATCGTCCAGTCCGTTGCCCAACCCGGGACCACCGGCCGCCGGCGCGGGGTGGGTGGCGACCACCGGCCCGACGACGTGGTTCCCCTCGCCGGGCTCGTCCTCGCTGCGCACCGCCTTGCCCGGCGCCCACGAGACGCCCAGCGCGCCGCCGATCAGCCCCAGCAGGAAGCCGATCAGGAAGGCGCCGAAGTTCGAGACGACCAGCGAGACGAGGGCCAGCAGGATCGCCGCGACGCCCGCGAAGACCCGCGAGACCGGCTGGAACCACATGGTGAGGCCGAGCACCACCAGCAGCACGCCGATGATCAGCGAACCGGCGCCGGCCGTGGTCGCCATCCGGACGGTGAGGGATCCGATGGTGAGGTTCGCGTAGGGGATGTACATGATCGGGATGCCCGCGAGGAGGGTCAACAGGCCGCCCCAGAAGGGGCGTTGACCGCGCCAGTGGCGGAACGCCTGCCGCTTCCGGCCGAGGATCTCGTTCAGCCGTGGTCGTTCTGCGCTCATGCGCCAGCCTCCCTGCGGTCGGCGGTCCCGCATCCGCGCCGCACGTACCTGTCGATGACTCTTCCCCCGGGGACACCGCCCGGCGTCGGCCGGGGAACCCCGGCCGGGGAGTCCCCCCTGCTCCAGTCGCTCATGTCCGGCTCCTCGGGACTGGCAATTCGGTGGTTCTGTGGGCACTTCCAGCGCTACCCGGCGTGCGGGCACGGGGAACGGCGCGACGCCGTACAGCTCCACCCCGCGCCCGCACGCTCAGTGCGTCAGTAGCACTCGCTCGCGCCCTTGGTGACGCTCATCTTGAGGCCGCTGAGCTTGAACGTGCCGGCCGTGGTGGCCCAGGCACGCTGGTGGACGCTGGTCAGCGTGGCCGTGTCGGCCTCCTGGGCGAAGGAGCCGGGGTCGGCCTTGTCGCCCTTCTTCATGCCGGGCCCCTTGGACGTGGAACCCGCCGCAACACCGATGTTGATGTTGTTGAAGGTCGCGTCCGCGTTCAACTGGTCCAGGTCGATGTAGAGGTTCTTGGCCTCCACGGGCTGGCTGCCGGCGCCGCCGGCCTGGAGCTTCATCGACACATCGCCGAAGACCGGGACCGGCACGACGACGGACTGGCACAGGTTGCGGATCTTGGCGTTGGAGAACGCCGAGACCGCGACCGGGACGTTCTTGCCGTTCTTCTGGGCGTCAACCGCGCCGTACTGGACGAAGCCGGTGCCATCCAGCCGGTCCGTGCTGACCTTGAACTGCTGGCCGGACACGCTGAACGACGCCGCCAGGGCACCCTGCGAGAGGGCGACACCGATCGCGGCGGTGGCCGCGACGCTCGGCACCATGACGACGGCGAACCGCTTCCATCTGGTCCCGCCACGAGTCAAGGACTCCATGACTTTCCTCCTTCTCGGACGTACATCTCCGGTGCGTACCGCCTCGGTTGAGGCCGGCCGTACCTGGGATGGGAGAAGTGCTACGTCCTCGGGAAGGAGAGCGCCCGTCTCGAAGGGCCACAGCAGTGTTCTTCGAATACCGGCGATCACCCCCGAGCGACAACCACTGGCCACGCTCTCGCGCAACCTCACCGGACAGGCCCTGCCACGGACGGCAGAGACCCCCCTGTCCACGGCCGGCGCCACTGCCGCCGACCCACTCGGTGGGGACCCAATTGCCCCGCGGCGCCGACCGGATGCCGGGCTGCGGGAATGGACCGAGCGTCGCCGATCGTCGTGCATTCCCGGCCGCCGCACAAGGCCCTCGTTACTTACGGGTAACGACCCGATAACCGTGCCGGGACACAGAGAGATCACCTAGGCACGCAGCGTCGCTGCTCACAGCGGCCAAACAAGGGGCAATTCAGGGCAGAATTGGGCTAGTTGACCGCTGCGACTTACTCCAAGTAACAGCGGCCACCTTTACCAAGTTTCGGTAAAGCGTGGCCGCCGTGTCGTTTGCTGGACGCTTGTGTGGGAGTCGTGAGGGAGCGGATCCGGACGGGACGGAAATGTGCCCGGAAATCGCCGAAGCCTGGCTCAGAACAGGACGCGGGCCAGTGCCGTGCGCGCCTTCGACACCCGCGGGTCCTCCGCGCCGATCACCTCGAAGAGCTCCAACAGCCGCACCCGCGCGGCCTCCCGGTCCTCGCCCGCGGTCCGCTTCACGGTCTCGATCAGCCGGCCGAAGGCGTCCTCGACGTGCCCGCCGACCAGGTCCAGGTCCGCGGCCTTGATCTGCGCCGCGGCGTCGCCCGGCTGCTCCGCGGCCTCCTTGCGGACCGCCTGCGGGTCCAGGTCCTGCACCCGCGCCAGGAGTTCGGCCTGGGCCAGGCCCAACTTGGCCTCCGGGTTGGCCGGATCGTCGGAGAGCACGTTGCGGTAGGCGCGGACGGCGCCGTCGAGGTCACCGGCGTCCAGCGCGTCGGCCGCCGCGGTCAGCGCCGCGTCGTACGGGCCGACCGGTGCGGGCGCCTCGGTCGCGGCGTCGGCCTGCGCGGCGGCCGACGGGTCGACCGGCGCGCCCACGATGCCGAACTGCTGCTCGGCGACCTGCACCAACTGGTCCAGCACCTGGCGGAGCTGGGCCTCGGGGACCGCACCCTGGAACAGCGGGATCGGCTGGCCCGCGACCACCGCGAAGACCGCCGGGATGCCCTGCACCCCGAACTGCTGGAACAGCATCTGGTTGCTGTCGACGTCGATCTTGGCGAGGACGAACCTGCCGGCGTACTCCGCCGCGAGGCGCTCCAGCAGCGGGCCAAGCTGCTTGCACGGCTCGCACCACTCGGCCCAGAAGTCGATGACGACCGGGACCTCGTTGGACTGCTGGAGGACGTCCTGCTGGAACCCCGCCTCGTCGACGTCGAACACCAGGCGGGCGGCGCCGGCCGGCTGCACACCGGTGCGGGCGGCCTCGGCGCGGGCCTGCTCGGCCTTCTGCTTCGCTTCCCCTGCCGCCTTCACCGCTGCGAGGTCGACGACTCCACTCATGGACATGTTGCGTGGCTGCATGTGTCCATCCTCCCCCCTGAGCGGCCGGTTCCGGAAAGCGATCCGGGAAGCGGGCCCGCTCACGCCCGTGCGCCCCGCTGGAATGCGGCCCGCGCCGGGGAACCGGTGCCCGTCGGCGGCCCCGTGCACGGGGCCGGTGGTGCGCGGCCGTGGGTCCCCACCCACGGCCAGTGGTGTCGCTCTTACGCTACGGGTCGTAGCGTAACTTGGGGCCGCCCCCGCCCGGCACCCACTTTTCGGCCCGGCCCGCGTGATCTCCCTCACGAGAGGCGCCGCCCGCCGCACTACCGGCCGGTATGGTCGCCGGCATGCACCAGTCCGCCCACCCGCCGAAGGGCCGCCCGGGTCGCCCCCGCAGCGTCGAGGCCGACCGCGCGATCCTCGACGCCACCCGCGCCGCGCTCGTCGACGTGGGCTGGGGCGGGCTCACCATGGGCGAGGTCGCCCAGCGCGCCGGGGTCGCCAAGACCACCCTCTACCGCCGCTGGGGCAGCAAGAGCGAACTGGTCGTGGACGCCGTCGCGGTCCTCTTCGACGAGCTCGAACTCCCCGACCGGGGCTGCCTCCAGGCCGACATCGAGGGCGTGGTGCTCCAGTTCGGCGCGCTGCTGGCCCGGCCCGAGACCAAGACCGCGCTGATGGCGGTGGTCGCCGAGTCCACCACCGACGACGCGCTGCGCGAGCGCATCCGGCAGGCCATCGTCGAGCGGCAGAAGCGGCTGGTGCTGCTGGGCCGCTCGCGGGCGCAGGCCCGCGGCGAACTCCCGCCGGACGCCGGCGGACCCGAGGGCGAGCAGGCCGCCGAGTGCACCGTGGGGTTGATCTTCGACGTGATCGCCGGGGCCGTCGTGCACCGCCTGCTGGTCAGCGCGGGCCCCGTCGACACCGGCTGGGCCCGGCAGTTCACCACGCTGCTGCTGGCGGGCCTGGCCGGGCTGGAGCCGTAGCCCCGGCCCGGCGCCGCCGGACCCGCCGTCAGACCTGGTAGCGGTCCGCCCGGAACAGGTGGACATGCTCCGCCACCCACGCCGAGGTCCGCTCCAGCCCCTCCTTGAGGGAGACCTGCGGCTCCCACGAAGCCCACTGCCGCGCCCGGGAGTTGTCCGACAGCAGCCGCTCCACCTCACTGCCCGAGGGCCGCAGCCGCTCGGCGTCCACCACCACCTCGGCGTCCCGCCCGGACGCCTCGATCAGCGCCTCGGCCAGCGCCCCGATGGCGATCTCCCGGCCGCTGCCGAGGTTGACGACCTGCCCCAGCGCCCGGTCGCAGTCGGCCAGCGCCAGGAACCCGGCCGCGGTGTCGGTGACGAACGTGAAGTCCCGGGTCGGGGTCAGCGAACCCAGCTTGATCTGCCGCGCGCCGGCGTGCAGTTGGGCCAGGATCGTCGGGATCACCGCGCGGGCGGACTGCCGGGGCCCGTAGGTGTTGAACGGCCGCACCACCGTCACCGGCAGCTCGAAGGCGTGCCAGTGCGACAGCGCCATCATGTCCGCACCGATCTTCGAGGCGGAGTACGGCGACTGCGGCTGGAGCGGGTGCTCCTCGCTGATCGGCGCGGTGAGCGCGGTCCCGTACACCTCGCTGGTGGAGGTGTGCACCATCCGCCGCACCCCGTGCCGGCGGCACGCCTCCGCGACGTTCTCGGTGCCCACCACGTTCGTCTGCACGTACGCGCCCGGCGAGTCGTAGCTGTACGGGATGCCGATCAGCGCGGCCAGGTGGAAGACGGTGTCGCAGCCGGCGACCGCGTCCATGACCCGGCCGGCGTCCCGCACGTCGCCGGCGACCATCTCGACCGGGCCGCCCGGCACCAGGTACCGCGCCAGATTGCCCTTCTCCGCGTACGGCTTGTAGTGCACGAAGGCGCGCACCTCGGCGCCCGCGTCCACCAGCAGGTCGACCAGCGTCGACCCGATGAACCCCTCGGCCCCGGTGACCAGGACCTTCCGTCCGGCCCACGACCGGGACACGGTGCTGCGCGTGCTCATGCTGACTCCTTCAGGGTGGTGGTGAGGTGGTGGGGGTGGCCGGCCAGCGCCAGGGTCCGGGCGGCCAGCAGGTCGGCGGCGTGCGCGTGCGTGCCGGGGTCGGCCGCCGCGCCCATCGCGGCCAGCCGGTCGGGGTCCGCCAGCAGCGGGGTGAGCTGCGCGTCCAGCCGCTCGTCGGTGACCTCCGCGTCGGGCAGCAGCAGTGCCGCGCCGGCGTCGGAGAGCACCCGGGCGTTGTGCGTCTGGTGGTCGCCGGGCGCGTGCGGGTACGGGACGAGGACGGCCGGCATCCCGATCGTGGCGAGTTCGGCGACGGTCGCCGAACCGGCCCGGCACAGCACCAGGTCGGCCGCCGCGTACGCCAGGTCCATCCGGTCCAGGTACGGCACCGCCTCGGCGACCGCGGCCCCGCCGTTGGCCTCCAGGGCGGCCCGGGTGGCGTCCAGCGCCGCCGGCCCGGTCTTGATCAGCAGCCGCATCCGGGACCGCCCCAGATAGCGGCCGGCGAGCCCGACGGCGGCCTCGGTGAGCCGGGCGGCGCCCAGGCTGCCGCCGTTGACCAGCAGCAGTCGGGCGTCCTCCGGGATGCCCAGGGCGCGCCGGGCCGCGCTCCGCAGCGCCGTCCGGTCCAGCCCGGCCAGCGGCCCGGACAGCGGCATCCCCACCGTCTCGGCCCGCTCGCCGCCCGCGAGGTGCGGCCGGCTGCGGTCGAAGGCCAGGGCGATGTGCGGGGTGAGCCGGGCGGCGAACTTGTTGGCCCGGCCGGGCACCGCGTTGGACTCGTGGATCAGGCTCGGCAGCCCGGCCATCCTGGCCCCGACGATCACCGGGGCACTGGGGTAACCGCCCATGCCGACGGCGACCTGGGCGCCCTGCTCCCGCAGGATCGCCCGGCATTGGGCGCCGGACTTCAACAAGGCGGCCGGCAGCAGATAGCGCCGGGCGCCCAGCGAGGGGTCGAAGGGAATCATGTCGACGGTGTGCAGCCGGTAGCCGGCCTGCGGGATCAGCCGCGTCTCCAGGCCGCGGTCGGTCCCCACGAAGGAGATCACCGCGTCCGGCACGGCCCGACGCAGCGCGTCGGCGAGGGCGAGTCCGGGATAGATGTGGCCGCCGGTGCCGCCCGCACCGATCACGACCGAGAGTGGTGTGCGCATGGCCGCCACGCTCGACCGCCGCTTTAAGAACGTTCTAAGACGCGGTTTGGCAGCCTTGGTCCATGACCGCACGCCCCGCACCCGCGCCCGCCCCCGGCACGCCCCCGCCGGCCGCCCCCAGGATCCTGGTCGTCGACGACGAACCGGAGGTCCGGGCCGCCGTGGCGGACGGACTCGCCGTGGAGGGCTACGCGGTCCGCGGCGCCGCCGACGGGCTGGCCGCGCTCTCCGAGGTCGCCGCCTGGCAGCCGGACGCCCTCGTCCTGGACGTGATGATGCCGGTCCTGGACGGTCTGGCGGTCTGCCGCCGGCTGCGCGCCCTGGACGACCGCACCCCGATCCTCGTCCTGACCGCCCTGGACGCGGTCAGCGACCGGGTCGACGGCCTGGACGCCGGCGCCGACGACTACCTCGTCAAGCCGTTCGCCCTGGACGAGTTGATCGCCCGGGTCCGCGCCCTGCTGCGCCGGGCCGAGGCGGGCCGGGCCGACACCTCCCACCTGGCCTTCGCCGACCTCGTCGTCGATCCCACCACCCGCACCGGCCACCGCGGCCAGCGCCCGCTGGAGTTCAGCCGCACCGAGTACGCCCTGCTGGAACTGCTGCTGACGCACCCCGGCCAGGTGCTGCCGCGGGAGACGATCCTGGAGCGCGTCTGGGGCCGCGACTTCGGCCCGGACTCCAACTCGCTGGCCGTCTACATCGGTTATCTGCGCCGCAAGTTGGAGGCCGGCGGCGAGCCCCGGCTCGTCCACACCGTGCACGGCGTCGGCTACCGCCTGGACCGCCCGGAGGGCACATGACCCCGCGCCTCCCCCACCCGACCGCGACGGCGACCGCGACGGCGACCGCGCCGAACGGGACCGCGGCATGACCGGCCGGCGCCGCCTGGGCGGCCGCTGGGTCCGCCGCCGCCCGTTGCGCGCCCGGCTGGCGCTGGCCGCGTCCGCCGCGGTGGCCCTGGTCGCGGTGGGCGTCTGCGCGGCCGCGTTCGTCGTCCTCCGGGTCCAGATGACCCGTCAGCTCGACCTCAACCTCGCCCAGACCGCCACCCAACTCGTCCAGCGCACCCGCAACTGGGGCCCGACCACCAGCGACACCTCCTGCCGCTACCAGGCCGTCCCCTGCGTCCAGATCGTCCCCGCCGACCCCGCCCGGGACGCCCGCGGCCGCCACGGCCTGCCGCTCTCCCCGGCCACCCGCGAGGTGGCCGCCGGCCGCCACGCGCCCTACTACACCAACCTCACGGTCGCCGGGCACCCGGTGCGGATGTACACCTCCCGGTTGCCGGGCCGGGACGAGGCGCTCCAAGTGGCGCTGCGCTCCGACACCGTCGAGCGCGGGGTGCGCCAGGCCGCCTGGGCACTGGCCGCGGTCGGCGGCGCCGGCGTCCTGTTCGCCGCCGGCCTCGGCTACTGGGTCTCGCGCACCGGCCTGGCCCCGGTCGCCCGGCTGACCGCCACCGCGGAACGGATCGCCACCACCCGCGACCCCCGGCACCGCATCGACCTCCCGCCCGGCTCGCCCGCCCACGAGGACGAACTCACCCGGCTCGCCGCCAGCTTCAACACCATGCTCGGCGAGCTGGAGCAGTCCGTCACCGCCCAGCGCCGTCTGGTCGCCGACGCCTCCCACGAACTGCGCACCCCGCTCACCGCGCTGCGCACCAACGCCGAACTCCTCGCCCGCGCCGACCGCTTGACGGACGAGCAGCGGGACCGCGCCTCCGCGGCACTGGGCCGCCAACTGCGCGAGGTCACCACCCTCGTCAACGACCTGATCGAGCTCGCCCGCGACGAGGAACCCCGCCCGCTGCTCGAACAGGTCCGCCCCGCCGCCCTGTTGGAGCACGCGGTCGCCGCGGCCCGCGGGCACTGGCCGGCCCTCGCCTTCACCACCCGCATCGCCCCCGGGACGGCCACCACCACCCTGCCCGGCGTCCCCGCCCGGCTCGCCCGCCTGCTGTCCAACCTCCTGGACAACGCCGCCAAGTTCTCCCCGCCCGGCGGCCCCGTCGAGACCGAACTGGCGGACATCGCGGGCGAGTTGCACCTCACCGTCCGCGACCACGGCCCCGGCATCACCGACGGCGACCTGCCGTACGTCTTCGACCGCTTCTACCGTGCCCAGGCCGCCCGGGCCCTGCCCGGCTCGGGCCTCGGCCTGGCAATGGCCCGCCAGATCGCCCGGGCCCACGGCGCCGAACTCACCGCGGAACAGGCCCCGGGCGGCGGCGCGCTCTTCCGCCTCCGCATGCCCGTCCCCCCGCAGTCCCCCGAGCGGGAGGACGGGTGACGACCGCGCCCCCTCGACCCCTCACATCACACGGCTGCGCCGGCCTCCGCTCCCCGACTGCTCACCAACCACACCCCTCGCACCCCGGACTGCGCCCCGGCCACAGACGGACGCGCCCTGCCCCCTGGCTGACGCACCTGGCCCTGACCACAGCCCGGCCGATCCCAGACTTCCCTTAAGTCCGGCGACTACAGTCCTCAAGCCCGGCGACTACAGTGCGACCACACCCCGACTACAATCCGTAACGGAACGGGGAACTCCCCACCGTCCCGCGTTCGTTGCCGGATAAGAGGAGGCAGCGGCGGCGAGTAAGGCCCGAAGCCCTCGCCCACCGCCTCCCGGTCAGAAGCCGGCCGGTTCGGTGTAGACCCCCCATTCCTCGCGCAGCACGTCGCAGATCTCCCCGAGGGTCGCCTCCTCACGGACCGCGGCCAGCATCGGCTCGATCATGTTCCGCCCGCCGCGGGCCGCGGCCAGCAGGTCCGCGAGCGCGGCCCGCACCCGGGCGTCGTCGCGGGCCGCCTTGCGCTCCGCCAGGAGTCGCACCTGCTCCCGCTCGACCTCGTGGCTGACCCGCAGGATCTCCAGGTCCCCGGTGACCGAGCCCTCGTGGCAGTTGACCCCGACGACCCTCTTCTCGCCCTTCTCCAGGGACTGTTGGTAGCGGAACGCGGACTCGGCGATCTCGCCGGTGAACCAGCCGTCCTCTATGCCCCGCAGGATGCCGGAGGTGATCGGGCCGACCGGGTGCTGCCCGTCCGGCACCGCCCGCGCCCCGCGCTCCTTGATCTGCGCGAAGATCTTCTCCGCGTCCGCCTCGATCCGGTCGGTCAGCGCCTCGATGAACCACGAACCGCCCAACGGATCCGCGACGTTGGCGACGCCGGTCTCCTCCATCAGCACCTGCTGGGTGCGCAGCGCGATCTCCGCGGCCTGCTCGCTGGGCAGCGCCAGGGTCTCGTCCAGGGCGTTGGTGTGCAGCGAGTTGGTGCCGCCGAGCACCGCCGCCAGCGCCTCCACGGCCGTGCGCACCACGTTGTTGTACGGCTGCTGGGCGGTCAGCGAGACGCCGGCGGTCTGGGTGTGGAACCGCAGCCACTGCGCCTTCTCGCTGCGCGCGCCGTAGACGTCGCGCATCCAGCGGGCCCAGATCCGGCGCGCGGCGCGGAACTTGGCGATCTCCTCGAAGAAGTCCACGTGCGCGTCGAAGAAGAAGGACAGGCCGGGGGCGAAGGTGTCGACGTCCAGCCCGCGGGAGAGGCCGAGCTCGACGTAGCCGAAGCCGTCGGCGAGGGTGTAGGCGAGCTCCTGGGCGGCCGTCGCGCCGGCCTCCCGGATGTGGTAGCCGGAGACCGACAGCGGCTTGTAGGCGGGGATGCCCTGCGCGCAGTGCTCCATCAGGTCGCCGATCAGGCGCAGGTGCGGCTCGGGCGGGAAGAGCCACTCCTTCTGCGCGATGTACTCCTTGAAGATGTCGGTCTGGAGCGTGCCGTTGAGCACCGCCGGGTCGACGCCCTGGCGCTCGGCGGCGACCAGGTACATGCAGAAGGCCGGCACCGCGGGCCCGCTGATCGTCATGGACGTGGTGACGTCGCCCAGCGGGATGTCCTTGAAGAGGACCTCCATGTCGGCGGCCGAGTCGATGGCGACGCCGCAGTGCCCGACCTCGCCGAGCGACCGCGGGTCGTCGGAGTCGCGCCCCATCAGCGTCGGCATGTCGAACGCCACCGAGAGGCCGCCGCCGCCGGCCTTGAGGATCATCTTGTAGCGCTCGTTGGTCTGCTCGGCGTTGCCGAAGCCGGCGAACTGGCGGATCGTCCACGTCCGGCCGCGGTAGCCGGTCGGGTACAGGCCGCGCGTGAAGGGATACTCCCCCGGCCATCCGATCCGCTCGAAGCCCGCCACGGAGTCGCCGGGGCGGGGCCCGTACGCCGGCTCGACGGGGTCGCCGGACAGGGTGGTGAAGTCCGCGTCGCGCTTCCGGGCGGAGTCGTACCGGGCCTGCCAGCGACGGCGGCCCTCTTCGATCGCGTCAGCGTCCATGCCCACGAATTTACTAGGACGTCCTACTATCTGTCGATGGGAAGCACCCCGGATTCGCCTCGGGGACCGCCCCCTAGGGGCCCCGCATCCCCCCACCGGGGGCTGCCCACAGCCCCCCGCACCGAAACCCGCCCCGCCCGGCGCCCGGCGCCGCCCCACCACCGACGAGCCACAAGCCACACACCGCCACCCCGACACCGACGAGCCGCGCACCGTCACGTCGTCCCACCACCGACGCACCGCGCACCGCCACCCCCACCACGCGCCCGCCCCGCGTACGGAAGGGAGGCGGCACGGCCACCACAGCGGACAACACAAACGCGCCCCTCCCGCATCGGGAGAGGCGCGCACGGGCCGTGCCGCGGCAGCCGGGGCCGCCGTGGCGCGGGCGCCACGGCCGACCGGCCCGCCGTCAGACCTTGGCCAGATCCGGCTTGGCGTCCGCGAGCAGCGGCTCGATCTCGCGGACCACCTTGCGCTCCACGAAGAACGCGGCGGTCGGGATCGTCCCGGAGACCAACACCCACAGCAGCTTGCCGAACGGCCAGCGCGCCTTGGAACCCAGGTCGAACGCGAAGACCAGGTAGATGATGTAGAGCACGCCGTGGACCTGGGCGACGACGAGGGTCAGGTCCTTGCCCATCCCGAAGCCGTACTTGAAAACCATGCAGGCGCAGAGCACGAGCAGCATCACGGCGGTGATGTAGGCCATCGCCCGGTAACGGGTCAGCACGCTGGATTTCATGGGTACGAGCGTAACCGCCCGGAAAATCCCCGCGGACACGGGGACCGCGCAAGGGCCGGGCTGCAGGTGGGGGCCCTTTTCGGCCCCTCTCCGCGGATTCGGGCGCCTGCCCGGTGGCCCGTCTGGAGGCTTCTGCGCGGCCCTCAGTCCCGGTCTTCGAAGTCCCCGGCCGCCACCCGCAGCGGCCGCAGCAGCGCGAAGACCTCGGCGCACTCCTCGGCGTCGTACGTCCCGAGCCCGAAGTCCATGGCCATCAGGTCCCGGGTGGCCGCGTCGCACACCTCGCGCCCCTTCTCCGTGATGGACGCCAGGGTGCCGCGGCCGTCGTTCGGGTTGGGGCGCTTGGCGACCAGCCCGGACTTCACCAGCCGGTCCACGGTGTTCGTCACCGACGTGGGGTGCACCATCAGGCGCTCGCCGATCTTCGACATCGGCAGTTCGCCCGCCTTGGAGAAGGTCAGCAGCACCAGCGCCTCGTAGCGCGCGAAGGTCAGCCCGTACGGCTTGACCACCGCGTCCACCTCGGACAGCAGGATCTGCTGGGCCCGCATGATCGAGGTGATCGCGGCCATGGAGGGCACGGATCCCCATCGCTGCGCCCAGAGTTCGTCTGCGCGCGCGATGGGATCAAAAGCAAGGCTGAGCGGCTTCGGCACGCCTCCGACCCTACCGGGCGGCCACATGCTGGTCAGCACTGTCTCAACTTCCGGTCCCAGTCTGTGGCCTGCACCGCTTCGGGCCGTCTCCGGGGCGGCACAGAGGGCCGCAGCCGCCCTGGGCCTCACGCGGTCACCGCCTCCCCCGTATTCCGAGCACCCGAGCGCCACACCTCGACGAGCACCGCCAGGACCGCGACCGCACCCAGCACTCCCCCGGCCGGCATCACCACCGGGAGCGGCGCGTAGGTGGCCGCCACCCCGGCCAGCGCCATCGCCGCACCCATGATCGTCATCCGGCCCGCCTGCATCACCGTCATCGCCTGTCCCAACAGCTCCTCGGGCACCGCGGCCACGAACCACCGGTCGACGCCGAAGTTGTACGAGATGCTGGTACCGGTCAGCACCAGCAGCACCAACGCCCAGCCCAGCGAAGGCCGGAGGGCGAACCCCAGGGACGGCACCACCGCGAACGCCCCCAACGGGAACGTCAGCCGCGTACGGGCCCGCGGCCCGAGGAACGTCCCCACCACGGTCTCGGCCACCACCGCCCCGATCGGCATCCCGCACATCAACAGCCCCTGCCCGGCCGGCCCCACCCCCAACAGGTCCCCGTACGGGACCAGCAGCGCCTCCGGGACGACCACGACGGCCGGCGGCACCCAGCCGAGCAGCAGCAGCGCCCGCACCCGCCGGTCGGCCAGCAGGTGCCGGGTCCCGGCCAGCGAGGCGCCCAGCAGCGCCCCGCCGGACCGCCCCCGGGCCGGGCGGGCGGCCGTCCCCAGCCGCACCAGCAGCGCCGAGGCGGTGAACGTCCCGGCGGTGACGCCGAGCACCGCCCCCGGCGAGACGGTCGCCAACAGCAGCCCCCCGGCGGCGAATCCGACGAGCTGCGCCCCCTGGTTGACGATCCGGACCAGCGAGCGTCCCAGGACGAACAGGTCGCCGTCGCCCAGGATTTCCCCGAGCGACCCGGCCCGGGTGCCGGCGAAGACCGGCGCCACCGCCGCGATCAGGCAGCGCAGCCCGAGCAGCACCACCACCGGCGTCCCGGGCAGCACCATGGCGGCGGCCGCGGCCGCGCACACCGCGTCGCAGCAGACCAGGACCCGACGGGCCGGGTGCCGGTCGGCGACGGCCGACAGCAGTGTGCCGCCGACGACGTACGGCAGCAGGCCGAGCGCGAAGGTCAGCGCGCTGAGCAACGGCGAGTCGGTCAGCCGGTAGACCAGGACGGACAGCGCGATCTCGCAGACCACCACGCCCAGGGAGGACAGCAGGTGGGCGGCGAAGACGTAGCGGAACTCGGGGACGGCGAAGACGGCGCGGTACCCCGTCCCCGGCGGCGCGGCGGCGGCCGGGGGACGGCAGGCGGGAGCGGGGCCCGGTCGTGCGGGCCCGGTGGGCGTCGGCATGGCGCCAGGCTGCCGGCGCCGCCCGGTGGGCCGTAGTGTTTCGGCTCGGGCCGAATGCTGCGGAGGGAGGGCCCGGCGGTGCCGCTGGAGCTGCATTTCGGGGCGGACGACCTGTTGCGGATCCGGTTCGCGATCTCGCCGCTGTGCGAGACGCACGAGGCGCTGCGGACCCTGCGCCGCACCGACCGGCACGGCTACCACCTGCCGTGGCTGCGACGGATGCGGGAGCGGATGGCGGGGCTGGACCTGTCCCCGCTGTGGCTGTTCATGCCGGCCCGACGGCCCGGCTACACCCCCGACTTCCTGGGCCGCCCACCGGACGTCCCGTTGGCCGACTTCGGCGCGGAGCTCGCGCGCCTACGGGCCACCGACCCGGCGCTGGCCCGCGCCGAGATGGCCAAGTCGCTGACCTGCGTCCCGGGGGCGGCCCACTCGCCAGAGGGGCGGGCGGCGTTGGCCGACCCCGAACGGGCCGTGCGGCGGCTGGCGGACCTCACCGAACGCGCCTGGGAGGCGCTGCTCGCGCCGGACTGGCCACGGCTGCGCGCCCTGTTGGAGGCGGAAATCGCCTACCGCTCGCGCCAGTTGGCCAGCGGCGGGCTGCGCCGGCTGTTCGCCGATCTGCACCCGCGGCTGTCCTGGTCGGACGACGGCACGCTGACCGTCCGCACCCGTACGGACTTCGCGCAGCTCCAGGACCTGGCGGGGCGGGGGGTGTTGCTGTTGCCCAGCGTCTTCGTCTGGCCGGACGTGATCAGCGGCTTCGACCCGCCGTGGCAGCCGACGGTGATCTACCCGGCGCGCGGGATCGGCGGGTTGTGGCAGCGGCCGGCGGGCGGTCCGGCGCTGGCCCGGCTGCTGGGCGCCAACCGGGCCGCGGTGCTGACGGCCCTGGACGCGCCGGCGACCACGTCGGCGCTGGCCCACCGGTTGGGGCTGGCCGCCTCGTCGGTCTCGGCGCACCTGTCCGTGCTGCGCGACGCCGGGCTGCTGACCTCGCGCCGGCACGGACACCAAGTGCTCTACGAGCGGACGCCGTTGGGCATCGCCCTGACGGCCGGCGGCTGACGGCCGCTCCCGTCAGGCGCCCCGCTCGCCGCCGGCCAGGTGGCGCTCGACGGTCTCCACCTTGGAGGTGAGGCCGTCGGTGACGCCCGGCCGGATGTCGGCCTTGAGGACCAGCGAGACCCGACCGGCGCGCGCCTCGACGGCGGCCACGGCGCGCTTGACGACGTCCATGACCTCGTCCCACTCGCCCTCGACGGAGGTGAACATGGCGTCGGTGCGGTTGGGCAGCCCGGACTCGCGGACGACCCGGACGGCGTCGGCGACGTACTCGCCGACGTCCTCGCCAACGCCCAACGGGCTGACGGAAAAGGCGACGATCATGCGTTCACGGCACCTTCCCGGCGCGCTCGGGCGGCGATCACCTTGGCCGCCTCCTCGCGCTTGAGCACCTTGTCCGCGTAGAGGCCGCCGAACGGCAGCACCGCGAGGAGGAAGAAGAAGGCCACGCGCTTGAAGGGCCACTTGGTGCGGTTCCAGGCGTCCAGCAGCAGCACCACGAAGATCGTGAACAGGATGCCGTGCAGCAGGCCGAGGGGCATGACCAGCTTGTCGTAGCCCAGGAAGATCCGGAAGCCCGTGCCGAATATCAGCAGCGCCGGGAAGGAGAGCGCCTCCGGGATGGATGCCAGGCGCAGTCGGTGCAGGGCAGCGGCGGTCTTGATGTCCACGGGAACCTCGTTCGGGCGGAGGGGAGGCGTCACAGGCTTGTGCAAGAGTTCACAAGCATCCGCCCCATTGTTACAGCCGTCCCGACGATCACCGCGCCGGGGGCCGTCGCGCGGCCACGTCGCTCCGCGGTGTCCGGGGCGGGCTCGGGGAAAGGTCAGGGGCGTCTCCGGGCCGAAGGCCCTGCCCAGCGCGGCCGTCGCCGACTACCGTCTGACGCGTGGCTCAGTTTCGGCTCCAGGGGAGCAAGGTCCTCGCCGTCGACCTCGCCGGCGACGCCGTCAAGGCGAAGAACGGCGCGATGGTCGCCTATGACGGCGACATGACCTTCAAGAAGATGACCGGCGGCGGCGAGGGGCTGCGCGGGATGGTCACCCGTCGGCTGACGGGCGAGCAGATGACGGTGATGCAGGTGAAGGGGAAGGGCACCTGCTACTTCGCCGACCGCGCCAGCGAGATCAACCTCGTCCGCCTCCAGGGCGAGAAGCTCTACGTGGAGGCCAGCAACCTGCTGTGCACCGAGGCGGCACTGCACACCGGCACGACGTTCACCGGGCTGCGCGGCGCCTCGCAGGGCAACGGCCTGTTCACCACCACCGTCGAGGGCCACGGGCAGGCCGCGCTCACCTCCGACGGCCCGGCCGTGGTGCTGCGGGTCACCCCGCAGTACCCGCTCCAGGTCGACCCGGGCGCCTACGTCGCGCACACCGGGAAGCTGAAGCAGCACTTCCAGTCCGGGGTGAATTTCCGCACGTTCATCGGCGAGGGTTCCGGCGAGGCGTTCCAGATCCGTTTCGAGGGCGAGGGACTGGTCTACGTGCAGCCCAGCGAGCGCAACACCGTGGGCGGTGAGGTCTGATGCCGTTCACGGCCCTCAACTCCCGCATGGTGGAGGCCCGGATCGTCCCCGGGCAGCGGATGTTCAGCCAGCGCGGCGCGATGCTCGCCTACCGCGGCGAGGTCGCCTTCACCCCGAACATCCAGGGTGGCCAGGGCGGTCTGGGCTCCATGATCGGCCGCCGGGTCGCCGGCGAGGCGACGCCCCTCATGACTGTGGAGGGCAGCGGCACAGTCATGTTTGGTCACGGCGGCCATCACGTCCACATCGTCGACCTGACCGGCGACACCCTCTACGTGGAGGCCGACCGGCTGCTGGCCTTCGACGGCTCGCTCGCCCAGGGCACGATGTTCCTCGGTTCGCAGGGCGGGGTGCTGGGCATGGTGCGCGGACAGGCCACCGGCCAGGGCCTGTTCACCACCACGCTCCAGGGGCACGGCTCGGCCGCGGTGATGGCCCACGGCGGCGTCGTCGAGCTGCCGATCACCCCACAGCGCCCGGTGCACGTCGACCCGCAGGCGTACGTCGCGCACCGCGGCGAGGTGCGCAACCGCCTCTCCACCGCCATCGGTTGGCGCGAGCTGATCGGCCGCGGCTCGGGCGAGGCGTTCCAACTGGAGCTGTCCGGCCAGGGCACCGTCTACGTCCAGGCGTCCGAGGAGAAACTGTGACCGGCCCCGTCATCCACGACGTCCACACCCTCCCCGTCCACGACAACGTCAACGACTACGCCTTCAGCGTCGCCCTGGACGGCCAGTGGTTCCTGCAGAAAGGGAAGATGATCGCCTACTACGGGCAGATCGACTTCCACGGCATCGGGTACGGCCGCCTCGACGGCCTCGTCGCCGGGAGTTTCCATTCGCCACTGCACGCCGCGGACTGGGTGGTCGCCGAGGGCCGGGGCAAGATGCTCCTGGCCGACCGGTCCTTCGACGTGAACTCCTTCGATCTCGATGAGGGCAACCTCACTATTCGCTCCGGCAACTTGCTCGCCTTTCAGCCATCTCTCGCCCTGAAGCAATCGATCATCCCCGGCTTCCTCACCCTGATCGGCACGGGGAAGTTCGTCGCCGCCTCCAACGGCCCGGTGGTCTTCGTCGAACCGCCGATCCGGGTCGACCCGCAGGCCCTGGTGGGCTGGGCCGACTGCCCGTCCCCCTGCCACCACTACGACCACCGGTACCTGCGCGGATTCCTCGGCGGGGTGCGCGCCCACACCGGCATCGGCGGCGCCTCCGGCGAGGAGCACCAATTCGAGTTCACCGGCGCCGGCACGGTCCTGCTCCAGTCCACGGAACAACTGCTTCCGGAGCGCGCGACCGGCGCGCTGTCGGCAGAGGACGGCGTCCCGGGAGGCGCCGCCCCCGCGCCGGAAAGTGGCTCACATGTGCCGCAGCCGTCCGGTGCCCTCGGGGGGCTCCAGCGCCGCTTCGGGCTGTGAGCGGTAGTCTGCGGACGGTGACCTCGAACGTCTGACCCACCACGGATCCCGGCCAGCCGAGTTCCGCAATGTCACACGCCATGACTAATTCATTATTCAACTTTCACGGGTAGAATTCATCCATGACGACCGACAGTGACACTCCCTGGCTGACCAACCAGGAGCAGCGTGCCTGGCGCACCCATCTGGACGTCAGCAGGCTGCTGATGCACCAACTGGAGCGCGATCTCCAGCCGTTCGGCCTGACGAACAACGACTACGAGATCCTGGTCAACCTCTCCGAGGCCGAGGACCACCGGCTGCGGATGAGCGACCTGGCCGCCAGCACGCTGCAGTCCAAGAGCCGCCTCTCGCACCAGATCACGCGCATGGAGAACGCCGGCCTGGTACGCCGCGAAAGCTGCGAGTCGGACCGCCGTGGCCTCTACGCCGTCCTCACCGAAGCCGGTTGGGAGACGATGCGCCGGGTCGCCCCGCACCACGTCGCCTCGGTCCGCCGCCACTTCATCGACCTCTTCACCCCCGAGACCCTGGAGTCCCTGCACGACTCCCTCACCCCGGTCGCCGACCACCTGCGCGAACACCGCGGCAACCCGTAGCCGGCCGCACCGCGCCGCACGTTGTAGCCACGGTGCGTCCACCACCCCGCCGGCCCCTGCCCGTTGACGCTTGCGCGCCGTGACGGCGGCGGGGGTCGTGGTGGCCGCCGGCTCCCCGCTTCGCCGCGCTACGTGCCGTTCGTGAGGCCCGTGACGAGTTCGTCCGCGGCGCGGTACGGGTCGGTGTCGCCGGCGACGATGCGTTCGGCGAGGGCGTCGAGGTGGCGGTCGCCGGAGAGGTCGCCGATGCGGGAGCGGAGAGTGGTGACGGCGATCGTCTCGACCTCGCGCGCGGCGCGGGCCAGCCGGCGTCGGGCCAGTACGCCGCGCTCCTCCATCCAGGCCCGGTGCTTCTCCAGCGCCGCGACGACCTCGTCGACGCCCTCGCCGCGGGCCGCGACCGTCTTGACGATCGGCGGCCGCCAGTCGCCGGGCGCCCGGGCCTCGCCCAGGCCCAGCATGTGGTTCAGCTCGCGGGCGGTGGCGTCCGCGCCGTCCCGGTCGGCCTTGTTGACGACGTAGACGTCGCCGATCTCCAGGATGCCGGCCTTGGCGGCCTGGATGCCGTCGCCCATCCCGGGGGCCAGCAGCACCACGCTGGTGTCGGCCTGCGAGGCGATCTCGACCTCGGACTGGCCGACGCCGACGGTCTCGACGAGGACCACGTCGCAGCCGGCGGCGTCCAGCACCCGGATCGCCTGCGGGGCGGCCCAGGCCAGCCCGCCGAGGTGGCCGCGGGTGGCCATGGAGCGGATGTAGACGCCGGGGTCGGAGGCGTGTTCCGACATCCGGACGCGGTCGCCGAGGAGCGCACCGCCGGAGAACGGCGAGGACGGGTCGACGGCCAGCACGCCGACCCGCTTGCCCGCCTTGCGGTACGCGGTCACCAGGGCGGAGGTGGTGGTGGACTTGCCGACGCCGGGCGAGCCGGTGAGGCCGACCACGTAGGCGTTGCCGGTCAGCGGCGCCAGCGCCGCCATCACCTCGCGCAGCTCCGGCGCCGCCCCCTCGACGAGGGAGATCAGCCGGGCCACCGCCCTCGGCCGGCCCTCCCGGGCCTGTTCCACTAGCTGCGGGACGTCCACCATCGCGCTCGGCTCCTTCGACCTCGACTCACTGGCTGGTACGCGCTGTTCCGGCGCCGGTCCCGTCCGGCGGTCACTTGCCCGGTACCCGCAGGATCAGCGCATCGCCCTGACCGCCACCGCCGCACAGCGCCGCCGCGCCGGTGCCGCCGCCGCGACGCCGCAGTTCCAGCGCGAGGTGCAGCACGATACGGGCGCCGGACATGCCGATCGGGTGGCCGAGCGCGATGGCACCACCGTTGACATTCACCTTTTCCGGGGAGACCCCGAGGTCCTTCATTGACTGCACGGCGACCGCCGCGAACGCCTCGTTGATCTCGATCAGGTCGAGGTCGTCGACGGTCAGGCCGTCCTTGGCGAGGGCGTGGTTGATGGCGTTGGAGGGCTGCGACTGCAGGGAGTTGTCGGGGCCGGCGACGTTGCCGTGCGCGCCGATCTCGGCGATCCACTCCAGGCCCAGTTCCTCGGCCTTGGCCTTGCTCATGACGACGACGGCGGCGGCACCGTCGGAGATCTGCGAGGAGGTGCCGGCGGTGATGGTGCCGTCCTTGGAGAAGGCCGGACGGAGCTTGCCGAGGCCCTCCGCGGTGGTCTCGGGGCGGATGCCCTCGTCCTTGCTGAAGAGCACCGGGTCGCCCTTGCGCTGCGGGATCTCGACGGGGGTGATCTCCGCCTCGAAGAGGCCGTTCTTCTGGGCGGCGGCGGCCCGTTGGTGGGAGCGCGCGGCGATCTCGTCCTGTTCGGCGCGGCCGATGCCGAGGCGGGTGTTGTGCTTCTCGGTGGACTCGCCCATGGCGATGCCCTCGAAGGCGTCGGTGAGGCCGTCGTGCGCCATGGCGTCGAGCAGTTCCACCGCGCCGTACTTGTAGCCCTCGCGGGACTTGGGCAGCAGGTGCGGGGCGTTGGTCATGGACTCCTGGCCGCCGGCGACGACGACATCGAACTCGCCGGCGCGGATGAGCTGGTCGGCCAGGGCGATGGCGTCGAGGCCGGAGAGGCAGACCTTGTTGACGGTCAGCGCGGGGACGTTCATGGGGATGCCGGCCTTGACGGCGGCCTGGCGGGCCGGGATCTGGCCGGCGCCGGCCTGGAGCACCTGACCCATGATCACGTACTGCACCTGGTCGCCGCCGATCCCCGCGCGGTCCAGCGCCGCCTTGATGGCCGCTCCGCCCAGGTCGGCCCCGGAGAAGCTGCGCAGCGAGCCGAGCAGGCGGCCCATGGGGGTGCGCGCGCCGGCCACGATCACGGAGGTGGTGCCGTTCGTTGCAGACATACGATGCGGCCTTCCTGTGCAGGGAAGTTAACGAGGGTTCCCGTCAATGTACTGAGGGGTAGTCGCCGGGTCACCGGGAAGAGGGTGTGATCGCGCGCACGTTGCGTAACCAGCCGTGCGGGCGGTGCACTGGAGCCATGCTGACGCGAATCGACCACATCGGGATCGCCTGCTTCGACCTCGACCGGACCGTCGAGTTCTACCGTGCCACGTATGGCTTCGAGGTGTTCCACACCGAGGTCAACGAGGAACAGGGCGTGCGCGAGGCGATGTTGAAGATCAATGAGACCTCGGACGGCGGGGCCTCCTATCTCCAGTTGTTGGAGCCGATCCGGGAGGATTCGGCGGTGGGCAAGTGGCTGGCCAAGAACGGCGAGGGCGTGCATCACCTCGCGTTCGGTACGGCGGACGTGGACGGGGACGCGCAGGACATCCGCGACAAGGGCGTGCGGGTGCTCTACGACGAGCCGCGGCGGGGTTCGATGGGGTCCCGGATCACGTTCCTGCACCCCAAGGACTGCCACGGTGTGCTGACCGAACTCGTCACCGCAGCGCCCCCGGAGGCGACTGACCACTGACCTTCCGCTTCCCCGGCCGGTAGAGTGCAGCTTCGGCCGGGGTACGGGAGTGGGGCTTGCGTCCATACTCTGCCGATGATCTGACACCATTTCTTCGGAAGGGTCAGCTCCGAGGGGCGCGAGTCCTGGTACGCGGTGACGTGTACGGGACCAACGCCGCAGGGCCGGAGCCGGCCGCCGCCATGACCAGGGGACGGATGGGACCGCGCAGTGCGGGGCAACGAGCGCCAGGAGCGTCAGTGGGCTGAGGCCGACCACCTCTCGCAGTTCGAAGCCGAGATGGAGCGGCTGAAGACTGAGCGGGACAAGGCCGTCCAGCACGCCGACGACCTCGGCTACCAGGTCGAGGTGTTGCGCGCCAAGCTCCATGAGGCGCGCCGCAACCTCGCCTCGCGGCCTGCCTACGACAACCTCAGCCACCAGGCCGAGCAGTTGCTGCGCAACGCGCAGATCCAGGCCGACCAGTTGCGTTCGGATGCCGAGCGGGAACTGCGGGAGGCGCGGGCGCAGACGCAGCGACTGCTTCAGGAGGCGGCGGAGCGGCAGTCCCGCATGGAGGCCGAGCTGCACGCCGAGGCGGTCGGTCGTCGGCAGCGGTTGGACGAGGAGCTCAACGAGCGCCGGCAGACGGTCGAGTCGCACGTCAACGAGAACGTGGCGTGGGCCGAGCAGTTGCGGGCCCGTACGGAGTCGCAGGCGCGCCGCCTGATGGAGGAGTCCCGGGCGGAGGCCGAGCAGGTGCGGGCGGCCGCGCGGGACGAGGCGCAGCGGGTGGCGGACCGGGCCCGGGAGCGGCTGGGGACGGCCGCCGAGGAGGCGCGGGCGGAAGCGGAATCCATCCTGCGTCGGGCGCGGACCGATGCCGAGCGGTTGTTGAACGCGGCGTCGAATCAGGCGCAGGAGGCGACGGACCAAGCCGAGCAGCTCCGTACGTCGGCGGGCGCGGAGTCGGAGGAGGCGCGCCGGCAGGCGGCGGAGCTGACGCGGACCGCGAAGGAGCGGACGCAGGAGGCGGACGCCGCACTGCGGGAGGCGCGGGCCGAGGCGGAGAAGCTGGTCGAGGAGGCGCAGACGTCGGCCGCCAAGCGGCTGTCGTCGGCGGAGTCGGAGAACGAGCAGCGGACGCGGACGGCGAAGGCGGAGGTCACCCGGCTGGTGGCCGAGGCGACGAAGGAGGCCGAGGCGCTCACGTCGGAGGCCGAGTCGCTGCGGGCGGACGCCCGGGCGGAGGCGGACCGGCTGGTCGCCGAGGCGCACGAGACGGCGCGGTCGAAGGTCGCGGAGGATTCCGCGGCGCAGTTGGCGAAGGCGGCGCGGGCCGCGGAGGAGATGTTGTCGAAGGCGTCGCAGGACGCCAAGGCGACGACGAAGGCGGCCGCCGAGGAGGCGGAGCGGCTGCGCCGGGAGGCGGAGGCGGAGGCGGATCGGCTGCGCGAGCAGGCGCACGACACCGCCGAGCAGCTCAAGGGCGCGGCGAAGAACGACACCAAGGAGTACCGGGCCAAGACCGCCGAGCTCCAGGAGGAGGCGCGGCGGCTGCGCGGTGAGGCGGAGCAGCTTCGGGCGGACGCGGTCGCGGAGGGCGAGCGGATCCGGGGCGAGGCGCGCCGGGAGGCGGTTCAGCAGATCGAGGAGGCGGCGGGGACCGCCGAGGAGCTGCTGGCCGAGGCCAAGTCGGATGCGGAGGAGTCCCGTTCGGGCGCGGTCGCGGAGAGCGAGCGGGTGCGGACGGAGGCGATCGAGCGGGCGTCGGCGCTGCGTCGGCAGGCCGAGGAGGCGCTGGAGCGGGCCCGTGCGGAGGCCGAGCAGCTTCTGTTGGAGGGCACGCAGGCCGCCGAGGAGCTGACCGACGAGGCGGAGAAGAGCGCCGCGAAGCTGCGGGCGGAGGCCGAGGAGGCCGCCGAGGAGCGGCGGGCGGAGGCCCAGGCGGAGCTGGACCGGCTGCAGGGCGAGGCCGAGGAGAAGCTGGCGGCGGCCGAGGAGTCGTTGCGCGAAGCGCGTTCCGGGGCCGAGCAGTTGCGGCGGGAGACCCAGGAGGAGGCGGCCCGGCTCAAGGCGGAGGCCGCGGAGCGGCGGCGTGCGCTGCAGCAGCAGGCCGAGGAGGAGGCCGAGCGGCTGCGGTCGGAGGCGGCCGGGGACGCGTCGACGGCGCGGGCCGAGGCGGAGTCGGCGGCGGCGGCCCTGCGCAGCGAGGCGGCGGCCGAGGCCGAGCGGCTGAAGGCGGAGGCGCAGGAGACCGCGGACCGGGTGCGTGCGGAGGCGGCGGCGGCCGCTGAGCGGACGGGCACCGAGGCCGCGGAGGCGTTGGCCGAGGCGCAGGAGGAGGCGGCGCGGCGGCGGCGCGAGGCCGAGCAACTCCTGGGTGAGGCGCGCGAGGAGGCGCACCAGGAGCGGACGGCGGCGCGGGAGCAGAGCGAGGAGTTGCTGGCATCGGCCCGTACGCGGGTCAGTGAGGCGCAGGCGGAGGCCGAGCAGCTCGTCGAGGAGGCGGACCGGCGGGCCGCGGAGTTGGTGGCGGCGGCCGAGCAGACCGCGCAGCAGGTGCGGGACGCGGTCGCGGGGCTGCACGAGCAGGCCAACGAGGAGATCGCGGGGCTGCGTTCGGCGGCGGAGCATGTCGCGGAGCGGACGAAGTCCGAGGCGCAGGAGGAGGCCGACCGGGTCCGGGCCGATGCGCATGCCGAGCGCGAGCGGGCCGCGGAGGACGCGGCGCGGGTGCGTCAGGAGGCGCAGGAGGCCGCACAGGCCGCCAAGTCGCTTGCGGAGCGGACGGTTTCGGAGGCTTCCGAGGAGGGCGAGCGGCTGCGGTCGGAGGCGGCCGAGGTCCTCGACGGGGCGCGCCGGGACGCCAACACGGCACGCACCGAGGCCGCGGAGCAGGCCGACCAACTGGTGTCCGAGGCGACCGGGCAGGCCGAGCAGCTGGTCGCCGAGGCGACCGCGAAGGCCGGGAAGTCGGTGGCGGACGCCACGGCGCGGGCGCAGCAGTTGCGGACCGACGCGTCGGACGCGTTGGCGTCGGCCGAGCAGGATGCGACGCGGACCCGTGCGGAGGCGCGGGACGATGCGAACCGGATGCGGTCGGAGGCGGCCGAGCAGACCGACCGGCTGGTGACCGAGGCCCGTGCGGAGGCCGAACGGATCGTCAACGAGGCGACCGAGCTGACGTCTTCGGCGCAGGACGACGCGGACCGGGCGGTCCGGGAGGGCCAGGAGGCGGCGGAGCGGCTACGCGCCGAGGGCGAGCAGCGCGCGCAGCGGATGGTCACGGAGGCGTCGGAGGCGGCCGAGCGGCTGCGGGCGGACGCGGCCGAGGTGCTGGAGGGCGCCCGGGCGGACGCGGAGCGGACCGGCGACGAGGCGCGTACGGCGGCGAACAAGACGCGGGCGGACGCGGCGGCGCAGGCCGACGAGTTGGTGGCGGAGGCCGCCGGCGAGGCGGAGCGGCTGCGCACGGAGGCGGCGGAGCGGACCGCGGAGGCCGAGCGGGAGGCGGACCGTACCCGGGCGGATGCGCGGGAGCAGGCCGACCGGATGGTGGCGACGGCCACGGCGGAGGCGGACCGGTTGCGCGCCGAGGCGGCGGAGACGGTCACGTCCGCGCAGGAGCACGCCACACGGACGCGGACGGAGTCGGCGAAGGTCCGCGAGGAGGCCGAGGCGGCCGCGGAGCGGACGCGTGCCACGGCGCAGGACGAGGCGGACCGGGTGCTGGACGAGGCCCGCAAGGACGCCGCGAAGCGTCGTGGCGACGCGGCCGAGCAGGCCGACCAGTTGATCGCCAAGGCGCAGGAGGAGGCGCTGAAGACGGCGACCGCCGCCGAGGAGCAGTCCGACGCGATGGTCGGGGCGGCCCGCAAGGAGGCCGAGCGGATCGTGCGGGAGGGCACCGCGGAGGGCAACTCGCTGGTGGAGAAGGCCCGTACGGACGCCGATACGTTGCTCGGCGAGGCGCGGCGGGATGCGACGGCCATAAGGGAGCGGTCCGAGGAGCTGCGGGTCCGGGTCGAGTCCGAGGTCGAGGAGTTGCACGAGCGGGCCCGTCGGGAGTCCTCGGAGGCGATGAAGAACGCCGGGGAGCGGGTCGACAAGCTGATCGCGCAGGCCACGGAGCAGCAGGTGGCGGCCGAGGCGAAGGCCGACAAGCTGATGTCGGACGCGAACAGCGAGGCGAGCAAGGTCCGGATCGCCGCGGTCAAGAAGGCCGAGGGTCTGATCAAAGAGGCCGAGAACAAGAAGGCCGCGGCGGTGCGGGACGCGGAGAAGATGCGTGCCGAGGCGAAGCAGGAGGCGGCCCGCATCGTGACGGAGGGCAAGCACGAGTTGGAGGTGTTGGCGCGCCGCCGGGAGGACATCAATGCCGAGATCTCCCGTGTCCAGGACGTGTTGGAGGCGTTGGAGTCGTTCGAGGTGCCGACGCAGGGCGGCGGGGACGGCAAGGGCGGTGCGGTGAAGGCCGCCGCCGGCGCCGGGACAACTCGTTCGAGTGGCAAGCAGTCTGAAGGGTAGCCACTCAAATGAGGGGTCATTCTCCACTTCAAACGCGCAATGACTCGATGACACGCCGTTAAGACCCCTAGGATTCTCCTTATCACCTCACCGGTCTCTTTCGACAGGAACCCCATGAGCGACACTTCCTCCCCCTTCGGCTTCGAGCTCGTGCGGCGTGGGTACGACCGCGGTCAGGTGGATGACCGCATTACGAAACTGGTCGCGGACCGCGACAGTGCGCTGGCCCGTATCACCTCGCTGGAGAAGCGCATCGAGGAGCTGCACCTCGAAACGCAGAACGCCCAGGCTCAGGTCACCGACGCAGAACCCTCCTACGCGGGCCTCGGCGCGCGCGTGGAGAAGATCCTCCGCCTCGCGGAGGAGGAGGCCAAGGAGCTGCGCGAGGAGGCCCGCCGGGCCGCCGAGCAGCACCGCGAGCTGGCCGAGTCGGCCGCCCAGCAGGTCCGTAACGACGCGGAGCAGTTCGCCGTCGAGCGCAAGGCGAAGGCCGAGGACGAGGGCGCGCGGATCGTCGAGAAGGCCAAGGGCGAGGCGGCCTCGATGCGGGCCGAGGCGCAGAAGGACGCCCAGTCCAAGCGCGAGGAGGCGGACGCCCTCTTCGAGGAGACCCGGGCCAAGGCCGCGCAGGCGGCGGCGGACTTCGAGACCAACCTCGCCAAGCGGCGGGAGCAGTCCGAGCGTGATCTGGCGTCGCGTCAGGCGAAGGCCGAGAAGCGGCTGGCGGAGATCGAGCACCGGGCGGAGCAGCTGCGCCTGGAGGCGGAGAAGCTGCGGACGGACGCGGAGCGTCGGGCCCGTCAGACGGTGGAGACCGCGCAGCGTCAGGCCGAGGACATCGTGGCGGACGCCAACGCCAAGGCCGACCGGATCCGCAGCGAATCCGAGCGCGAGCTGGCGGCGCTCACCAACCGCCGCGACTCGATCAACGCGCAGCTCACCAACGTCCGCGAGATGCTGGCGACGCTGACGGGCGCGGCGGTGGCCGCAGCCGGCGCGCCGGGCGACGAGGAGTCGGTGTCCCGCGGGGTGCCGGCCCAGCAGAGCCGCTGAGATCCGCCGCCGGAGAGTTTCGCGCAGAGCCGGTCCGCGCCCCCGTACCACCGCCGTGGTGGTACGGGGGCGCGGTCGTGTGCCGGGCCCGAAGTGCGGTCCTCCGGGCGGCGCCGCCCCGGTGGCGGGGCGGTCGGGGCGCGCCTAGCGTGCTGTGCATGATCGAGCTCAAGGGGCTGACCAAGCACTACGGTGACACGGTCGCGGTGGACCATCTGACGTTCACCGTGCGGCCCGGGATCGTCACCGGCTTCCTCGGTCCCAACGGGGCGGGGAAGTCCACCACGATGCGGATGGTGCTCGGCCTGGACGTGCCGACGGCGGGCTCGGTGCGGATCGACGGGAAGCACTACCGGCAGTTGAAGGACCCGTTGACGTATGTCGGGGCGTTGTTGGACGCCAAGGCGATGCACGGGGGGCGGAGCGCGACCAACCACCTGTTGTGCCTGGCGCAGAGCAACGGCATTCCGCGGGCGCGGGTCGACGAGGTGTTGGATCTGGTCGGGTTGACGCCGGTGGCGCGGAAGCGGTCGAAGGGCTTCTCGCTGGGGATGGGGCAACGGCTGGGGATCGCGGGGGCGTTGTTGGGCGATCCGCGGATCCTGATGTTCGACGAGCCGGTCAACGGGTTGGATCCGGAGGGCATCCACTGGATCCGCAATCTGATGAAGAGCCTGGCGTCCCAGGGGCGGACGGTGTTCGTGTCGTCCCATTTGATGAGCGAAATGGCGCTGACCGCGGAGCACTTGGTGGTGATCGGGCAGGGTCGGTTGTTGGCGGACACGTCGATGGCGGAGTTCATCCGGGAGAACTCGCGGTCGTATGTGCGGCTGCGCTGCCCGGAGCGGGAGCGGCTGTTGGACGTGTTGCACCGGGAGGGCATCCGGCCGTCGACGGGGCGGGGCGGGGCGCTGGAGGTCGACGGGGTGCCGGCGGAGCGGTTGGGGGAGTTGGCGGCCGCGCACCGGTTGGTGTTGCACGAGCTCAGCCCGCAACAGGCTTCGCTGGAGGAGGCGTTCATGCAGCTCACGGCGGGTGCGGTCGAGTACCACGCGCACGACGGGCGGACGGCCGGGCAGGGCGGCGGGGCGCCGGCGCGGCCGACGGTGCCTCAGGGCGCGATGTCGGGCGGGGCGGCGCAGGGCGGTTGGGGTTCGGACTGGCAGCAGCGGAAGAGGAGTTGAGGGATGGCTGTCGTGGGGCAGGTGCTGCGGTCGGAGTGGACCAAGATCCGGTCGGTGCGGTCGACGGTGTGGACGCTGGGCACCGCGGTGCTGGTGACCGTCGCGCTGGGCGTGCTGATCTGCACGCTGGCGCGGAGGGACTTCGATTCGATGCCGGCGGAGCGGCGGCTGGCCTTCGACCCGACCAACATCAGCTTCGCGGGGATGGGGTTGGGGCAGTTGGCGATGATCGTCTTCGGGGTGCTGGTGGTGACGAACGAGTACAGCACCGGGATGATCCGCACGTCGTTGGCGGCGGTGCCGCGGCGCGGGGTGTTCCTGTTCTGCAAGGTGCTGGTGGCGACGGTGCTGGTGTTCGGGGTCGGGTTGGTGACCAGCTTCGCGGCGTTCTTCGCGGGGCAGGCGGCGCTCGGCGCCCATCGGGCGCACCTCGGCGATCCGGGGGTGCTGCGGGCGGTGATCGGCGGCGGGCTGTACATGGCGATGATCGCGCTGTTCTCGATGGCGGTGGCGACGATGTTGCGGAGCCCGATGTTGTCGCTGGGGACGCTGATGCCGTTCTTCTTCCTGATCTCCAACATCCTGGGGAACGTGTCGGCGACCCGGAAGGTCGGCCGGTACCTCCCGGACCAGGCCGGCTCGAAGGTCATGCAGGTGGTCGCGCCGGTCAACGACCAGACGCCGTACGGGCCGTGGGGCGGGTTCGCGATCATGGCGGCGTGGACGGTGGCGGCGCTGATCGCCGCTTACGTGCTGCTGGCGCGTCGGGACGCCTGACCGTGGGGGCCGGTACCGACCGGTGGTGTGGCTTTGGCGGGAACCGTCAACGTGCCGATAGCCTCGTACTCCTCACGGGGGCACGAGGGCGCCTCTGCCCCGACCATCTCGCGAGGGGCGGAGAATGATCGAGGCAGTCGGCCTGACAAAGCGCTACGGGCCCAAGACGGCCGTGCAGAACCTGACGTTCCAGGTGCGTCCGGGCACCGTGACCGGCTTTCTGGGGCCCAACGGCTCGGGCAAGTCGACGACGATGCGGATGATCCTGGGCCTCGACGCCCCGACGTCCGGTCACGCCACGATCGGTGGCCGACCGTTCCGCCGGACCCCCAACGCGGCGCGCCAGGTGGGCGCGTTGCTGGACGCGAAGGCGGTGCACGGGGGGCGCAGTGCGCGGGCGCATCTGCTGTCGTTGGCGCAGTTGTCGGGGATCCCGGCACAGCGGGTCGACGAGGTGCTGGGGGTGGTCGGCCTGCAGGACGTCGCGCACCGGCGGTCGAAGGGGTTCTCGCTGGGCATGGGGCAGCGGCTGGGGATCGCGGCGGCGCTGCTCGGCGATCCGCAGGTGCTGCTCTTCGACGAGCCGGTCAACGGCCTGGACCCGGAGGGCATCCTGTGGGTGCGCAACCTCATGAAGCGGTTGGCGGCCGAGGGCCGCACGGTGTTCGTCTCCTCGCACCTGATGAGTGAGATGGCGCTGACCGCGGAGCATCTGATCGTGATCGGCCGGGGGCAGTTGCTGGCGGACATGCCCGTTACGGACTTCATCTCGACGCACTCCGCGGACTTCGCGCGGGTACGGACGCCGGGCGACGCGCCGGAACAGCGCGAGAAGCTGGTCGCGGCGGTCGCCGAGGCGGGCGGCACGGCGGTGCCGGAGCCGGACGGTGCGCTGCGGGTGACCGGGCTGCCGCTGCCGCGGATCAGCGATCTGGCGCACGCGGCCGAGGTGCGGCTGTGGGAACTCTCCCCGCACCAGGCGTCGTTGGAGGAGGCGTACATGCGGATGACGCAGGGCGTCGTCGACTACCGCTCCGCCGCCGATCAGCGGGCCGGCTTCCCGCCGCCGGGCCCGCCCCAGGAGCACGCGCCGGGGCAGCCGCTGTTCGGCAGGCCCGCGCCGCCGAATCCGTACGCGCAGCCGGACCCGTACGCGGGGCCCGCGGGCGCGCCGTTGCCGCCGCCGCAGGGTCACCCGTACGGGGCGCCCGGTCCGTACGGCGCACCCCACCCGTACGGGCAACAGCCGCCCGTGCCCACCCCCGCCGACCAGTCCATGCCGCACCCCCAGGACGCCCGATGACCAGCCCTCAGCAGCCGCAACCGCGGCCCCAGCCCGGTGCGCAGCCGATGCCGCCGTCCGCCGCGCCCACCGCCGGGCCGATGCCGCCCGCCGTGCCCCCGGCCGCGCCGGAGTCGGCGGTGCCGCCCGCGCACGCCGTCCAGCCGCAGCCGCCGCAACAGCCGGCGCCCGCCCAGGAGGCGGGGACGATGATGTTGCAGGCCCAGCCCGCCCCCGCGCAGGAGCCGGGGACGATGATGCTCCAGGCGCAGCCGCTCCCCCACGCGCAGCCGCCGGCCGGCACTCACCCCGAGCCGCGGCCGCTGTCGGCACACGGGCCGGGCAAGGACGTCGGCACCATGCTGCTCACCGCCGCCGCACCGCCGCAGGCCCCGCAGCCGCAACCGGCACAGCCGCCCCAGCCGTCGCACCTCACCCCCAACCACCAGGCCCCGCACGGCGGTTACATCTCCCCCATCCCCGTCCGCCCGACGCACCTGGGCCATGCGCTGGCCGCCGAGTGGACCAAGATCCGCTCGGTGCGGTCGACGATGTGGACGCTGGGCGTGCTGGTCGTGCTGATCCTCGGCATCGGCCTGCTCACCGCCACCGCCCTGTCGGGCCACGACGTCAACCCCCGCATCGCCTTCGGCTTCTTCGGCGTGATGCTGGGGACGCTGTGCATCATCCCGCTCGGCGTCCTGGTGATCTCCGCCGAGTACGGGACGGGGATGATCCGGACCACCATGACCGCCTGCCCGAGCCGGGCCCGGGTGTTGGCCGCCAAGGCGATCGTCTTCTTCCTGCTGGCCTTCGTGATCACGACGCTGGCCGCCACGCTGGTGGCGCTCGCCATGTCCGGCATGGTCGGCGGCCGGGAGCCGACGGTCGACGAATGGCTGCGGGCCACGGTCGGCACCGGCCTGTACGTCTCCCTGCTCGGCCTGCTGGCGCTGGCGATCGGCTCCCTGCTGCGGCACTCCGCCGGCGCCATCAGCGCCATGTTCGGAGTGGTCCTGCTGCCGATGCTGCTCGCGGTCTTCATGCTCGGCGCGTCGAGCCTGCAGTGGCTCACCAAGGGCCTGATCAACTACTCGGTCCCCAACTCCCTGGCGACCCTGTACGGCATCCCGTTCCTCTCGGACGGCTCCGGTCCGGAGGGGTGGACCCCGCTGTGGATCCTGGCCGCGGTCGCCGGCTGCGCCCTGGGCGCCGCCTTCCTCGTCCAGGAACGGCGCGACGTGTAGGGCGCGCTGCCGCGTGGCGCCTTCAGTAGCGAGGCGCGTTCCGGGACCGCTGGAGCCGTGCGCTCCGGCGGTCCCGTGCGTTCCAGCAGGCCCGGTGCCAGTGCCGGCGGTCGTCGACGTCGCCGTGCTGGGGCCAGGTGACGACGTGCGGGACGCCGGGCGGGATCTCCTGGTCGCAGCCGGGGCAGCGGTAGTGCTTGACCGCGCCGGTGCCGCCGACCTGGCGGACCACCCACTCCTCCCCGCGCCACTCCTCGGCGGCTTCCAGGCCGTAACGGCCGGCCCCCGTGCGCTCCGTGCGGTCGGCGGGTTTCGCACCGCGTTGGCGGTTTCGGCGCGGAGACACAGCACTCCTCGACAGGTCGCAGGGGTCGGGGGCCCTCCGGTCGAAGGAGGTGGAGAGCTCGGGGGGAGGGCTGTCACCAGCGTACGCGGCACGGTCAGGGGCAAAAGTCCGCCGTCACGTTTCTGCGATGATCTGGAAATTTCGCGTCAGGCCGTGCCCTGGGCAGGTGTCGCACGTTGTTGCCGGGTGAGGAGGGGTCGCGTCGGCTGCAAGGAGGCAGAGAGCGATGCGTGTTGGGGCCTTCATCCTGGCCGCCCAGTTCCCCGGCCAGGGGCAGGGGGAAGCACTGCACCGCGCGGTGCGGTCCGCGGAGCTCGCGGAGCAGGCCGGGCTCGACGAAGTCTGGCTCGCCGAACACCACTTCGTCCCGTACGGGGTGTGTCCGCAGGCGACGACGCTGGCCGCGCTGTTGCTGGGGCGGACGCGGCGGATCGGGGTGGGGACGGCGGTGAGCGTGCTGCCGACCCAGCATCCGGTGGCGCTCGGCGAGCAGGCGGCGCTGCTGCACCTGACGTCCGAGGGCCGGTTCACGCTCGGCGTCGGACGGGGCGGTCCCTGGGTGGACCTGGAGGTCTTCGGCGCCGGTCTGGACGCGTACGACCGCGGCTTCCCCGAGTCGTTGGACCTGCTGCTGCGGTGGCTGCGCGAGCCGCGGGTGGGTGCGTGCGGCGAGCGCTACGCCTTCCGGGAGGTGGCGGTGGTGCCGCGGTCGTCCGAGGCGCTCACCGACCCGGACGATCCGGACGGGTTGACGGCCGGGCCGCCGGTGGTGGTGGCGTGCACCTCGCCGTCGTCGGTGCGGCTGGCCGCGGCCCGGGGGTTGCCGATGCTCCTCGGGATGCACTGCGGCGACGAGGAGAAGGCCGACATGGTCGCCTTGTGGCGGGCGGCGGCACTTCAGGCCGGGCGGGACCCGGTCGAGGTGGCCACGGCCGAGCACGTCTCGGCGGGCGTGGTGCAGATCGCCGACGACCGGGCGGCCGCGGTGGAGTCGTTGACCAAGGCGATGCCGGGCTGGCTGCGGCAGGGCCTGGGCGCGCATGTGACGGTCGACGGCCGGTACCGGGCGATGCGCGATCCGCTGGCGTACACGGAGTTGCTGTGCGAGCTGCATCCGGTCGGCCCGCCGCAGTGGTGCGTGGACCGGCTGGCGCAGACCGCGGAGCGCACCGGGATCCGGCGGTTCGCGCTGCTGGTGGAGGGCTCCGGGGACCTCGCCGCCACCGAGGAGAACGTCCGGCGACTGGGCACCGAGGTGTTGCCCCGGCTGGCGTGACCCCGCCGGAGGTGGGCGGCGGGGTCACGGAAGCACACCTGGGGCACGGCTTTCGGTGCTGGTGCTGAACGCCGGTGCGCGGCGCCGGAGGGAGCTCCGGAGGATCGGCTCGGCGGCAGCAACTCCGTTCAGCAGTCGCGGAGTTCGGGCGACTGGTTCAGCAACTGGCCCCGCACGGAGGTGAATCGGGCCAGCCGCGGGCCAGCGGCCGGGTCGAGCGAGAACACCGCGACCCGGTGGCAGTTCTGGAAGGCGAGGCGCACACCGAAGTGACGCTCCAGCGAGCCGCGGATGGCGTCGCTTGCCAGCGCGCGCAGGAGCTGGCCGCGCGCCTGCTCGTCCGGCGGCGGCGTCTGGTTGTCGGCGAACTCGCCGCCGTCCGCCTCCAGCCGGTCCACCAGTGAGCTGATCATCCCCCACGCATAGGGCAGGGACGTCCGGACGCAGTCGACAAACGCGGCTTCGTCGACCTCGCCTCGCTCGGCCTGTTCGAGGAGGGCCGGTGAGACGTCGAGCGACATGAGGTTCTCCTCTCGCGGCCCCGCCGGGACGGACGGGACCTCATGGATGGGACAAGGGGAAATCACGACAGAGCGTGTTCGCACCGCGACCCCCCGCGTCAACGGTATGCCGCGCAAGGGGTCCGCACCAGGAGATTGCACATACAACCGGCCATGCGCGGGCGCCGGGGGTGCGGCGGTTTCCGCCGTAAAGGGCCTCCGGTCCGGGGCCGAATCGCGTCGGCGGCCCCGCTTCGAGTAGCGTGGCGCACCATGCGTCTCGTCATCGCCCGCTGCTCCGTGGACTACGCGGGGCGGCTCACCGCTCATCTGCCCTCCGCCCCCCGCCTGATCCTGGTGAAGGCGGACGGCTCCGTCTCCATCCACGCGGACGACCGGGCCTACAAACCCCTGAATTGGATGTCCCCGCCCTGCTCCCTCAAGGAGGGCGACGGCAACGTGTGGACGGTGGAGAACAAGGGCGGCGAGAAGCTCATCATCACCCTTGAGGAGATCATGCACGACTCCTCGCACGAGCTCGGTGTGGACCCCGGGCTCATCAAGGACGGTGTGGAGGCTCACCTCCAGGAGTTGCTCGCCGACCGGATCGAGACACTGGGCGAGGGCTACTCGCTTATTCGGCGTGAATACCCCACTGCCATTGGCCCGGTGGATATCTTGTGCCGGGACGCCGACGGGCAGACCGTCGCCGTCGAGATCAAGCGGCGCGGTGAGATCGACGGCGTCGAGCAGCTCACCCGCTATCTCGAACTCCTCAACCGCGACCCGCACCTGGCCCCGGTGAAGGGCGTCTTCGCAGCTCAGGAAATCAAGCCGCAGGCCCGGGTGTTGGCCACCGACCGCGGCATCGGCTGTGTGGTGCTGGACTACGACGCGCTGCGCGGCATCGAGGACGACAAGCTGCGACTGTTCTGACCGCCCGCACCGGCCCGTACGACGACGGCCCGGTACGCGATCCGTCCGCCCGGTGGGCGGGGGTGCGTACCGGGCCGTCGTCGCGTGGTGACGCGCACCGGATGGGCCGGGTGGTGCGGGTGGGGCGACTGGGTCAGCCAGTCGGGGTGCCCTGCCCGGTGGCCTCCTGGCTGGAAGCCGCCTGGCCGGATGACGACGGTGCGGTTCCGGAGCCGCTCCCGGAGCTGGTGGACGGCGCCACCACGGAGCTGCCACCGGAGGGGCTGCCGCCCGTGGAACTCCCCGTAGAACCGCCCGTGGAACCGCCCGTGGAGCCACCGGACGTCGACGGGGTCGGGTCGGTCGGGGTGTCGGTGGGCTTCCCCGTCGGGGTGGGGTCGGTCGGGGTGTCGGTCGGCTTCCCCGTCGGGGTGTGGGTGGGGGTGTGCGTGGGGTGCGTCGGGCGGCCGGTCGGGGGCGTGGTGCCTCCGGTCGGGGAGCCACTGCCCGAGGTCGGTCCGCCGGTGGGGGTGCCGGGGCCGGTGGGGGCGCCGGTGGTGCCGGGGGCGGACGGCGAGGTGGTGGGCCGGTGGCTCGGGGTGCCGGGGGTGCCGGGGTGGGTGGTGCCGCGGCCGGTGGGCGGCAGGCCGGTGCCGGTCTCCCGGGCCGGCTGCCCGGTGTCGTCGCTCGGGGTCGAGGACTCCTCGGTGGTGACCTTCTTGTCGTCCTGCGGACCGGTGTTGTCGGAGGCCACGCCGAGGGTGACGACGGTGCCGAGCACGGCGGCCAGCAGCACGCCGCCGCCGGCGGCGAGGAGGTTGCGGCGGCCGGTGCGGCGCAGGGCGTGCCGGACGCCGCCGGTGGACGAACGGCCGCCGGCCGCGGCGGACTTGGCGGTCACACCGGTCGCCGCGGTCGGGACCGCCACCGGGGTCCGCACCGTCTTGGCGGCCTTGGCGGCGGGCAGGGTGGCGGTGGTCTCGCCGGGCGCGGCGGCCGCGGCGGCGGGACCCTCCGGCCGAACGAGCGCGTGCAGCTTGGCCGTTGACACCGCGTCGGGCGACGCCCCGGCGGCCGTCTCGTGGCCCGCGGGCGCGTCCGCCCCCTCGGGGGTCGGCGTCGCGGCGACGGGGGCGATCAGGGTCGTCGGGGCGTCCGCGGAGGCGGCCCGGGCGCGGTCGATGACCAGCGCGAGGGCGCGCCGCCCGGCGACCGCGCCGTCCCGGTCGGAGAGCACCCCGCGCAGCCCGATGGACGCCTCCAGTTCGGCGCGCGCCCGGTCCACGTTGCCGCTGCACAGCGCCAGCACGCCCAGGTCGTGGTGGAAGTACGCCTCCTCGGCGACCTCGCCGGCGAGCCGGGCGGCCTCCTGGCCGTGCCGCAGGCTGCGTTCCCAGGCGCTCCAGTGCAACGCGGCGGCGAACGCGGGCGCGGCGGTGCGGGCCAGCAGCACCGCGGCGGCCGGGTGGCCGCTCTCCCGGCTGCCGGTCAGCACGCCCATGGCGGCCAGCACCGCGTCGGACTCCGCGGCGGCCCGCTCGGGGGTGACCGAGGGGTGGCCGGCCCACCAGGCGTAGTGCTGGGCGGCGGCGTGCGCCCGGGCGGGGGCGTCCTCGGCGTAGCCGGCGGCGGTCAACTGGTCCTGGACGGTGGCCGCGAGGCGGTAGTGGCCGCCGGCCGGGCTGATCAGGCCGCAGCCGAGCAGCTCGCCGAGGGCGGCGTCGGCCTGGGTGTCCTGGGTGAGGGCCGGCAGGTGCGCCTGGTGCGGCAGCTCACCACCGAGGGCGACCGCGAAGCGGAGCGTCTCCTGGGCGGCGGCGCCGAGCCGGGTGGCGAGCAGCGGCGCGGGCGCGGCGGCCTCGCCGAGGTCCGGCAGCGGGACCGCGGGGCGCTGCTCCGGGTCCGCGGCGCCGTCCTCGGGGAAGAGGCCGTAGCCGTCGTCGAGGGCGCCGGGCGCGGTCCGGGCCTTGTCGCGCTGCCGCAACAGGGCGGCGCCCTGGACGAACCGCAGCGGCAGCCCCTCGGACTCGAACCACAGGTCGGCGGCCCAGGACTTCTCCTCCCGGGTGAGCGGGCGGTCCACGGCGCGCTCCAGCAGCCGGACCCCGGCGGCCTGGCTGATCCCGCCGACGAAGACCTCCTCGACGTGGGCGTCGGCGCTGGGCGCCGGCACGTCGGGGGTGGCGGCGAGGAGGAAGGCGCACTCGGGGGTGGCGTCGAGCAGTTCGTCGAGCGCGGCGCCGCCCAACTCCAGGTCGTCCAGGACGACCACGGCGCCGATCTCGCCGAGCAGGCGCAGCAGTTCGGGCCGTTCCGGCCGGTACTGCGGGGCCCGGTAGACGGCGGCGAACAGCGCGTACAGCACGTCGGCGACGCTGCGGTGGTAGCCGGAGAGCCGGACCACGCCGTCCGGGGCGAGGTCGGCGACGCCGCCCGCGACGGCGTCCAGCAGCCGGGTGCGGCCGGAGCCGGCGGGGCCGGTGACGCGGACCGAGCGACCGCGGGTGAGCAGCCGGATCAGCCGGGCGACGTCCTCGGCCCGCTCTTCGAGGGGGATCGCGTGGCCGGCGAAGGAGAGCGGTCCGGCGGGCGCCGGGGGCAGCGCGGCGCGGGCCGTCTCGGCGCGGTCCCGGGCGTCCCGCTTCTCCGGCGCGGCGGGCCGCTCACCGGGCGGGCAGGGCTGTATCTCGCAGCCGTCGACGGGGTTGACGGTGACCAGGTAGGGGCCGGTCACCAGGCGGACGACGCGGGCCAGGCCGTCGGATGCGGCGGCCCGGCCGGCGGACTCGGGGGCCGGCGGCCCGGCCGGGCCGCCCTGCTCCTCGTACTCGTCGGGCCCCGGGTGGGTGTTCGGGTCCATGTTGCAAGCTCCCAGGATGTGCGTGCCGTCGGTGCTTCCGGCCGTCCGCACTCCCCCGGCTCCGGCGATTGTCCTCAGCCGTCGCGTCTGGTCCGGTGCCCCGCCGCGGATGATGACACACGGCAGGCAACCGAACCATAGACCGTTCCCCGGCCCGGGGCACACCCGGGGTACCGCCTTGCCGGAAACCACCGCACATCGTGAGAGATGTGCGCTTCTTCGGATTTGCCCGAATATGAACGTCGGCCCGCGCGGGCGCGCCCGCCGACCCGTGACGACCGCACCCGCCTCCCCGGTCTCACACCCGGGGAAGCGACTCCGCCTCGATCCCGCCCTCGATCACGAGGATGCGGTGGAGCCGGGTGGCGACCAGGAGCCGCTGCATCTGCGGCGGCACCCCGCGCAGGACGAGCCGGCGGTTGTTGCGGCCGGCCCGCCGGTGCGCACCCATGATCACTCCGAGGCCGGTGGCGTCCCACGAGTCCAACTCGGTGAGATCCAGCACCAGATCACCCCGGCCGGCGTCCACGGCGGCGTGCAGGGCCGTACGGGCGTCCGCCGCGCTGCGGACGTCGAGGCGGCCCCCGACGACCAGCTCGGCGTGGTCGCCCCTGATGTGCATATGCGCTCCCCGATGTCATGGGTTGTGGTGCATTGTCGTCTACCGAACTGACTGCCTCTCCCACGGCGAAGTTGCCGTCTGTGAGCGAACCGATACCGAAATCACCCCGCGGGGTGACCCCGTGGGAGTACGTCCCTGACGCGGCATCAGTGTGCGTAGAACCCCTGCCCGCTCTTGCGGCCGATGTCACCGGCGTCGACCATGCGGCGCATGAGCTCCGGCGGGGCGAACTTCTCGTCCTGCGACTCGGTGTAGATGTTCTCGGTGGCGTGCAGCAGGATGTCGACGCCGGTCAGGTCGGCGGTGGCCAGCGGGCCCATCGCGTGCCCGAAGCCCAACTTGCAGGCGGTGTCGATGTCCTCGGCGGTGGCCACCCCGGACTCGTAGAGCCTGGCGGCCTCGACGACCAGCGCCGAGATCAGCCGGGTGGTGACGAAGCCGGCCACATCGCGGTTGACCACGACGCAGGTCTTGCCGACCGACTCGGCGAACTCCCGTGCGGTGGCGAGGGTTTCGTCGCTGGTCTTGTAGCCGCGCACCAGCTCGCAGAGCTGCATCAGCGGCACCGGCGAGAAGAAGTGCGTGCCGACCACCCGCTCGGGCCGCGAGGTGGCCGCGGCGATCTTGGTGATCGGGATCGCCGAGGTGTTGGAGGCCAACACCGCCTCGTCCTTGGCCAACTTGTCCAGCGTCTGGAAGATCTCCCGCTTGACCTCGATCTTCTCGAAGACCGCCTCCACCACGAGGTCCGCGTCGGCGACCGCGTCCAGGTCGGTGGTGGTGGTGATCCGGGCCAGCGCCTGCTCGGCGTCGGACGCCGTCAACTTCCCCTTGGCGACGAACTTCTCGTACGAGGCGGCGATGCCGCCCTTGCCGCGCGCCAGCGCCTCGTCGGTGACGTCGCGCAGGACGACGTCCCAACCCGCCTGGGCCGAGACCTGCGCGATACCGGAACCCATCAGTCCGGCGCCGATGACGGCCAGCTTCTTTGCCACTGCTGTCCCCTCACACCCTGTGCATTTGACGGTCGTGAGCGACGTTAGCGGTCGACGGCGATCGATTGGCCGCTAAGAGATACGCGTCACGTCTCGAATGACGGACATCACACTCAGGGGGCTCGCCGGCCCCCACCGGAACCGTCAGTCGGCCACCCGCACCCCGGAGTTGAGGACCCGTCCGGTCGCCCTCGCCACCCTCTCGTCGGCGGCCCGAGCGCGTCGTGGGAGACCTTCGCGGGCCCGCGCCGGACCCGGCCGGTCGGCACCGCACCGACCGGCGCACCGGCGGCCCGGCCCACGGCCGACGCCGACGGCCCCGCACGCCCGCGCCCTCCCCCGGCCCGCGGCGTAGTCTCACTCGTATGGTGAATCTGACCCGCATCTACACCCGTACCGGAGACAAGGGCACCACCGCGCTCGGCGACATGAGCCGGACCGCCAAGACCGACGCCCGGATCGCGGCGTACGCGGACGCCAACGAGGCCAATGCGGCGATCGGGGTGGCGCTGGCGCTCGGCGCGCTGCCCGAGGAGGTCGCCGCGGTGCTGCTGCGGGTGCAGAACGACCTCTTCGACGTCGGCGCCGACCTGGCGACCCCGGTGGTGGCGGACCCGGAGTACCCGCCACTGCGCGTCGAGCAGTCCTACGTCGACAAGTTGGAGGCGGACTGCGACCGCTTCCTGGCGGAGCTGGAGAAGCTGCGCAGCTTCATCCTCCCCGGCGGCACCCCCGGCGCCGCCCTGCTCCACCAGGCGTGCACCGTCGTCCGGCGCGCCGAGCGCACCACCTGGGCGGCGCTGGAGGAGCACGGCGAGACCATGAACCCGCTCACCGCCACCTACCTCAACCGCCTCTCCGACCTGCTGTTCATCCTCGCCCGCACGGCCAACAAGGAGACCGGGGACGTGCTGTGGGTGCCGGGCGGCGAGCGCTGAAGCGCCCTAGCTCAGCGACTTCTCCCGGGGCCGGTCCGCCGCTTCCGCCGGCGCGGACCGGCCGTTGGGGTCCTTCTTCTGCCAGATGAGGTAGGTCAGCGCGATCACCGCGTGGATCATCACGATGCGCAGGCCCGTCGCCTGCCACTCCCGGAGCGACGACGCGTCCCCGTCCTGACCGACGTACCAGATGGCGCCCTGCAGCAGCGCGGCCGCCACCCCGGCCATCACCACCGTGCGCACCCACAGCTTCATCTCGTGGACGAAGCGCTGCATGCCGTAGCGCTTGACGGGGCGCGGGCCGCCGGCGAAGCGGTGGGCGAAGTGCCCGTCGACCCACTTGATCGTGTAGTGGCCGTAGGCGACGGTGTAGCCGATGTAGAGGGCGGCCAGGCCGTGTTTCCAGTCCGCGGTGGCCCCGTTCTTCAGGTCGATCGCGGTGACGATCAGCAACACCAGCTCCAGCAGCGGCTCCATCAGCAGCACCGCCGCCCCGGTCTTCGGCATCCGCGCCAGATAGCGCAGCGCCAGGCCGGCGGCGAGCAGCACCCAGAAGCCGACCTCGCAGGCGATGATCAGGGTGACGACCACGGCATCTCTCCTCTCCGGCCGCTCCGCGTCCCGGGCGGCCGTGGCGCTCCGGCCCAGCGGGGCGGTCCCTCAAAGGCTCGCAGCCGAGGACGCCCGGTACGTCGTCGTCGGCGACGATCCCGAGCTGCATCTTTCGATGTACGCGACCGACGGGCGGGAGGAGGCGGCGCGGTGCGCGGGCCCGGCCGCCGCCCGCCCGCGGCGTAGCCGGACGCGGGCGAGGTGGCGGCGCCCGGGCCCGACGCCGTGTTTGATGGAGGGGTGATCGCCCACCATCCCGCCGCGCCGGGCCGGCCGCACCGCCTCGACGTCCTCATCGCGGCCGGCGGGCTGTCCACCGGGGTGCTGCTGTGGGTCCTCGACCTGCACGGCAGTCCCCCGCTGTTCGGCCTGCCCTCGTGGGCCACCCTGGTCGCGCTCGCCGTCATGGCGGCGGCCGAACTCCTGCGCCGCACCGCCCCGATGACCGCGCTGGCCCTCGCGGTGCCGGCGCTGGCGCTGGACGTCTGCGTCGGCACGCTGATCGCCACCGTCCTGATGTTCACGGACGTGTTGTACGCCGCGGTGCTCTACGGGCCGCCGGCCGCCGCCCGGCGGATCCCGGTCCACTCGGTGCTGGTGACGGTGCTGGCCACGGCCGCGACCGCGGCGGCCTGGCCCGACCCGCAGGTGGTGCTGGTCGGCATCGGCATCGCGCTGATCACCGTGGCCCCCGCCTGGACCGGCGTGATCATCCGCGGCCATCGGGACGCCGCGCAGAACGCCCGGCTGCGGGCCGAACAGACCGCGCTGCTGGCCGAGATGGACCGCACCCAGGCGGTGGTCGGCGAACGCGCCCGGATGGCACGGGAGTTGCACGACCTGGTCGCCAACCACCTGTCCGCGATCGCCATCCACGCGACCGCCGCGCAGACCATCGACGACGCGTCGGCGACCCGCGCGGCGCTCGCCGTGATCCGCGAGAACAGCGTCCAGGGCCTGGCCGAAATGCGCCGCCTCATCGGGCTGTTGCGGGACCCGGCGGCCACCACCGGCGAGGAGCCGGCCGCCACCCCCACCCTCGACGGCCTGGAGGCCCTGGTCGAACAGGCCCGCGCCAACGGCGTCGCCAGCGACCTGAGGTTCGCCCTGGACGACGACCGGCGACCGGCCGACCAGGGCGGGGAACGGCCCCCGGCACCGCTGGAGTTGGCCGCGTACCGGATCGTCCAGGAGTCGCTGACCAACGCGCTCAAGCACGCCGCGCCCGGCACGGTCCGGGTGCGGGTCGCCGACGGCCCCGGCGGGGCGCTCACCGTCACCGTGCGCAGCCCGTACGGTGAGCGTTCGGGCCCCCGCGCGCCCGGCTCCGGGGCCGGGCTGGTCGGTATGCGGGAGCGGATCGCCCTGCTGGGCGGGGAGTTCGAAGCCGGCCCGGAAGGCGGGCCGGACGGAAGAGTCTGGCTGGTCCGGGCAGCGTTGCCCGCCGCCGGAGAGGAAGAGCAACGATGACAGGCGCCGCCACCCAGCCGATCCGGATCCTCGTCGCCGAGGACCAGTCCGCCGTACGGGCCGGACTGGTCCTCATCCTGCGCTCCGCGCCCGACATCGAGGTGGTCGGGGAGGCGGTGGACGGCGAGGAGGCGATCCGCCTGGCCCGCGCGTTACGACCCGACCTGGTGCTGATGGACATTCAGATGCCGCGGCTGGACGGCGTCTCGGCCACCGGACGGATCACCGCGGAGGGGCTGGCCGACGTCCTGGTGCTGACCACCTTCGACCTGGACGAGTACGTCTTCGGCGCGCTGCGGGCGGGGGCCGCGGGCTTCCTGCTCAAGGACAGCGACGCGGCGGCGCTGCTGACCGCGGTGCGCACGGTGGCGGCCGGCGAGGGGCTGATCGCCCCGGCGGTGACCCGGCGGCTGATCGCGGAGTTCGCCCGCCCGCGCGCGGCGGGCCGACCGCCGCGGGACCGCCAGGCCCCCGACCCGGCGGCGCTGGACGCGCTGACCCCACGGGAGCGGGAGGTGCTGGGCTGCCTGGGTCAGGGACTGTCGAACGCCGATATCGCGCTGCGGCTGGCGATGGCGGAGGCCACCGTCAAGACCCATGTCAGCCGCCTCCTGGCCAAACTGGACCTCCGCAGCCGCGTCCAAGCGGCCGTCCTGGCCCAGGAGTTGGGGGTGGATGCGCCGTAGCCGAGGCGCGCACGCAGAGGTGCGCGAGCCGAGGCACGGTGGGCGGGTGGTTGGCCGTAGGGGACGCCCGAACGGATCCCGTAGGGGGCGCCAGGCCCCCCTGCGGGGCCACAACGACGTCGGGACGGGAACTATTCCGGCCGTCAGCCGACAGCCGCTCAGGCAGCGACGCTCAGCCGACAGCCAGCAGCCAGCAGCCACCAGACAGCGGCGCTGAGGCGACAACCAACAGACGGCAACCGCCACCAGACAGCGGCGCTCAGGCAACAGCCGGCAGACGGCAGCCTTCAGGCAGCCGCCATCAAGCGACAGCTCTCAGGTGACCAACAGCCCTCAGTCGACAGCCCTCGCCCGCCGGCCCCTCAGGCCACGTTCACCCGCTGCCCCGGAGGGGCCGCCTCCAGCCAGGCCAGGAAGCCGGTGAGGGCGTCCTCGCTCATGGCGAGTTCCACGCGGATGCCGTCGTGGGCGCAGGCCAGCACGATGGAGTCGGAGAGCAGGGCGAGTTCCTCCTCGCCCTGGGGGGTGCGGCGCTCCAGTACCTCGATGGCGGAGCGCTCCAGCACGCGGCGGGGGCGCGGTGCGTACGAGAAGACCCGGAACCACTCGACCCGGTCGCCGTTGTACCGCGCCACACCGTAGATCCAGCCCTTGCCACCGGGCTCGACCTCCGGCGCGTTCCAGCGCAGGCTGCAGTCGAAGGTGCCGCCGGAGCGCTGGATGAGCCGCCGTCGCAGTCCGAAGACGAACAGCCCCAGCAGCACGAGCAACACGACCGCGCCGCTCACGAGCAGAGCGAGGACCATCTCGACCGACCTCCTCGCCGTGTATTCGGGAAACGCACCTGCATTGCCTCAGCCGCGGACCGCTCCGGAAGTCCGGGCAGCCCGCGGCTGAGGATCGATCTCGACGGTGACGGAGCTCTAGTGAACGCCCGTCACCGCACGCAGCCGGACATCGGCGCGGCGCTCGGCGGCCGCGTCGGCCTCCGACTTCGCCCGCTCCAGGGCCCGCTCCGCGCGCTGGACATCGATCTCGTCCGACAGCTCGGCGATCTCCGCCAGCAGAGACAGCTTGTTGTCGGCGAACGAGATGAAGCCGCCGTGCACCGCGGCGACGACGGTGCCGTCCCCGCTCTCACCGGTCGTGCGAATCGTCACCGGGCCCGACTGCAGCACGCCGAGCAGCGGCTGGTGTCCGGGCATGACGCCGATGTCGCCCGACGAGGTGCGCGCGACGACCAGGCTGGCCTCGCCGGACCAGACCTGCCGGTCCGCGGCGACCAACTCGACGTGCAGCTCAGCCACGATGGCTCCTCGGGTCTCCACCTGCCTGGTGTGGCAGATGTTGGGTCAAATACTAGTGGTCGTACGGACCGGGGACGGCCAGGCCGCCCCCGGTCCGGGAGCACGGGTCAGGAGACGCCAAGCTCCTTGGCGTTCTTCTTCAGGTCCTCAAGGCCACCGCACATGAAGAAGGCCTGCTCCGGGAAGTGGTCGAACTCGCCGTCGGCGATCGCGTTGAAGGCCGCGATCGTCTCGTCCAGCGGCACGTCCGAGCCGTCGACGCCGGTGAACTGCTTCGCCACGTGGGTGTTCTGCGACAGGAAGCGCTCGATGCGACGAGCGCGGTAGACCGTGAGCCGGTCTTCCTCGCTGAGCTCGTCCATACCCAGGATGGAGATGATGTCCTGGAGGTCCTTGTACTTCTGCAGGATCGACTTCACGCGCGAGGCGCAGTTGTAGTGGTCCTGCGAGATGTAGCGCGGGTCCAGGATCCGGGACGTCGAGTCCAGCGGGTCGACCGCCGGGTAGATGCCCTTCTCCGAGATCGGACGGGAGAGCACCGTCGTCGCGTCGAGGTGGGCGAAGGTGGTCGCCGGCGCCGGGTCGGTCAGGTCGTCCGCGGGGACGTAGATCGCCTGCATCGAGGTGATCGAGTGACCACGGGTCGAGGTGATGCGCTCCTGGAGGAGACCCATCTCGTCGGCCAGGTTCGGCTGGTAACCCACCGCGGAGGGCATCCGGCCGAGCAGGGTCGAGACCTCGGAACCGGCCTGGGTGAAGCGGAAGATGTTGTCGATGAAGAACAACACGTCCTGCTTCTGGACGTCACGGAAGTACTCGGCCATGGTCAGGCCGGCCAACGCGACGCGCAGACGGGTGCCCGGCGGCTCGTCCATCTGACCGAAGACCAGCGCGGTCTTGTCGATGACGCCGGAGTCGGTCATCTCCTCGATGAGGTCGTTGCCCTCACGGGTGCGCTCGCCGACACCGGCGAACACGGAGACACCGTCGTGGTTGTTGGCGACGCGGTAGATCATCTCCTGGATGAGCACCGTCTTGCCGACGCCGGCGCCGCCGAACAGACCGATCTTGCCGCCCTTGACGTACGGGGTCAGCAGGTCGATGACCTTGATGCCGGTCTCGAACATCTCGGTCTTCGACTCAAGCTGGTCGAAGGACGGGGCCTTGCGGTGGATCGCCCAGCGCTCGGTGACGTCGGCGGTCGCCTCGGGCTTGTTGAGGATCTCGCCGAGGGTGTTGAACACCTTGCCCTTGGTGATGTCACCGACGGGCACGGTGATGCCGTCACCGGTGTTGGTCACCGGGGCCTGGCGGACCAGGCCGTCGGTGGGCTGCATGGAGATCGCCCGGACCAGGCCCTCGCCGAGGTGCTGCGCGACCTCCAGCGTCAGGGTCTTGGTCTTGCCCTTCTCGGCCGGGTCGATGACCTCGACCGTCAGGGCGTTGTAGATGTCCGGCATCGCGTCGACGGGGAACTCCACGTCGACGACCGGGCCGATGACCCGCGCGACGCGGCCCGTCGCCGTGGCCGTCTCAACAGTGGTGGTCATAGTTGTCAGTCACTCCCCGCGGTCGCGTCGGCCAGTGCGGCACTGCCACCGACGATCTCGCTGATTTCCTGGGTGATTTCGGCCTGGCGGGCCGCGTTGGCAAGCCGCGAGAGCGACTTGATGAGCTCTTCGGCGTTGTCGGTCGCCGACTTCATCGCGCGCCGGGTGGCGGCGTGCTTGGAGGCGGCGGCCTGCAGCAGCGCGTTGTAGATGCGCGACTCCACGTACCGCGGCAGCAGGGCGTCGAGGACGTCCTCCGGCGACGGCTCGAAGTCGTAGAGCGGGAGGATCTCGCCCTTGGACTTCTCGTCGGACGCGTCCGCCGCACCGTCCAGGGACAGCGGCAGCAGACGGTCGTCCAGCGCGTTCTGCGTCATCATCGAGATGAACTCGGTGAAGACGATGTGGAGTTCGTCCACTCCGCCGTCCGCGGTGTCCTGCTGGACGGCGGCGATCAGCGGAGCGGCGATCATCTTGGCGTCGGCGTACGTCGGGTTGTCCGTGAAGCCGACCCACGACTCCATGACCTTCCGCTCGCGGAAGCCGTAGTAGGACACGCCCTTGCGGCCGACGATGTAGGCGTCGACCTCCTTGCCCTCGGCCTTGAGCCGCTCGGTGAGCTGCTCCGCGGCCTTGATGACGTTGGAGGAGTAGGCGCCGGCCAGACCGCGGTCGCTCGTGATGAGCAGCAGCGCGGCCCGGATCGGCTTCTCCGCCTCGGTCGTCAGCGGGTGCTGGGTGTTCGAACCCGTGGCAACCGCGGTCACCGCGCGGGTCAGTTCACTGGAGTACGGCGTCGATGCCGCCACCTGACGCTGCGCCTTGACGACGCGCGAGGCGGCGATCATCTCCATCGCCCGAGTGATCTTCTTGGTCGCGGTGACGGAGCGGATGCGACGCTTGTAGACCCGGAGCGTGGCTCCCATGGATCAGGTCCCTTCCGTCGTCACTTGCCGGTGGCGGGAGTGTCCTCGCCGAGCAGCTTGCCGTCCGAGGTCTCGAACTGCCGCTTGAAGGCGTCGACCGCGTCCGAGATGGCACCGATGGTGTCGTCGGACATCTTGCCGCCCTCGCGGATGCTGGTCAGCAGGTCCTTCTTCTCCCGGTGGAGGTGGGCGAGGAGCTCGCGCTCGAAGCGGCGGATGTCCCCGACCGGGACCTCGTCCATCTTGCCGTTGGTGCCGGCCCAGACGGAGATGACCTGGTCCTCGGTGGACATCGGCGCGTACTGGTCCTGCTTGAGCAGCTCGGTCATGCGCTGACCGCGCCCCAGCTGGGCCTTGGAGGCCGCGTCCAGGTCGGAACCGAAGGCGGCGAACGCCTCCAGCTCGCGGTACTGGGCGAGGTCGACGCGGAGCCGACCGGAGACCTGCTTCATCGCCTTGTGCTGGGCCGAACCGCCGACGCGGGAGACCGAGATACCGACGTTGAGCGCCGGCCGCTGGTTGGCGTTGAACAGGTCCGACTCCAGGAAGCACTGGCCGTCGGTGATGGAGATGACGTTGGTCGGGATGAACGCCGAGACGTCGTTGGCCTTGGTCTCGACGATCGGCAGACCGGTCATCGAACCGGCGCCCATGTCGTCGGAGAGCTTGGCGCAGCGCTCCAGCAGACGCGAGTGCAGGTAGAAGACGTCACCCGGGTACGCCTCACGGCCCGGCGGGCGGCGCAGCAGCAGGGACACGGCGCGGTAGGCGTCGGCCTGCTTCGAGAGGTCGTCGAAGATGATCAGGACGTGCTTGCCCTGGTACATCCAGTGCTGACCGATGGCCGAACCGGTGTACGGGGCCAGGTACTTGAAGCCCGCCGGGTCGGACGCCGGGGCGGCGACGATGGTGGTGTATTCGAGGGCACCGGCCTCTTCCAGCGCGCCGCGGACGGACGCGATGGTGGAGCCCTTCTGGCCGACGGCGACGTAGATGCAGCGGACCTGCTTCTTCGGGTCGCCGGAACGCCAGTTGTCGCGCTGGTTGATGATGGTGTCGACGGCCAGGGCGGTCTTGCCGGTCTGGCGGTCGCCGATGATCAGCTGACGCTGGCCACGGCCGATCGGCACCATCGAGTCGACGGCCTTGTAGCCGGTCTCCATCGGCTCGTGGACCGACTTGCGGACCATGACGCCGGGGGCCTGCAGCTCCAGGGCACGGCGGCCCTCGGTCTCGATCTCGCCGAGACCGTCGATCGGGTTGCCCAGCGGGTCGACGACGCGGCCGAGGTAGCCCTCGCCCACGGCGACCGAGAGCACCTCACCGGTGCGCTGCACCGGCTGGCCCTGCTCGATGCCGCTGAACTCACCGAGGATGACCGCACCGATCTCGCGCTCTTCCAGGTTCAGCGCCAGACCGAGCGTGCCGTCCTCGAACTTCAGCAGTTCGTTCGCCATCGTCGAGGGCAGACCCTCGACGTGTGCGATGCCGTCGCCGGCATCGCTGACCGTCCCGACCTCTTCGCGCGAGGCCGCGTCCGGCTTGTACGCCTGGACGAAGTTCTCCAGTGCGTCCCGGATCTCCTCCGGCCGGATCGTGAGCTCCGCCATCTGGGTTCCCTGCTCTCCTTGTTGGGCCCGAAGTTACGTGCGGGTGTCCTGGGGGCGTCTCCCCCGGACCGTTTCCGCTTACGGCCCAACTCGGGGCCGCCGTCATGCTTGTGCTGTTTTCCGGGGCGTCGTCCGGACCGCGGCCGGACCTGTCGGTCCGGCGGGCCCGGTCTCTCGCCGCCGGGTGCGCAGCTCTTGAGTTGGTGGCTGGGTCAGCCGGCCATCCGCCGGGACGCCTCGTCGAGGCGCTCCGCGACGGTCCCGTTGATGACCTCGTCGCCGATCCGGACCTGCACGCCGCCGAGGACATCGGGGTCCACGTCGAGGTTCAGGTGGATCTGCCGGCCGTACAGCGTGGCCAGTGCGGCGCCGAGGCGCTGCCGCTGTCCGTCGCTGAGCGGCACCGCGGAGGTGACCACCGCGACCATGCGGTCCCGGCGGGCCGCCGCCAGCTTGGAGAGGGCGTCGAGCCCCGCCTCCAGGCTACGGCCCCGCGGCTGTGCGACAAGACGGATCACCAGCCGCTCGGTGACCGGGTTGGCCCGACCGCCCAGCAGCGTGTGCAGCAGCTCCGTCTTGGCGGAGGCCGTGGCGCTCCGGTCCGTCAGCGCGCGGCGGAGCTCGCCGCTCCCGGCGATGATCCGACCGAACCGGAACAGCTCGTCCTCGACGTCGTCCAGGCGGCCGTCCCGCTGCGCCGCGACGAGGTCGGCGCTGAACGCCAGCTCCTCGATCGCGTCCGGCAGGTCACGCGAGCGCGACCAGCGGGAGCAGACCATGCCGGTCACCAGGTCGAGGGTGGCCTCGCCGACCTGGCCGCCGAGCAGCCGCCGGGCCAGCTCGGCCCGCGCCTCGCCGGGCTGCGCCGGGTCGGTGAGGACCCGACGCAACGAGACCTCGCGGTCGAGCAGAGCGGTGACGGCAGCCAGCTCCTCGGCGAGCTTCGCGGCGTCGACGGAGGTGTTGTCCGTCAGCGCGTTGAACTGCTCGCGTGCGGAGGCGAGTGCCTCGCGGCTCGCTCCATTCATCGGCCGGCCTCAGCCTTCGTCGCGTCCGATGCCGACTTCTCCTCAAGCTCGTCGAGGAAGCGGTCGATGGTCCGGCTCTGTCGGGCGTGGTCCTCAAGGGACTCGCCGACGAGCTTGCCGGCCAGTTCGGTGGCGAGCTTGCCCACGTCCTGGCGCAGCGCCTGCGCGGCCGTCTTGCGGTCCGCCTCGATCTGGGCGTGACCGGCGGCGATGATTTCCTCACGCTGCCGCTGGCCCTCGGCGCGCATCTCGGCGATGAGCGTCGCGCCCTGCTCCTGCGCCTCCTGGCGCAGGCGCGCGGCCTCGTGGCGGGCGTCGGCGAGCTGGGCCCGGTAGTCCGCGAGCACCTGCTGCGCCTCGGCCTGAGTCGCCTCGGCATCCTCGATCCGGCCCTCGATCTGCGCCCGGCGCTCGTCCAGAACCTTGTTGATGTTCGGGAGGAGCTTCTTGGCGAGGAAGCCGAAGACGATGAAGAAAGCGATCAGGCCGATGACCAGCTCTGGAATCGGCGGGACGAGGGGGTTCTCAGGAACCTCCGCCGCCAAGTTCAGGGCGTTCACATCAGTGCCTTCCGTCTGAATGGATAGTCGATGAGTTTCGTTTACTTGTAAACGAAGCCCATGACGATGCCGATCAGGGCGAGAGCCTCACAGAAGGCGAAACCCATGATCTGGTTGGTGCGGATCAGGCCGGCGGCCTCGGGCTGGCGGGCCAGGGCCTGGGTGCCGTTACCGAAGATGATGCCGACGCCGACGCCGGGGCCGATCGCGGCGAGACCGTAACCGATGGCGGCGACGTTGCCGACGACCGTGGTCTTGGCGGAGTCGCCGGCGGCGGCGAGGTGGTTGGCCATCTCGAGAGCAGCGGACATGCCGTTACTTCCTTCTCGTTTCACGGACCGGTGGGGGTTGGCCACCGGACAGCTGTTGGGGTGGGAGCCGGGGTGCTCAGTGGTGTTCGGCGAGCGCGCCCTGGACGTAGTTGCAGGCCAGAAGCACGAAGACGTACGCCTGAACGGCCTGGATGAACAGCTCGAAGGCCGTCATCAGGATGGTCATGATGAACGACGCGCCGGCGTACACGAAGCCGATGCCGTTGAGCAGGTACCAGCTCGCGACGGTGAACATCAGGATCAGCAGGTGACCCGCGAACATGTTCGCGAAGAGTCGGACCGCGTGGGTGAAGGGCCGGATGATCAGGTTCGAGAAGAGCTCGATGACCATCAGCAGCGGGAGGACCCAGCCGAGCGACTTGTCGTAGCCGGAGAAGTTCTTGAAGGCACCGACGAAGCCGTGCTTCTTGAAGGTCAGGAAGACCCAGAGGATGTAGACGATCGCCGCGAGGCCCGCGGGGAAGGCGATCACCGACGTCACCGGGAACTGGGCGACGGGGATGATCGACCAGATGTTCATGATCCACACGAAGAAGAACAGCGAGACCATGAAGGGGACGTACTTGTCGCCCTCCTTCTTCCCCAGCGCGTCGTAGACGAGCCCGCGACGCACGAAGTCATAGCCCGCCTCGCCGATCATCTGCAGCTTGCCGGGAACCACCTTGGCGCGGCCGAATGCAGCCCAGAAGAACCACACCACGACGACCGTGCTGAGCAGGGCCAGCAACATCGGCTTGTTGAACTCGAAGCCACCGATGGTGAAGAGGGGCTCGAAGACGAAGTTATGAAGCCCGGGAGCATCAAAGCCGCACCCGGAAAAGATGTGGCAGTCGGTCTCGAAGGCGAGCATCGTTTCAGCACTCACCGCGAGCTCCTTCAGCGTGGCGCATGGGTACGGCAACCTCGTTGTGTCGGCGCGGCGTTGAACCACGGAGCGGCACTGGACTGGTGTTACGGATTAGGGGGCGGCTGGTCGGCACTAGGCCGGTCCGGATCACAGGCATCGGCCGCGAGAACTTCCCGTTCCCTCTCGGGGACCCTGGGAGCTCAGCCGCCTGCGCCAGCTGCGCCGCAGTTGGCACCGGACGATAGCAGGCCGGCACGAGGCCGTTTATCTCGGCCCTACGTGTCACGTCGGCGACCCCGCCGTCTTGGCCGTCTTGGCCTCCGCGGAGTCGGGATCCACGTACAGAATCTTCGCCTTCATGTGGCCGCGGGTCTGCGCCGCGATCCATACGAGGGTGGCAGCGAGCAGAGAGAACGCAAATGCCTTGGTGTCGAAGAGAGTTGTGTCCTTGAAGGCGATGAGGAACACCGCCACGAACAGGATCTGCACCGTGTACAGCAGCAGCCCCATCATCTGGAACAGCTGCGGCAGCTTCTTGGCGGTCTGCTGCAGGACGACGAGCCCGGCCCCCATCACCAGGATGACCAGCAGGGCGCCGAAGGCGGCGCCGAGCGCACCCGCGGCGCCCGCGACCACACCGCTCACGGCAACGGCGATGGCGCCGGCGGCAACGGTGGGTACGGCGGCGTGGAGAAGTAGTCGGGCGTCATTCGACTGCATGGTGGCGCTCCGGCATGGGATGGGGGTGGTGTCGTCAGGGACGAGCGTAGACCCGGCCGGCGCAAGAACCTTCAGGCCAATGGACCGTCGCACTACGGTCCTTCGGCTCTATCGCCGGGTTTCGTGAACGGTATCACAAACTATTTGATGAGGTCTTTACCTGGTTCGTGTGGATCCTGTCACACTTGAGAGTGACTCTGCACATCAGTGCACTGACGAACCGTCGGCTGTCTGGTATGGGGTCAACCGTCCCGATTCCTGACGCACATTCGGGCGACCTTGAGGGGCCTCAGCGGTGACTCCCCGCCCTGCGGCGGTCCACGAAACGTGACCGGTCGCCGATCGCCGTGGCGCCGTGGATCCCGGGCGGAACCGTCGAACGACGCTCCTCCCCCGGCTCGTCCGCGACCGCGCCGTCCACCTCCAACGCCTCGCGGACGACCCGGCGGTAGCGCGGCGGGACCAGCCGCTCGGCCCAGATCGGGGCCCGCGGGGTGAAGCGCGGCAGCAGGAGCAGCACCAGGCCGACCGCGCTGAGCAGCACGATGCCCAGGACGATCCACATGCTGGCGTCGTTGGCGGAGTACGCCACCGCGCCGAACGCGATCAGCGCGGACCAGAAGTACATGATCAGCACCGCGCGGCTGTGCGAGTGGCCGATCTCCAGCAGGCGGTGGTGCAGGTGCCCGCGGTCCGCGGCGAACGGCGACTGCCCCTTCCAGGTCCGCCGAACAATGGCCAGAATCAGATCCGCGACGGGTACCGCGATGATCGTCAGCGGCAGCAGCAGCGGGATGTAGACCGGCACCATCGCGTGGGTCGCCTCGCGCAGACCGCCCGCCTTCTGGTTGAGCAGGTCCGGGTCGACCTGGCCGGTCAGCGAGACCGCGCCGGCCGCCATCACCAGGCCGATCAGCATCGAGCCGGAGTCGCCCATGAAGATCCGGGCCGGGTGCATGTTGTGCGGCAGGAAGCCCAGGCACATGCCCATCAGCACGACCGAGAACAGGGTGGCCGGCGCCGCCGCCTCGATGCCGTAACCGAACCAGAGCCGGTAGGTGTACATGAAGAACGCGGCCGCGGCGATGCAGACCATGCCGGACGCCAGACCGTCCAGGCCGTCCACGAAGTTCACCGCGTTGATGGTGATGACGACCAGCGCGACGGTCAGCAGGGTGCCCTGCATCGGCGTCAGCGCGACCGTGCCGATGCCGGGGACCGGGAGGTAGAGGATCGTCAGCCCCTGAAGGACCATCACACCCGCGGCGATCATCTGGCCGCCCAGCTTGACCAGGGCGTCCACGCCCCATTTGTCGTCCAGCACGCCGAGGATCCAGATCAGCGCGGCGCCCGACAGTAGGGCCCGCGGCTCGTTGGTCTCGAAGACGCTCTTGAGGTTGGTCAGGTGCGCGGCCACCAGCAGCCCCGCGCACAACCCGCCGAACATCGCGATCCCGCCCAGTCGCGGGGTCGGCTCGCGGTGTACGTCCCGCGCACGGATCTCCGGTACCGCACCGGCCGCGATCGCGAACTTCCGCACCGGCCCGGTCAGCAGGTAGGTCACCGCGGCAGTGACGCACAGCGTCAGCAGGTATTCACGCACGGGCTGCCCCATAGAGATAGCTGGCCATCACAGCCCCACACCTTATGCGTGTCCGGCCGGTGGCCGTGAATACGGGCGCATGCCGGAGAAGACGCCGGGCGCCGCGCGGACGGTTCCGGCGCCGCCCGCGCTCAGTCCTGCTCCGGATACGGCGGGAACCGGCCGACCAGCCCGGCGATCGCGGCGCGCACCGCGCCGTCCTCCCGCAGCGCCGCCCCGATCAGCTCCGCGACCCGGTGCATCTCGGCCTCGCCCATCCCCTGCGTCGTCACCGCGGCGGTGCCCAGCCGGATCCCGGTCGGGCAGGTCCCGGACCCCGCGGGCGCCTGGGCGCCGGGCAGTGCGCAGGTGTCCAGCACGATGCCGGCGGCCGCCAGCCGGCCGCGGGCGGTGCGCGCGTCCAGGCCCAGCGGGGCGGTGTCCGCGGTGATCAGATGGGTGTCGGTGCCGCCGGTGGTGACCGTCAGGCCCTGCGCGGCCAGCCCGCCGGACAGCGCCCGGGCATTGTCGACGACCTGGCGGGCGTAACCCCGGAACGCCGGCGTCGCGGCCTCCGCGAACGCCACGGCCTTGGCGGCCACCGCGTTCATCTGCGCGCCGCCCTGGGTGAACGGGAACACCGCGCGGTCGATCCGCTCGGCCAGCCGCGCCCGGCACAGGATCATCCCGCCGCGCGGCCCGCGCAGCACCTTGTGGGTGGTCGCGCACACCACGTCCGCGTACGGCACCGGGCTGGGCGCCGCCCGGCCGGCGATCAACCCCATCGGGTGTGCCACGTCGGCGATCAGATACGCGCCGATCTCGTCGGCGATGTCGCGGAAGGCGGCGTAGTCGATGTGCCGCGGATAGGCGATCGAGCCGCACACCAGGGCCTTGGGGCGGCGCTCGCGGGCCAGTGTGCGGATCGCGTCGTAGTCGAGCAGGCCGGTCGCCGGGTCGACGCCGTAGCCGGCGAAGTCGAACCACCGGCCGGAGAAGTTGGCCGGTGAGCCGTGGGTGAGGTGGCCGCCGTGCCGCAGGGACATCGCCAGGACGGTGTCGCCGGGGCGCAGCAGCGCGGCGTAGGCGGCGAGCACGGCCGAAGAGCCCGAGTGGGACTGGACGTTGGCGTGTTCGGCGCCGAAGAGGGCGGTGGCGCGCTCCACCGCGATCCGCTCGGCGAGGTCGACGATTTCGCAGCCGCTGTGGTGCCGGGCGCCGGGATAGCCCTCGGCGTACTTGTTGCCCAGCGGGGAGCCGAGGGCGGCCAGGACGGCGGGCGAGACGAAGTTCTCGGCGGCGATGAGTTGGAGCCCGTCGCTCTGCCGGCCGCTCTCCGCCAACAGGACGCCGGCGATCTCCGGGTCCTGGCGCAGCAGCGCGGCGAAGTCGGGAGAGCCGGGCGGGCGGGTGACCTGGTCGTGGGCGGCGGCCCGGGCCCGCTGCTCGACGGTCTCGGCCGCGGCGGCGGCCCGGGGGTCGCCGGCCGTGACGCGGCCGGCCGGGGACGTGCGGCGGGATGACGCGGTGGTGGCGGGCATCGCTGGCTCCGGGCCTCGTACGGGACCAGGACACGTCGCACGTGCCCCGGGGCCCGGCCGGCCCTGACCGCCCGGCAGGCCCAATCCCAATGTAGGCGCGGCTCAGGCATCGGGCGCGGCGTGCCGAGGCCGATCGGGTCCCGGGGCCGGCCACGGGCCGCAGAGGGGCCGTCAGGGCTGTTCCCGGGGCGCCTGGGACGCGAGGGGCGCGCCGGAGGGTGCGCGGGCGCGCTATGCCGGCGCCGGGACTCCGGTGAGGGCGGTGACGACCGGGTCGAGCGCGCGGTTGATCTCGTCGCCGATGGAGCGGAAGAACGTGATCGGTGCCCCGTAGGGGTCGTGGACCTCGTCGGACTCCGGGTTGGGCGCCAGCAGCCAGCCGCGCAGCGCGGCGGCCGCGCCGACCAGCGCGCGGGCCCGCTCGACCAGCCCGCCGTCGGGCAGCCCCGGGTCGGGCGCCGGCAACGTGGCCGGATCTATGGCGCGAACCAGGCGGTTGAACTCCTTCAGCGTGAAGGTGCGCAGCCCCGCGGAGTGCCCCATGGAGATGACCTGCGCGCGGTGGTCGCGGGTGGCGGTGAGCACCAGGTCGGCCCGGATGACGTGCTCGTCGAGCAGCTCCCGGCCGATGAAGCCGGCCGGGTCCGCGCCGTAGTCGGCGAGCACCGTCGCGGCGTGCGTCTCCATCGGGGCGCCCTCATGGCCCCAGGTGCCGGCGCTCTCCACGAGCAGCCCGCAGCCGCGGACGGCTTGTGACGAGCCGAGCCGCTCCTGGAGGGCGTGCCGGTGCAGCCGCTCGGTGATCGGCGAGCGACAGACGTTGCCGGTGCTGACGTGGAGGATCCGGAAGCAGTGCGGGCTCTCCACCGGGACGGAGAAGGTGTCGGCGCCTCGTCCCGCTATGCCCCGTCCCTGTGGCGGCGGCATCAATGCGCCACCTCAAGCTCGGGTACGACCTTGCGCAGCTCCTCGACGCTGATCGCGCCCTCGCGCAGCAGCACCGGCACCTTGCCGGTGACGTCCACGATCGACGACGGCACGGCGGCGGGCGTCGGGCCGGCGTCGAGGTAGACCGAGACCGAGTCGCCGAGCATCTCCTGCGCGGCGTCGCAGTCCTGCGGGGAGGGGTGACCGGTGAGGTTGGCGCTGGAGACGGCCATCGGGCCGAACTCGGTGAGCAGTTCGATGGCGACCGGGTGCAGCGGCATCCGCACCGCGACCGTGCCGCGGGTCTCGCCCAAGTCCCAGGTCAGCGACGGCTGATGGCTGGCGACGAGGGTCAACGCCCCCGGCCAGAACGCGTCGACCAGCTCCCATGCCTGCTCGGAGAACTCGGTGACCAGGCCGTGCAGGGTGTTGGGGGACCCGACCAGGACCGGGGACGGCATGCCCCGGCCGCGGCCCTTGGCCTCCAGCAGGTCACCGACGGCCTCCGGGCTGAAGGCGTCCGCGCCGATGCCGTAGACGGTGTCGGTCGGCAGCACGACCAGCTCGCCGCGCCGCACGGCCGAGGCTGCCTCACGCAGGCCGGTCGCGCGGTCGGTCGCGTCGCTGCAGTCGTATCGCCGTGCCATTAGCGGTCCTCCTCGTGCGGAACGAATACTTCGGATGCATCGCCTGCATCGGGCGCCTGGGCGGGGCGGCTCATGGCGTCGCCCGGCGCGCGGTGGCGAAGCGGGGCCGGTTGTTGAGGTCGGGGTGGTCGGCCGCGTCCGCCCAGCCCAGCTCCTCGTTGAAGATCCACGGCACCTGCCCGCCCTGGGTGTCGGCATGCTCGACGACGACCACGCCGCCGGGCCGCAGCAGACGGTGTGCGGTCCGCTCGATGCCCCGGATGGTGTCCAGGCCGTCCTCGCCGGAGAACAGCGCCAGCTCCGGGTCGTGGTCGCGGGCCTCGGGGGCGACGTACTCCCACTCGGTGAGCGGGATGTACGGCGGATTGGAGATCACCAGGTCGACCTGCCCGTCCAGTTCGGGGAGCGCGGTGAGCGCATCGCCGTGGTGGAGAACGACGCGGGACCCCTCGACGTTCTTGCGGGCGAAGCCCAGGGCCTCGTCGGAGAGCTCCACGGCGTGCACCCGCGAGCGCGGCACCTCCTGCGCCAGGGCGAGGGCGATCGCCCCCGAGCCGGTGCAGAGGTCGACGATCAGCGGCTCGACGACGTCCATGGCGCGCACCGCGTCTATCGCCCAACCGACCACCGACTCGGTCTCCGGGCGGGGCACGAACACCCCCGGCCCGACGGCCAGTTCGAGGTAGCGGAAGAACGCCCGGCCGGTGATGTGCTGGAGGGGTTCGCGCGCCTCACGGCGGGCGACGGCCTCCCAGTAGCGGGCGTCGAAGTCCGCGTCGGGGACCGTGTGCAACTGGCTGCGCTTGACGCCGTGCACATGCGCGGCCAACTCCTCCGCGTCGAAGCGCGGGGAGGGCACGCCGGCGTCGGCCAGCCGCTGGGTGGCCTGGGCCACCTCCGCGAGCAGCAGGTTCACTGGTCCTCCAGCCGATCGGTCCTTGAGGGTCTTGCGGTCTTACTGGGCGGCGGCCAGCTTGGCCGCCGCATCGGCGTCGACGCACGCCTGGATGACCGGGTCCAGCTCGCCGTCGAGCACCTGGTCCAGGTTGTACGCCTTGAAGCCCACCCGGTGGTCCGAGATGCGGTTCTCCGGGAAGTTGTAGGTGCGGATGCGCTCCGAGCGGTCGACGGTGCGCACCTGGCTGCGCCGGGCGTCCGACGCCTCCTTCTCGGCCTCCTCCTGGGCCGCGGCCAGCAGCCGCGAGCGGAGGATGCGCATCGCCTGCTCCTTGTTCTGGAGCTGGCTCTTCTCGTTCTGGCAGGAGACCACGATGCCGGTGGGCAGGTGGGTGATCCGGACCGCGGAGTCGGTGGTGTTGACGGACTGGCCGCCGGGTCCCGAGGAGCGGTAGACGTCGATCCGCAGGTCGTTGGCGACGACCTCGACCTCGACCTCCTCGGCCTCCGGCGTGACCAGCACACCGGCCGCGGAGGTGTGGATCCGGCCCTGCGACTCGGTCGCGGGCACCCGCTGGACGCGGTGCACCCCGCCCTCGTACTTCAGCCGCGCCCAGACGCCCTGGCCGGGCTCGGTGGCCCCGCCGCCGCCCTTGGTCTTCACCGCGACCTGGACGTCCTTGTAGCCGCCGAGGTCGGACTCGTTGGCGTCGAGGATCTCGGTCTTCCAGCCGACCCGCTCCGCGTACCGCAGGTACATCCGCAGCAGGTCGCCGGCGAACAGCGCGGACTCCTCGCCGCCCTCACCGGCCTTGACCTCCAGGATGACGTCCTTGTCGTCGCTGGGGTCGCGCGGGACGAGCAGCAGCCGCAGCTTCTCGGTGAGCTGCTCGCGGGTGGCTTCGAGGTCCTTGGCCTCACTCGCGAAGTCCGGGTCGTCGGCGGCCAGTTCACGGGCCGTGCCGATGTCGTCGCCGGTCTGCTTCCACGCGCGGTACGTGGCGATGATCGGGGTCAGTTCCGCATAGCGCTTGTTGAGCCGCATGGCCTCGCGCTGGTCCGCGTGGACCGCGGGGTCGGCCAGCCGCTTTTCGAGGTCGGCGTGCTCGCCGACCAGTTCCTCGACCGCCTCGAACATCGTGTGTTCCTCTGCTGACTGCTGGTGTGGCTTCCCGGGACGCTGCGCCCCGTTGCCGCGGTGCGGCGGGCCGGCCCCTCAGCCGGGGGGCAGAGGGTACGGACGACAAAGACGCCGGTCCGGTCCCCCTTGTCCAGGGGCGACCGGAGGCCGGCGCCTTGCGGGTCGCTACTTCTTGGCGGCCTTGGCGTTCTTGCCGAAGCGGGCCTCGAAGCGGGCCACGCGGCCGCCCGTGTCCAGGATCTTCTGCTTGCCCGTGTAGAACGGGTGGCACTCGGAGCAGATGTCGGCGCGGATGGTGCCGCCGGCGACGGTGCTACGAGTGGTGAAGGAGGCGCCACAGGTGCAGCTGACCTGGGTCTCGACGTACTCCGGGTGGATGTCGCGCTTCAAGGGATTCTCCTAGGTTCGGGAGTGGCTCCGGGTCGTGGCACGGATTGCGTCACGTGAACCGGGGCCGACGGTCCAGTTTGCCAGCACTGGCCGTATCTCCCAAAACCGGGGTACGGCCTGCGCTATTCCCGGGCGGGCGTGGCGCCGGTGGCGGCTACTTGACGTAGCGGGACGTACCGCCCTTGTCACCCGCCGAGCCCTTGAGCGCGGCCTTGGGGATGTCCTGGTCGTTGCGGAGCGCGTCCCACACCTGCCGGCTCTTGGCGGTGAGCGGCAGCACGCGGTCGGGGTTGACCGGGTCGTAGGTCACCGGGAGCGTCGCCATGTCGATGTCGTCGGTGGAGATGCCGCCGAGCTCCTTGGCCAGACCGGTCAGTGCGGTGACCGAGTTGAGGTCGGTGTCGGTGGTGACGGCCTTGGTGGCGGTGTCGGCGATGTCGTAGAGCTTGCCGGGGTTGGAGAGCACGCCGATGCTGCGGACCTGCTTCAACAGGGCCTTGATGAAGGTCTGTTGGAGCTCGATGCGGCCGAGGTCGCTGCCGTCGCCGCCGGGGACGCCGTGCCGGGTGCGGACCAGGCCGAGGGCGTCCTCGCCGCCCAGGGTGTGGGTGCCGGGCGCCAGGTGCAGATGGCTGTACTTGTCGTCGATCGGCTTGGTGGTGGTGATCGGCACCCCGCCGAGCGCGTCGATGAGCTTCTTGAAGCCGGTGAAGTCGACCTCGACGAAGTGGTCCATACGGATGCCGCTCATCGACTCGACGGTCTTGACGGCGCAGGCCGGGCCGCCGACCTCGAAGGCGGTGTTGAACATGGCGCGCCGCTCCCCCGGGACGGTCCTGCCGTCCTTGGTGCAGTCGGGCCGGGTGACCAGGGTGTCGCGGGGGATGCTGACGACGCTGGCCTTCTTGTGGCCCTTGAAGACGTGGAGGACCATCGCGGTGTCCGAGCGCGCCCCGCCCTCGTCCTTGCCGTAGGAGGAGTTGGCGCCCGAGCGGGAGTCAGAGCCCATGACGAGGATGTCCATCGAGCCGTTGTCGATGTTCTTGGGCCGGTCGCGGCCGAGGGCGGCGTTGATGTCGACGCCCGTGAGGTTGCCGTTGAACTTGAAGTAGAGGTAGCCGGCCCCGGCGCCGCCGAGCAGCACCACGCCGACCAGTGCGCACAGGGTGCGGGTGAGGATCCGGTGCCGCCGGCTGGGGGCCTTGCGCCGCCGTCCGGTGCCACGTATGGAGCGTCCTCCGCTTCCGGCGGTTCGCCCGGTCCCGTCGCTCTGCGCCATCTGTTCTCAGTCCTTCGTCGGTCGACTGCGCCTCGCCGTCTCCCTGCCGTAAGCGGTGGATTGCCTAGTCAGACGGGGGGCCGACCGGAAGGGTTGCACAGCCCAATATGAGCGTTTTCTTAGAAGAACCGGGCGTCGCTCGACGATGCGGAGCCCGCGGCACGGCCCTCACCAGGGGTTTCGCGGCGCGGCACACTCCGGCGTAAACGCCGCGGGCGCCGTCGATCTGTGCGAAAGGTCTCAAGCGGGTCACGGCCCCGCGCGGCGCGGGTCGCACCGGAACGCACCGGGCCCCCATACCCGCGAAGGGGTGTGGGGGCCCGGTGGAAGTGCGGCGCGGCCGCGGGCGTCAGTCGTTGCCGTTGCCCGTGGTCGGCGTCGTCTTCTGGATCTGCAGCAGGAACTCCGCGTTGGACTTGGTCTGCTTCATCTTGTCCAGCAGCAGCTCGATGGCCTGCTGCTGGTCCAGCGCGTGCAGCACCCGGCGCAGCTTCCAGACGATGGCCAGCTCGTCGCTGCCCATCAGGATCTCTTCCTTACGGGTGCTGGACGCGTCCACGTCCACCGCCGGGAAGATGCGCTTGTCGGAGAGCTTGCGGTCGAGCTTGAGCTCCAGGTTGCCGGTGCCCTTGAACTCCTCGAAGATCACCTCGTCCATCCGCGAGCCGGTCTCGACCAGCGCGGTGGCCAGGATGGTCAGCGAGCCGCCGTCCTCGATGTTGCGCGCGGCACCGAAGAAGCGCTTCGGCGGGTAGAGCGCGGTCGAGTCGACACCACCGGAGAGGATGCGGCCGGAGGCGGGCGCCGCGAGGTTGTACGCGCGGCCCAGGCGGGTGATGGAGTCCAGCAGCACGACCACGTCGTGACCGAGCTCGACCAGGCGCTTGGCGCGCTCGATGGCGAGTTCGGCGACGGTGGTGTGGTCCTCGGCCGGGCGGTCGAAGGTCGAGGAGATGACCTCGCCCTTGACCGACCGCTGCATGTCGGTGACCTCTTCCGGACGCTCGTCGACGAGGACGACCATCAGGTGGCACTCGGGGTTGTTGCGGGTGATCGAGTTGGCGATCGCCTGCATGATCATGGTCTTGCCGGTCTTCGGCGGCGCCACGATCAGACCACGCTGGCCCTTGCCGATCGGCGTGACGAGGTCGATGATCCGGGTCGTCAGGCCGCCCGACTCACCCTCCAGGCGCAGCCGCTCCTGCGGGTAAAGGGGCGTCAGCTTCCCGAACTCGGCACGCTGGCGGCCCTGTTCGGGCGCCATGCTGTTGACGCTGTCCAGCCGCACCAGGGCGTTGAACTTCTCGCGCCGCTCGCCGTCCTTGGGCTGCCGGACCGCGCCGGTGACGTGGTCGCCCTTGCGCAGGCCGTTCTTGCGGACCTGGGCGAGCGAGACGTACACGTCGTTCGGGCCGGGCAGGTAGCCGGAGGTCCGGATGAACGCGTAGTTGTCGAGGATGTCGAGGATGCCCGCGACGGGGATCAGCACGTCGTCCTCGGCCAACTGCGGCTCGTTCGCGAAGTCCTCGCGGCCACGACGCCCGCGGCGGTCGCGGTAACGGCCGCGCCGACCGCGCCGACCGCCCTCGAAGTCCTCCTCGTCGCCGCCGCCGTCCCGACGGTCCCGCTGACGGTTGCCGCCCTGGCCGCCGCTGTCGCCCGCGTCGCCCTTGCGACGGTCGCGGTCGCGGTCCCGGTCACGGTCCCGACGACCCCGCTCGCCCTTCGGGCCGCGGTCCTGACGGTCCCCGCGGTCCTGACGGTCGGTGCCCCTGGCGGTCCGGCCCTCGCCGGCCTCCTGCGCGGCGGTGTCGGTCTTGGCCTCGGCCTTGACCGCGGTGGCGGACTCGGCCTTGGCGTCGGTGCCGTCCGGGCTGCCCGCGGGGGCGGTGGCCCGGCGCCGGCGGCGCTCACCGGTCGGCGCCTCCTCGGCGGCGGCGCCGCCCTGCGGGGAGGGCTGGCCGGGGATGTCGATCTGCTGCTGGGTCCCGGCCTTCTCCGTGGACTTGGCCGACTTGGCGGCCTTCTCGGCCTTGGCGGGCTCGGCGCTCTCCTCACCGGTGCGGGCCTTGGAGGTGGCCCGGCGCTTGGGCTTGGTCTCGGCGTCGGCGGCGGGCGCGTCGGCCTTGGTTGCGGCCCCGGAGCCGGCGGCCTGCCGCTCCTTGATGACCTCGATCAGCTGGCTCTTGCGCATCCGCGCGGTGCCCTTGATACCGAGGCCCGAGGCAATCTGCTGCAACTCTGCCAGGACCATGCCCTCAAGGCCGGTGCCGGAACGGCGGCGCCGCGTGGTGGCAGGCGCGGCGGGAGCGTCCGTGGCGGGCGTGGCGGCACTGCCGTCGGTGCGCGCGCCCATCAGATCGGTGGTGTCGCTCACGAAGGGTCCTTCCCTGGAGCGGGCGTCGGCCTGTCTGGCTCGGCGACCGGTTGTGCTGTCCGGCCGGTTCCTTGGTCTAACGGACCGGGCCGGGGCGGTGGTCCCGCCTGATTCGGCGGAGAAATCAATTCATGGCTCCGGCGTGAAGATCTGGGATGTGACTTGTGTCGTCACGCCGATTCCGGAGCGTGCTCACGTCTGCTCAGGACAAAGGTTCCAAGCAGTTTGGGAGGCTCCCGGAAGAAATGGTCCCGATGGGGGACACGAAGCACCGCGCCACACTGGCGTCGAGTACTGACTTGAGGTTAACACTACCGGATCCAACAAACATTCCCCCTCTCCAAGACCGGCGATCGTCGATCACTCGGTGTGATCACCCGGCGAGCGGCAGCACGCAGGTGCCCGCCGCGTCGAGGGTCAGCCGGTTGGCCGCCCACCCCTCTCCCGCCAGCGCCGCGACCTTGTCGGCCGCCGCTTCTTCGACCAGTGCGAGCACCGTCGGGCCCGCACCGGAGATGACTGCGGGGACGCCGTCCGCGCGCAGTCGGTTCACCAGGCCCATGCTCTCCGGCATCGCGGGGGCGCGGTAGTCCTGGTGAAGTCGGTCCTCGGTCGCGGCGAGCAGCAGCTCGGGGCGCCTGGTCAGGGCCTCGACGAGCAGTGCGGCACGACCGGCGTTGGCCGCGGCGTCCACGTGCGGGACGGTGCGCGGCAGCAGTCCGCGGGCGGTCTCGGTGAGCACCGGCTTCCCGGGCACGAAGACCACCGGAACGATGGAATCGGCCGGATCCATGCGGATCGCCCGCGCGGTGCCGGTGTCCGTCCAGGCCAGCGTGAACCCGCCGAGCAGACAGGCCGCGACGTTGTCGGGGTGGCCCTCGATCTCGTTGGCGAGCTCCAACAGCGCGGCGTCGTCCAGCTTCTGCTCGCCGCCTATGGTCACCGCGCGGGCCGCGACGATGCCGGCGCAGATGGCGGCCGAGGAGGAGCCGAGGCCCCGGCCGTGCGGGATGCGGTTGGCGCAGACGATCTCCAGGCCGCGCGGCTGCCCGCCGAGCAGGTCGAAGGCGGTGCGCATGGCCCGTACGAGCAGATGGCTTTCGTCGCGCGGCAGCGACTGCGCACCCTCGCCGGCGATGTCGACGTGCAGACCGGAGTCGGCGACCCGGACGACGACGTCGTCGTACAGCCCCAGGGAAAGTCCCAGGGCATCGAAGCCGGGGCCGAGATTGGCGCTGGTAGCGGGGGTGCGCACCCGGACGGCGGCGGCGCGGAACGCGGGACCGGCCATCGCTCGATGACTCTCCTTGATTGATGCTGCGGTACTGCCCCGGAGCACGACTCCGCGGCGCCGAAGCGCCCGGGCGGCTCGTGGGGTCTGTTCTGACCTGCCCTGCACACCACTGCGTTATGCCGTGGGGAGGGGAGTTGGGTGCCAGCCTATCGAAGGAAGGTTCTGTCGCGACATAGGGCGCACAGGAGGCGCACGATGCGTGTCGCGCGCCATCACATGCCTCAACGGCGCCTTTGCAGCGTTTGCCCGAGGCTTTGCGCAATGCGCGGTTCGGGGCGGGCGGGCGGCTGGCCGGCCCACCCGCCCCGAACGTCTCCGCAGGTTGCGGGGGTTGCCCGGGAGGGTCAGGCGAGACCGAGGCGCTCGGCCGCGGCGTCGGCGTCGATCGGGACCGTGACCGGCTGCGGCGCACCGGCGACCGCCCAGTCGGGGTCCTTCAGGCCGTTGCCGGTGACCGTGCAGACGATCCGCTGGCCGGGGTCGACCTTGCCCTCCTCGGCGGCCTTCAGCAGACCGGCTACCGAAGCGGCCGACGCGGGCTCCACGAAGACACCCTCCTGCGCGGCCAACAGGCGGTAGGCGGCGAGGATTTGACGGTCCGTCACGTCGTCGATGAAGCCGCCGGACTCGTCCCGGGCGCGCTCGGCGAACTCCCAGGAGGCGGGGTTGCCGATGCGGATCGCGGTGGCGATGGTGTGCGGGTCCTTGACGACCTCGCCGCGCACGATCGGGGCGCTGCCGGACGCCTGGAAGCCCCACATCCGCGGGGTGCGCGCGGCGACGCCGTCGGCCGCGTACTCCCGGTAGCCCTTCCAGTAGGCGGTGATGTTGCCGGCGTTGCCGACGGGCAGGACGTGGATGTCGGGGGCGTCGCCGAGCATGTCGACGATCTCGAAGGCGGCGGTCTTCTGGCCCTCGATGCGCACCGGGTTAACGGAGTTCACAAGTGCGACCGGGTACTTCTCGGAGAGGCCCCGGGCCAGCGTCAGGCAGTCGTCGAAATTTCCGTCGACCTGGAGGATCTTGGCGCCGTGCACCAGCGCCTGGCCCATCTTGCCGAGCGCGATCTTGCCCTGCGGGACCAGCACCGCGCAGACCATCCCGGCCCGGACCGCGTAGGCGGCGGCCGAGGCGGAGGTGTTGCCGGTGGAGGCGCAGATGACGGCCTTGGCACCCTCTTCCTTGGCGCGGGTGATGGCCATCGTCATCCCGCGGTCCTTGAACGACCCCGTGGGGTTGGCGCCCTCGACCTTGAGGTGCACCTCGCAGCCGGTGCGCTCGGACAGCACCTGGGCGGGGACGAGCGGCGTGCCGCCCTCCCGGAGGGTCACGACCTCGGTCGTGTCGCTGACCGGCAGCCGGTCGCGGTACTCCTCGATGATTCCGCGCCACTGCCTACTGGTGGCCACGGTGGAATTGGCAGACATGGGTTCCTCTACTCCCCTTCGACCCGCATGATGCTGACGACACCGCGGACGGTGTCCAGCTCGCGCAGCGCTTGGACCGTCGACGACAGGGCCGCGTCGGTCGCCCGGTGGGTGACGACGACGAGGTCCGCCTCCCCGTCCTTGCCCTGTTGGCGGACGGTGTCGATGGACACGCCGTGTTCGGCGAAGACCGTCGCGACCTGCGCGAGGACGCCGGGCTTGTCGGCCACGTCGAGACTGATGTGGTAGCGGGTGACGACCTCACCCATGGGGCTGACGGGCAGCGCGGTGTACGCCGACTCCCCCGGCCCGGTGGCTCCGGCGAGCTTGTTGCGGCAGACCGCGACGAGGTCGCCGAGGACCGCGGAGGCGGTCGGCGCACCGCCCGCACCCGGCCCGTAGAACATCAACTGGCCGGCCGCGTCGGCCTCCACGAAGACCGCGTTGTACGCCTCGCGCACGGACGCCAGCGGATGCGTCAGCGGGATCATCGCCGGGTGCACCCGGGCGGTCACCGACGCGCCGTCCGCGGCCCGTTCGCAGATGGCCAGCAGCTTGACGGTGCAGCCCATCCGCTTGGCGGAGGCGATGTCCGCGGCGGTGACCTCGGTCAGCCCCTCGCGGTGCACGTCGTCGATGGTGACGCGGGTGTGGAAGGCGATCCCGGCGAGGATCGCGGCCTTGGCGGCGGCGTCGAAGCCCTCGACGTCGGCGGTCGGGTCGGCCTCGGCGTAGCCGAGCGCGGTGGCCTCGTCGAGGGCCTCGCTGTAGCCGGCGCCGGTGGTGTCCATCTTGTCGAGGATGAAGTTGGTGGTGCCGTTGACGATGCCGAGGACGCGGTTGACCTTGTCGCCGGCGAGCGACTCGCGCAGCGGCCGCACCAGCGGGATCGCGCCGGCGACCGCCGCCTCGTAGTACAGGTCGGCGTTGTGCTTCTCGGCGGCCGCGTGCAGCGCTGCGCCGTCGGCCGCCACCAGGGCCTTGTTGGCCGAGACCACGCTCGCGCCGTGCTCGAAGGCGGTGGTGATCAGCCCCCGGGCGGGCTCGATCCCCCCGATCACCTCGATGACCACGTCGATGTCGCCGCGTTTGACGAGCGCGGTGGCATCGGTGGTGATCAGCTCGGCCGGGACGCCGGCCCGCACCTTCTCCGGGCGGCGGACGGCGATCCCGGCGAGCTCCACGGGCGCACCGATGCGGGCCGCGAGGTCGTCGGCGTGCGTCGTCATGATGCGCGTCACCTCTGAGCCGACCACACCACAGCCCAGCAGCGCCACCTTCAGCGGACGCGTACGCATCATTCGACCTCGTCTTTTCTTCGATCCAGCGGTTTCATGCTTGGTCACGCACCGGTTTCCCGGTCGTGCACCAGTCTCACGCACCGGACGGCGGTTTCCGCCCCGCGTCCGGATGCCGAGACATTTATTTCATCCGGGGCCCGGTCCCGGCGATCCGCCCCTACCCGACATCCAACCGCAGGAGATCTTCCTCCGTCTCCCGCCGGACGATCACCCGGGCCGCACCGTCGTTGACCGCCACCACCGGCGGGCGCAGCGCGTGGTTGTAGTTGCTGGCCATGGAGCGGCAGTACGCGCCGGTCGCCGGCACCGCGAGCAGGTCGCCCGGCGCCACGTCGGAGGGCAGGAAGGCGTCCCGCACGACGATGTCGCCGCTCTCGCAGTGCTTGCCGACCACCCGCGACAGCATCGGCTCGGCACTCGACGTCCGGGAGGCCAGCACCACGCTGTACTCCGCGTCGTACAGCGCGGTGCGGATGTTGTCCGACATCCCGCCGTCCACGGAGACGTAGGTGCGCAGCCCCTCCAACTCCTTGACCGTGCCGACCTCGTAGAGCGTGAAGGCGGTCGGGCCGACGATCGCCCGGCCCGGCTCGACGGACAGCCGCGGCACCCGCAGCCCGGCCGCCGTGCACTCGCGGCCGACGATCCCGCGCAGCGCCTCGGCGATCTCGTGCGGCGCCCGCGGGTCGTCGTCGGAGGTGTAGGCGATGCCCAGCCCGCCGCCGAGGTCGATCTCCGGCAGCTCCACGCCGTGCTCGTCGCGGACCGCCGCGAGCAGCTCCACGACGCGGCGGGCCGAGACCTCGAAGCCGGCCATGTCGAAGATCTGCGAGCCGATGTGGCTGTGGATGCCGATGAGTTCGAGGCCGTCCAGCTTCAGCGCGCGCCGGACCGCCTCGGCGGCCTGGCCGCCGGCCAGCGCGATGCCGAACTTCTGGTCCTCGTGCGCGGTCGCGATGAACTCGTGGGTGTGCGCCTCGACGCCGACCGTGACCCGGATCTGCACCCGCTGGCGCTTGCCGAGCCGCTCGGCGATGTGCGCGACCCGGGCGATCTCCTGGAAGGAGTCCAGCACGATGCGGCCCACCCCGGCCTCGACGGCCCGGGTGATCTCCTCGGTGCTCTTGTTGTTGCCGTGCAGGGCGATGCGCTCCGCGGGCATCCCCGCGTCCAGCGCGGTCGCGAGTTCGCCGCCGGAGCAGACGTCGAGGTGGAGGCCCTCCTCGTGCAGCCACCGCACGACGGCGCGGGACAGGAACGCCTTGCCGGCGTAGAAGACGTCGGCGTCCGGCCCGAACGCGTCCTTCCAGGCGTGGCAGCGCGCCCGGAAGTCCGCCTCGTCCAGGAAGTAGGCCGGCGTGCCGAACTCCTCGGCGAGCGCGGTCACGGACAGCCCGCCGACGGTCACCGCGCCGTCGGCGTCGCGCGCCACGGTGCGGGACCAGACCCGCGGGTCAAGGGAGTTGAGGTCGGCGGGCGGCCCGGCGTAGTGCCCCTCGGGCAGTACGTCGCCATGCCGGGGGCCTGCGGGGTGCGCGGAACGGCTCATAACGGAAACGGTCCCCTCAAGATCGTTCAGAGGTGCTGATCGGGACGGCCACCGGTGCGGTTCGCACGACGTCGGACGCATGCATCGGAGGTCTCCGGATTCAGATGTGTTCAGGAGCAGAGATGCCGAGAAGGTGCAGGCCGTTCCCCAGCACCGTCCCCGTGGCCTCGGCGAGGGCCACCCGGGCGCGGTGCACGGCCAAGGGTTTCTCCCCGCCGACGGGCAGCGGCCAGAACTCCTCCTGCCACCGCAGATAGGCGTCCGCGGTGGCTTCCAGATGGCGCACCACGCGATCCGGCGCGCACCGTCGGGCGGCGGTCGCGGTGGCGGTGGGATACGTGCCGAGGCAGGTCTCCAGCGTCTGGAGCGTCGGGGACGTCGGGGCGTCCTGCGGGGGCCGGTGGTCGGCCGCGGGCGCCTCGCCGCGGACGTCGCCCGCTGCGCCGGCGAAGCCCAACTCGGCGGCGTTCCGCACCATGGCGCGCGTGCGCGCGTGGGCGTACTGGACGCGGAACCGCGGGTTGTCCTCGTGCTGCACCGGCCGCTCCGGCAGCCGCACCGGGTCGTGCGCGGCGGGCCGTAGCAGCGCCCAGCGCGCCTCGTCGCTGCCCAGCCGCGCGACCAGACCGGCCAGTTCCCCGTCGGATTCCGGAGCGTCCGCCTCCGCGTCCGCGGCCCGGCCGAGCCGTGCCAGCACCTCGCCGACGACGGCCGCCCGGGCCCGCGCCCACCGCCCGGCGAAGCGCGCCGGGCCGCCGGGCCGGCCGGGCCCCGCGGCTCCCGGCGCCGGGGGTGCGCCGTAGCGCTCCCCCTGGGCCAACACGTCCGCGACGAGGCCGGCCGCGGCCGCGCCGCCCAGGTGGAAGTTGAGGAATCCCGGCCCGGCGATCTCCACCCGCGCGATGCCGTCCCGTCCGGTCAGGCGCCGCCGCAGGATCTCGGCGACCTCGCGCGCCGGCCGCCCGGCGGGGCCGGCCAGTTGCAGCGCGACGTTGGAGGCGTATTCCCCGCAGCCGGGGCGGGGCGGCGGCTGCACCACGATCCGCGCCGGCACCGACACGGAGAGCTCCCGCTCCGCAACGGCCCCGCGCACGGAGCACAGGACGGTGTGGGAGAGCTCTTCCGGGGTCACAGCACCAGCGTATGGGAGGAAGGGGGTGCCCACGCGAACGGGTTTCGTCCTGTGGACTTCCGGCCCGCTCCACCGCCCGTTCCCCACCCGACGACCGGGACCCGTCCCGCTCCGTCGTTCGTCATCCGGCGGCCCGATCGCCCCCGGCCCCCGGCTCGCCGTCGCTCCCCCACGCGCCCCCGCCCGGGCGCCCGTTCTCCGCTCCCCCGGCGCCCTCCGCGAGGCCGCCGCACCCCCTGCGCTCCCGCCGCCCCTCGCGCACCAACATCCCCACCGTGCGCACCAGATCCGTCGGCTCGAACGGCTTGGCCAGAAACGCGTCGATGCCCACCGACTCCCCGTTGTCCACCTCGCCCTGGGAGCAGGCGCTGACGATGGCGATCGGGATGTCCCAGGTGCGCGGGTCTGACCGCAAACGCGCCGCGGTGTGCAGTCCGCCCAGCCGCGGCATCACCACGTCCAGGGTCACCACGTCGGGTCTGACCCGGTGGACGACATCCAGACACTCGGCACCATCAGCCGCGGTCACGACCTCGAAGCCCTCCAGCTCAAGGTTGACCCTGATCAACTGCCGGATCACCTTGTTGTCATCGACCACAAGGATCCGACCGGACAAGCCAGGCACACCACGAGACTAGGCGCGGCCCCGCGGCTGCGTCCGGGTTTTGCCCACTTCCGTCCTCGTGCGGGGGACGTTTCCGCGACCGTCGTCGACCGCCCGCCGCCATGCGCTAGGACCGCCCGACCCTGATCCGTCGAACAGTCCCCGGGGGCGCCCTTCCTCGCCCCCCGGACCCCGCTCCCGGCCCTGACCACGGGAACGTTCATGACCACCCCGGCGGAGCTGGTAGTGTTCTACCCGTCGCCGCAACGAGCGGCAAAGCCCCCGTAGCTCAGGGGATAGAGCAACGGCCTCCGGAGCCGTGTGCGCAGGTTCGAATCCTGCCGGGGGCACTTCGCTTCGACCGCCGCGAGAGCGCGATGGGTCAGCGCAGATGCCAAGAGGAAGAGCCGGATCCAGTCTCACTGGGTCCGGCTTTTTCGTTTGGGTCGGGCGGTTCTGATGCCTCGCGAACGCCCGGCCGCCGTCGCTCGCGGTCACCAACTGGGGCCGGGGCCGCGGCTCTTGGCGGACGTGCCGGGAATCCGTGGGCGGCGCGGGCGAGTTGGCGGGGACGCAGTCCTCGGGGCGCGTGGTACCGGCCACGGTCGAGGGCGTTGGGCCGCAACGAGCGGCGGGCGATGATGCAACGACCAGGAAGCTAATTCACCTGGGAATTCAAGGTGTTCAAGGGTTTGAATCCCGCACTTGACAAGAGCAACCGGAAATCGCCTAATGTCGCTTCGACTCATCGAGTGGACTGGATGACGCGCTGCCATCGTTTGGTCTGCCGATTCCGGGGCTTACGGGTATAGGGAACCAGTCGCATGCGGTGGAGGAGGCGTCGCCAAGAAGGCGGGAGGCCGGTCAACCACCGTGCCGTGCGCAAGGAAGCCCGGCGGATCGTCGAGGAGATGCCCGTTCCCCGTCCGTTCGACCTCGACGGCCTGGTGGCGAACATCGCCGCGGCGCGCGGCCGGAGCATCCGCCTCGTGCCGCTGCCGGACCGGCTGCTGGGGAGCACCGGGCTGTGCGGGCTGTGGCTCAAGCACGAGACCCTGCCGCTCGATCTGATCCTGCACGTCGAGAGCACCACGCGCTTCCACCGCGAGAAGATCATCCTTCACGAGCTGGGGCACCTGTGGTGCGACGACGCCGACGGGGTCACCTCGCAGGTGCTGGACCAGGTGGCGGGCGATCCGTCCGCCGAACTGGTCGACCGGCTGGTGGGGCGCGGGCAGGCGGCCGCCCGCCGGCGCTACGGCACCCGCGAGGAGGCCCGCGCGGAGACCGTGGCGGACCTCATCCACCACATCGCGTACAGCGACGAGTTCATCGAGGACGGTGCGCTGCGCGCACTGGACGACACCCTCACCCATCCCGGCAGGAGCCCCCGTGACTGATGCGATCGCCTACACCATCGTGGGCCTGCTGCTGGTGCAGGCCCTGTGGCGGGCGCCCGCCGCGCTGCGGGGCCGGGCCCGGGAGCGCTCCCTGTGGGGCACGTTCACCGCGCTGGCGCTGGCCTGGCTGATGCGCACCGCGCTCGGCAGGTTCCTCGTCGACCACATCGGCGTGGCCGACCTGGCCACGCTGCTCAAGCACACCATCACGATCGCGGCGATGTGCACGCTGCTGCGGTACCTCACGGCAGTCGACGCCGGGGAGCTCGCCTCGGGCGCGGAGCCGAGCCGTCGGGTCCGGATCACCTCCGCGGTGCACCGGCACGCGGGGTGGGCCTGCGCGCTCACCATCGCCGTCATGGCCGGGGTCTTCCTCTTCTGGCTGCACCGCACCGAGGTCCCCACCTCCCCGTACTTCATGGAGCGGCACGCCGGGGAGCCCGGACTGGCCGTGTACATGGGCCTGTTCTACCTCTACTCCGGCGCCGTCACCGCCCTGTGCGGGTACCAGTGGGGCAGCAAGGCCCGGCACGCGCCGCGCCGCACGCTGCGCGTCGGGCTGTGGCTGATGGCCGACGGCATGGCCGTGGCCACGCTGTACTGCGTGGTGCGCGCCGTCTGCGCGGTCTGGAACACCGTCAGCCCGATGCCCGAGGGGCCGGCCGCCGTCCAGGAGGCGGTGACCGACACCCTGCTGTACGGGGCGTTCCTCCTGTGGGCGATCGGCGTGATCGCCCCGACCATCCACGTCGCCGTGCTGCGCTACCGGACCCTCGCGGCGATCCGGCGGCTGCACCGGCTCTGGCGCGACCTGGCGTTCGTGGTACCCGATCTGGTGCTGTACCCGCCGAGTCGCATCCTGCCGGGCAGCCGGCTGGCGGCGCCGCTCAACGCGGCGCGGGACATCTTCGCGCACGACGCGTCCCCGCAGATCCGGCTCGGCCGGTACGTCACGGAGATCCGGGACGCGATCCACGAACTGCGCCGGCGCGCGCCGGAGGATCTGTACCGGCACGCCACGGAGTTGGCGGCGGCCGAGACGGACGGCCGGCCCGCGGACGCCGTCGCCGAGGCGTACTGGATCCGGGCCGCCATGGCGAGCGCCGACCGCCCCGTCGGCTCGCCCGTGCCGTTCCCCTCCGGCCGCGGGGAGAGCCTCGCCGCGGAGGTGCCGTGGCTGCTGACGGTGGCCGACGCCTACGCGAGCGCCAACCCGACGGCCACCGTCCGGCTGCTGGGCGCGGCGACGCCGGCGTGACGGGCGGACGCCCGGCGGGCGCCCCACCAACCGACGCGCGCCCCACCGCGGTTCCGCCCACCGACGCGCGACCGACTGACCACCGACCACCCTCCGGTCGACCGGCTTCCACCACCTTCCGGTCGACCAACGACATATCTCAGGAGTCACCCATGAGCGCTGCTCACGCCCGTGTCGGGGCCTCGGCCGGGGCCGTCGTCACCGACGAGGACGGCCGCGTGCTGATCGTGAAGCCGACCTACAAGCCGGCCTGGAACCTGCCGGGCGGGCGCATCGACGAGGGCGAACTGCCGCGTGCGGCCTGCGAGCGGGAGCTGCGCGAGGAGTTGGGCGTCGAGCCGGCGGTCGGCCCGCTGCTGGTGAGCGCGTGGGTGACCGTCCCCGGCCGCGGCTCGCACGTCTACTACGTCTTCGACGGCGGCACGCTCACCGGTGCCCAGCAGGAGTCGATGGTGCTGCAGTCCGAGGAGCTGGCGGAGCACCGTTTCGTGGCGCCGCGGGAGGTCGGGCCGGATCTAATTCCGGCGCCGATGAGCGTCGCCTGGGAGGCGGCGTTGGCCGCCCGCGAGGACGGGCAGCAGCGCTACGTCGAGGTGACGGCGGGCTAGGGGCGGTCCGACGGGTGTGGCGGGTCCGGGAGTTCGGTGCGCCGGATCTCCTGGAACATCTCGCTGATGTAGTCCATGAGTTCGGCCGGCACGCCGCCGTCCCGGCCGCGCGCCGCCATGCCGGTGAAGCCGTCCCTGACCAGCCGTATCCCGCTGACGATCCGGTCCACCTCGCGGTCGTGGCTGGAGAAGAAGAGCTCGGGGGCGTCGAGGGCGAGGGCCAGCGCCTTGAGGGCCTCGGGTGGGGCCTCGGTCACCGCCCCGGAGTGCAGTTCGGCGACGAGCCGTTCGCAGAGCACGGGTTGGCCGAAACGCTCGTTCCCGCGAGTGGCGAGCTCGGCGTGGGTGGGGCGGGCGGCGGGCTTCGAGAGCCTCAGCAGGCCGGCGATCTTCTCCGCGATGGACCGCGGCTCCTGGCCGGCAAAGGGCCCGGTGGCGGTCTCCGTGGCCGACTCGACGGCCGGCCTGGTGGTCGGCTCGGCGGTCGGTCGGGACGGGGGCGCGGGGACCTCGTGGCCGAACGAGCGCTCCTGCGCGGTCAGGAGCGCCTCGACGCTCACCCCGTAGGCGGCGGCGAGGGGTTGGACGAGGGCGTCGCCCAGGCGTCTGCGGCCCCGTTCGGCGTTGGCCACCGCGCCGGTGCTCTTGGTCCTGGTGACGGCCTTGGTGTCGCGCTGCGCATAGCCGGCGTCGGCGCGCAGATCGGCGAGATCGGGGAGGCCGTCCCGGGGGAACAGCTCGTCGAGGTCCCGTCCGAGGGCGCGGGCGAGCGCCGGCAGCTTCTCCGGGGGCGGTGAGCTGTGACCGGTCTCCCAGCTCGCCACGGCCGTGTCCCGGACGCCGACCGCCTGCGCCACCTGGCACTGGACTAGCTCGGCGGCTCGGCGTACGGCGCGTACGCGGCGACCGTCGAATCGACGAGCGGGCATGGCAGTTACTCCTGGGCGACGGGCTTGGATTCGATCTACGAACTCTAGTCACCGGCGCCTGAAACGACGACTTGATCGGTTCACCGAATCGGGATAACTTCAATCTAGCCGACGCGAGGTGCGGTCGGGACGCCGCCCGGCTCCCCTCACACCTTCCTCGTCGGTGGCACCGGTTGCACCGGGCCGAACTCCGCGCCGTGGCGCGGCGGATGGCCGGGTGAGGGGCAGGACAGGCAGCGCGCACGGGGGAGGCGCTGCCTGTCTTGTCCCCAACTGGCGTTTCGCTTCCGGGTTTTGCGGCCGCCGACGGCCCGACCTTCTCCTCGCCCCCTTCTGGGCCCCTCGGCGTCCGTGACCCTCCCGCCTTCTCCCCACACAGCACTGATCCCTTGACCGGCGCGCTGCCGATCAAGGGATCTTTCGTTGCCCGGGGTTGGGGCGCCCGTCAGCCGTCCACGCGGACCGGCAGCGAGTCCAGGCCGTAGACGATCGACAGCTTGCGGAAGGCCAGGTCCTCGGGGCGGGCGGCGAGGCGCATGGTCGGGAAGCGGCGGACCAGGGCGGGGTAGGCGGCGCGGAGTTCCATGCGGGCGAGCTCGGCGCCGACGCAGCGGTGGATGCCGTAGCCGAAGGCGAGGTGGGAGCGGGCCTTGGCGCGCTGGGGGTCGAACTGCTCCATGTCGGGGCCCAGTTCGCCGTCGCGGTCGGCGCCGCTGAGGGAGCACAGCACGACGTCGCCGGCGGCGATGTGGACGCCGCCGACCTCCAGGTCCTCGCGGGCGAAGCGGGGGAAGGCGACCTGGACGACGGTGAGGTAGCGCAGCAGTTCCTCGACGTAGGCGTCGACGACGTCCTCGCCGTCCTTGAGGGCCGCGAAGTGCTTCGGGTCCTGGAGGAGGACCAGGGCGCCGAGCGCGAGCATGCTGGCGGTGGTCTCGAAGCCGCCGGTCAGCACGCCGTCGGCGAGGCCGGCGAGCTCCTCGTCGGAGACCGAGTCGCCGTGCTCCCGGATGATCATGCCGAGCAGGCCGTCGCCGGGGTTGGCGCGCTGCTTCTTGACGACCTCGCGGAAGTAGGCGAGCGATTCGGATATGGCGCCGAAGGAGGCGTTGGCGCCGCTGAAGAGGTCGAAGCGGGCGGCGCTGAGGCGTTCGAAGTCGTCGCGGTCCTCGTAGGGGACGCCGAGGAGCTCGCAGATGACGAGGGAGGGGATGGGGAGGGCGAAGGCGGCGACGAGGTCCACCGGCTCACCGTCGCGACCGGCCTGCTCCATGGCGTCGAGGCGCTCCTCGACGATGTCGTGGATGCGCGGGGTGAGCCGGTTCAGGCGGCGCATGGTGAATTCGGGGGTGAGCAGCCGGCGGAGGCGGGTGTGCACCGGCGGGTCGGCGAACCCGAGGCCGCCGGGGTTCTGTTCGGCGCCGGCGCCGGCCTTGCCGACGAGGTTGGTGAAGTCGGAGCTGAACGCCTGGCCGTTGCCGAGGACAGCCCTGGCCTCGTCGTAGCCGGTGACCAGCCAGACGTTGGCGGCTATCGGCACCGGGAGCTTGCTGATGGGCTCGCGCTCGCGGACGGCGGCGAGGTCGGGGACCGGGTCGAGCCCGTCCCGGCGCAACGGCATCAGGACGGAGTCCGGCAGGAAGGACATGCGGGAGAGGTCGAAGCCCTTCTTCCGCGTTCTCGCCAGGTAGAGGCGGCCGGCCCAGGCGAAGATCCGGGAACGGAGGGTCGTCATGGCGCTCATACTGCCTTTCGTCGCGGGGGACGGTCACCCGCGCTCGGCCGCCCCCGTGGGCCGAAACGGCGCGGGACCTTCACTGGCGTGCTCGGTGTCGTACGCCATAGCCCCTCGCGTGCGGCGCCATGGCACAGGTCCATGGCGTCGACCGGTGCGTTCGGTCGCCCGCATCAGCGTGACGAGCTCGGCCTTCTGCTTTTCGTTCTGCCCGAGTTTACAAACTGCCGTCGGGGTCGGTCGCGGAACGGCCGCGCCCCGCGCCCTGTGAGGTCCCTGATTCTTCCCCTAGGGGACGGCGAGCACTTTCGGCCACCCGTGTCCCGGCCGTATTCCGTCCGTGTTCCGTCGGGCGGGAGGGGTTGACGGAGCGGGCGGCATGACCGAAATACACCGTTTTGCTTGCTACGTTGCCGCTGTGGATGTGGCGGACGGGGCGGAGGCGACGGAGGTGCGGGCGGGGGACGTGCCGGCGGCGGTGGCCCGGCCCAAGAGGCGCGGCGTCGAACTGGCCCTCCTCGTGGGCGCGGTGCTGATCAGCTTCTGCGGCTACCTGGTGGTGGGGCTGGCGCGGGCGCACGCGGTGCCGGGCGGGGCCCTGCGGTACGCGGCGGGGCTCGGCGGCCTGGCGCTGCTGGCACACCTCGCGGTGCGGTTCGGCGCCCCGTACGCGGATCCGCTGCTGCTGCCGACCGCGGTGCTGCTCAACGGGCTCGGGCTGGTGCTGATCTTCCGGCTGGACCTGGAGACGGCGCACGACCACGCCGCGCCGGCGCAGTTGGTGTGGTCCACGGTGGGTGTGGCGCTGTTCATGGCGGTGGTGGCCGGGCTGCGGGATCACCGGGTGCTCCAGCGCTGCGCCTACGGGTGCGCCGGGCTGGCGCTGGCCCTGATGGTGGTGCCGATCCTCTTCCCGGCCGTCAACGGGGCACGGATCTGGATCAGGGTGGCCGGATTCTCGCTCCAGCCGGCCGAGTTCGCCAAGGTGTTGATCACGGTGTTCTTCGCGGCGTACCTGGCGGCCAACCGGGAGGCGCTGGCGGACACCGGCAAGGTGGTGTGGCGGCTGCGGCTGCCGGCCGGGCGGGTGCTCGGCCCGGTCGTCGCGATCTGGCTGGTGAGCGTCGGGGTGCTGGTCCTCGAACGGGACCTGGGGACCTCGCTGCTGTTCTTCGGGGTCTTCGTCGTGCTGCTGTACGTCGCCACCGGACGGACCGGGTGGATCGCGGTGGGGGTGCTGCTGGCGGCGGCCGGGGCGGCGGCGGTGGGCGCGTTGGAGCCGCATGTGCACGGCCGGGTGGCGGACTGGCTGCATCCGTTCGCCGGGATCGCGGCGGGCCGGGGGCCCGGGCAACTGGCCCAGTCGCTGTTCGCGTTCGCCGCGGGCGGGACGCTGGGGACGGGGCTGGGACAGGGGCACTCGTCGCTGATCGGATTCGCGCGCAAGTCCGACTTCATCCTGGCGACGGTGGGCGAGGAGCTCGGACTGGCCGGGCTGTGCGCGCTGTTCGTGCTGTACGCGCTGCCGGCGGCCTGCGGGTACCGGGCGGCGCTCGGGCTGCGCGAGGCGTTCGGCAGCCTGCTGGCGGTGGGGCTGGCGGTGCTGCCGGCGCTCCAGGTGTTCGTGATCGCGGGTGGGGTGATGGGGCTGATCCCGCTGACCGGGATGGCGATGCCGTTCCTGGCCCAGGGCGGTTCGTCGGTGGTCACCAACTGGATCATCATCGCGCTGCTGGTGCGGCTCAGCGACCGGGCGCGGGGGCCACGGGCGCCCGCCCCGGTCCGGCCGGCGCGGGCCGCCGCGGACGCCGTCGGGGCGGCCCGGTGATCCGCGGCATCCGGCACACCGCCGCGTTCTCCTTCCTGCTGCTGACCGCGCTGTTGGTCAACGCCGTCCGGGTGCAGGTCTTCGAGGCGGACGGCTACACCGCGAACCCGGCCAACCGGCGGCCCGCCATCGCCCGGTACGCCCAGCCGCGCGGCGCGCTCGTCGTCGGCGGCCGACCGGTCACCGGGTCGCGGGACAGCGGCGGGCGGCTGCGCTACGAGCGCACCTACGCCGACGGCCCGCTGTACGCGCCGATCACCGGCTTCGCCTCGCAGACGTACGGCACCTCGCTGTTGGAGCGCGCCGAGGACGGCATCCTCGCCGGGACCGACGAGCGGCTGGCCGGGTTCCCCTGGTGGGACCGGCTGACCCGCCGGCGGCCACCCGGCGGCCGGGTCGAGACCACCGTCGATCCGGCGATGCAGCGCGCCGCGTACCGCGGGCTGGCCGGCCGCAAGGGCGCGGTGGCGGCCGTCGAGCCGCGCAGCGGGCGGGTGTTGGCGCTGGTCAGCTCGCCCTCGTACGACCCCGGCGAGCTCTCCGGCAACGGCCGCTCGGTGTCCGCCGCCTGGCGCCGGCTGAACGGGGCGGCGGACCGGCCGATGCTCAACCGGGCGCTGCGGCAGACCTATCCGCCCGGTTCCACCTTCAAGGTCGTCACCGCGACGGCCGCGCTGGAGTCCGGGCTGGTCAAGGACCTCGACGCCCCGCTGGACGTGCCCGACCCGTACACCCTGCCGGGCACCCGCACCCCACTGGGCAATCCGACCGACGGCTGCGAACACATCGGCCTGCGGGAGGCGTTCCGGCTCTCCTGCAACACCGTCTTCGCGCGACTGGGCGTCGGCGTGGGGCTGCGCACGATGGTCCGGACGGCAGAGCGGTTCGGCTTCGACGACGCCGGGCTGCGGCTGCCCTCCCCCGTCGCGCCGAGCACCTTCGACACGGACCTGGACCCGGCGCAGCTCGCGCTGTCCGCCATCGGCCAGTACGACACCGCGGCCACCCCGCTCCAGATGGCGATGGTGGCGTCGACGGTGGCCAACGACGGGCAGTTGACGCCGCCGTACCTGGTGGAGCGGGTCACCGACGCGCACGGGGTGACGGTCGGCACCGGCCCCCGGGGGCCCACCCGGCAGGTGATGAGTCCGGCCACCGCGCAGCAACTCCAGGAGCTGATGGCCGAGGTCGTCGAGCACGGCAGCGGGGACACCGCGGCGATCGACGGGTACACCGTGGGCGGCAAGACGGGGACGGCCCAGCACGGGGTGCGCAACGAGGGCACCCCGTACGCCTGGTTCATCGCCTGGGTCCGCGACCGCGAGAGCCACGAGCCGACGGCGGCGGTCGCGGTGGTCGTGGAGGACGCGGAGGCCGACCGCGACGACATCAGCGGAGGCGGCAGCGCCGGCCCCATCGCCCGGGCGGTACTGACCGCTGGCCTCCACTGACCAGCGGACCACGACGCCCAGCCCCCGGCGGGAAGGCCGATAACGGGGGGCACGGCCGACCGCAGGTCCACGTCGCGGACGCCCCAACGAAAACGTGCCACACACAGCTAGCCTTCCGCGATGACTCCCACGCAGCCCCCGGACCCCCAACCCCCGGACGCGGGGCGGGTGATCGCCGCCCTCGCCGGCGTCGGCGTCCGCCGCTACACCACCGACCAGGTCGTCCTCGACGGCATCGACTGGACCGTGCGCGCCGGCGAGCACTGGGCGTTGCTCGGCGCGAACGGCGCCGGGAAGACCACCGTGCTGCGGCTGATCGGCGCGCTGATGTTCCCCACCGTCGGCACCGTCGAGGTGCTCGGTCACCGGCTCGGCCGCGTTGACGTGCGCGAACTGCGCGCCGCCATCGGCCTGGTGTCCAGCGCCCAGAAGGTGCCGCAGGACGCGACCGCGCACACCGTGGTGCTGACCGGCGCGACCGGCACCGTGCAGCCGCTGTGGCGCGCGTACGACCAGGAGACCCGGGAACGGGCCCGCGAGCTGCTGGCCGAGCTGGACTGCAAGGAGCTGACGGAGCGGCCGTTCGGCGTCTGCTCGGGCGGCCAGCGGGCCCGGATCCTGATCGCCCGCGCGCTGATGGCCGACCCGTCGCTGCTCCTGCTCGACGAGCCGTTCAACGCCCTGGACCTGCCGTCCCGCGAGGACCTGATCGACGCGCTGCACCGACTGGCCGTGGGGCGGCCGGAGTTGGCGACGGTGACGGTCACCCACCACCTGGAGGAGCTGTCCCCGGCGGTCGACCGGGCGGTACTGCTGCGCGACGGGCGGGTGCAGGCGCTCGGGCCGGTCGCCGAAGTGCTGACGGGCGAGCGGATGACGGCGTGCTTCGGGCGGCCGATCGAGGTGTCCCGCCACGACGGGCGGTGGCTGGCCCGGTCCGGGCGGCGGTAGGCGGCGTACGATCGCCAACTGACCGCACGAGGACGTCACTTGTGACGCGCCGCGTCGGGTCAGGCACCGCACCCGTCCGGACGTCCGTCCGCCGTCCTCTCCACACCGGAGGCACCCGTGTCCGCGAGCCCCACCCCCTCCGGTCCCGCCGCCCCTTCCGCGTCCTCGCCGTCCCCGGCGTTCCGCACCGCGTACGAACGGGCCCTGGCGCTCTGGCCGGTGCCGGTCGAACCGGTCGCGTGCCAGGGGGAGTTCGGGACCACGCGGGTGAACGCCTGCGGGGCGGTCGGGCGGCCGCCGCTCGTGCTGCTGGGCGGCGGCGGGCCCACCTCCGCCGGCTGGTACGCGCGGGTCGCCGAGCTCGCCCGGACGCACCGGGTGCACGCGGTGGACGTGCCGGGCACGCCGGGGCTGACCGTGCCCGCAGGGCGGCCGCTGCGCCGGCCGGCCGACCTGATGGCCTGGTTGGACGGGCTGTTGGACGGGCTCGGGCTCGACCGGGTCGCGCTGATGGGGCACTCGTACGGGGGCTGGATCGCGGCGGGCTATGCGGTGCACGCGCCCGACCGGGTGGAGCGGTTGGTGCTGCTGGATCCGACGCAGGTCTTCGCCGGCTACCGGGTGTCGTATCTGGTGCGGGCGGTGCCGCTGTTGGTCCGGCCCGGAGAGGCCGGGGCCCGGCGGTTGTTGGCGTGGGAGTGCGGCGACGGTCCGGGGGTGGCGCCCGAGTTGGTGCGGCTGATGGGGAAGGGCGAACGGGAGTTCCGGGGCGTCCGGCCGGTCACCGGGGCGCGACCGGAGCTCGCCCGCCTGGCGGCCGCCGGGGCGTCGGTGCTGGTACTGGTGGCCGGGGAGAGTCGGGCGCACGACGCGCGGAAGGTGGTTGCGGCGGCGGGGCGGGCGCTGCCGGGGGCGCGGGTCGTGACGGTGCCGGGGGTGGGGCACCATGCGCTGCCGGAGCTGCGGTCGGCGGAGATGGACGGGGAGTTGAGCGGGTTCCTGACGGACGGGGCGGAGTCGGGCTGAGGGCGGGCTGGGGCCGGGCTGGGGGTCCGCGCCGCGTGCTCACACCTCGTCGAGCCACTCCGGCAACGGCTCCCGCCGGCGCGTCCACTCCTCCCCCAGCGCTCCCGTCCCCCCACGGGCGCCCACCACGCCGCCGGTGATGGCGCAGGTGGTGTCCACGTCGCCGAGGCCGGCGGCGGTGGCCCACAGGGCGGTGGGCAGGTCGTCGGGGTGGCGGGTGGCGCACCAGAGGGCGAACGGGACGGTGTCCTCGGCGCGTACGCGGTGGCCGCTGCCCAGGGTGGCGGCGGCCTCCTCGGGGGCGGTGTCGGGCGGGAGTTGGGCGGCGTGGAGCAGGCCGTCACGGACCGGGCCCTCGGGGGTGCGGGCGGCGATCTCGGGGAGGGCGAGGAGAGTCCCGCGGGCGGCGAGCGCGGCGGCCACGGCCACCGCGACCGCGCCGGCGACGCCCTGGGGGTGGGCGTGGGTGACCTCCGCGGAGCGGGCGGCCTGTTCGGCGGCGCGGTCGAGGTCGTGGTGGAACCAGGCACCGAGCGGGGCGACCCGCATGGCGGCGCCGTTGCCGAGGCTGCCCTCGCCGCCGAAGAGGGCGTGCGCCAACTCCCGCCAGCCCTCGGGCGCGGCCGCGGCGCGGGGCAGCAGGGCGTGCATGCCGGGGCCGTAGCCGCGGCCCGGGTCGGCGCGGTGGGTGGCGGCGAACCGGGCGATGAGGGCGGGTTGTCGGACCTCGCCGTGTGCGGCGAGGACGGCCAGCAGGTCGAGCGCCATGGCGGTGTCGTCGGTCCAGCGCCAGTGAGGGTCGGGCGGCAGGCGGCGGGCGGTGATCAGCGCGCGGGCCTCCTCCTCGGTCCGCAGGAGCGGGAAGAAGCGTTCACCGAAGGCGTCGCCGTGCGCCAGGCCCTCGATGCTGCCGCGCACCGCGGCGCGCCGTCGGTCGTCGGTGTCCATGGGCGGATCCTGCCACGGCGGGCGGGGAGTTCACCCTTCGTCGGCGCCCCGGGCGACGGCCTCGGCCACCTCCGCCGTGCGGGCCGCCTCCTCGGTGGCGAACCGCTCGGCGTCCAGCTTTTCGGCGAGTTCCTCGTCCCGGGTCATCAGCAGGTCGAGGTTGGCGTCGCCCAACTCGAAGACACCGAGGTCCACATAGGCGCGCTGGAGGCGCTCGCCCCACAGGCCGATGTCCTTCACGCACGGGACGATCCGGCTGAACAGCAGCTTCCGGAAGAGCTGGAGGAACTCGGAGCCCTCGGTGAGCTCGGCGGCCTCCCTCGGCGGGATGCCGAAGTCCTCCAGGATCTGGGTGCCGCGCAGCCGGTCGCGCATCAAGTAGCAGCCCTCGATGACGAATTCCTCGCGCTCGCGGAGCTCGGCGTCGGTGAGCTGCCGGTAGTAGTCGCGCAGCGCCATCCGGCCGAAGGCGACGTGCCGGGCCTCGTCCTGCATGACGTAGGCGAGGATCTGCCGCGGCAGCGGCTTGTTGGTGGTGTCGCGGATCATGCCGAACGCGGCCAGCGCCAGGCCCTCGATGAGGACCTGCATGCCGAGGTAGGGCATGTCCCAGCGGGAGTCGGCGAGGGTGTCGGCCAGCAGCGCCCGGAGGTTGTCGTCGACCGGGTAGAACATCCCGATCTTGTCCTTGAGGAAGCGGCCGTAGATCTCCGCGTGCCGGGCCTCGTCCATGGTCTGGGTGGCCGAGTAGAACTTGGCGTCTAGGTCGGGGACGGACTCCACGATGCGCGCGGCGCAGACCATCGCGCCCTGTTCGCCGTGCAGGAACTGGCTGAACTGCCAGGCGGTGAAGCGCTGTCGGAGGTCGCCGCGGTCCTTCTCGGTCATCCGGCCCCAGTACTTCGTCCCGTACAGGGCCAGGGCCTCGTCGGGGGTGCCGAGCGGGTCCTTGGGGTCCACCTCCAGGTCCCAGTCGATCCGGGTGGTGGCGTCCCACTGCTTGTCCTTGCCCTTTTGGTAGAGGGCCAGCAGTCGGTCGCGCCCCTCGTCGTACTCCCAGTTGAAGCGGGCCGCGCCGGTGGCCGGCACGGTCCACAGGGGATCGCCTGGGTCCTGTACGTACAGCTCTCGGATGGACACCGCCCGGTACCTCCTCCGCACGCCAACGCCCGCTACCGGGCCGGCCGTTGGCAGGTTCACACGCTCATTACCGGCGGGTCAAGAAGTCGTGCGCGAGGGATTGACGCGCTTACTGACACGCAGTCTCATAAAAGGGAGCCGCATGTGACCGCGGGTAACTTTCGACCGTGAGGTGTAGCCAGAGCCATGACGAGCGCGCCCACCGCAATGACCGTGGCGGATATCGAAGTCCTGCGGGACGCCCTCGGGGCGCTCAAGGACCGGGAGCAGGTCGCCGAGCGACTGCTCGCCTCCTCCGCCAAGCACTCCTTCGACCCCGACGCCGAACTCGACTGGGACGCGCCCTTCGAGGAGGGCAAGTGGTTCTGGCCGCCGGAGCTGGTGTCGCTCTACGACACCCCGATGTGGCAGCGGATGAGCCAGGAGCAGCGCATCCTGCTCTCCCAGCACGAGGCCGCGGCGCTGGCCTCGTTGGGCATCTGGTTCGAGATGATCCTGATGCAGTTGCTCGTCCGGCACATCTACGACAAGCCGGTCACCAGCGCGCACGTCCGGTACGCGCTCACCGAGATCGAGGACGAGTGCCGGCACTCGAAGATGTTCGCCCGGCTGATCTCCCGCGGGGACACGCCCTGGTACCCGGTGAGCCGGGTCCACCACAACCTCGGCCGCCTCTTCAAGACGATCTCCACCACCCCGGGTTCGTTCACCGCGACCCTGCTCGGCGAGGAGGTCCTGGACTGGATGCAGCGGCTGACCTTCCCCGACGAGCGGGTGCAGCCGTTGGTCCGCGGCGTCACCCGGATCCATGTGGTGGAGGAGGCCCGGCACGTGCGGTACGCCCGCGAGGAGTTGCGGCGGCAGATGGTGACGGCGCCCAAGTGGTCGCAGGAGTTCACCCGGGTCACCTCCGGCGAGTTCGCCCGGATCTTCGCGGTGGCGTTCGTCAACCCCGAGGTCTACACCAACGTCGGCCTGGACCGGAACGAGGCCGTCGCCCAGGTGAAGGCCAGCGGCCACCGACGGGAGGTCATGCAGAACGGCGCCCGTCGACTGACGGACTTCCTGGACGACATCGGGGTGCTGCGCGGGGTCGGCCGCCGACTGTGGCGCAGCTCGGGACTGTTGGCCTGAGCCCCGCCCCCGACACCCGAAACGGCTGACGGCCACGCGGCGGAGCCGCCCATCGACCCAGCCTGGACGACATCGGGGTGCTGCGCGGGGTCGGCCGCCGACTGTGGCGCAGCTCGGGACTGTTGGCCTGATCGCTCCCTCCACGACCGGTGGGGCCCGAGCACCTGTACGACGCTGAAACCCCGGCGGCTACGCTGCTGTTCATGAACGGCAGCGGCACCGCCCCAGCAGTACCCAGACCCGCCTACCGCAGGCTGAGCGTGGAGCAGCGTCGCAGCCAGCTCCTGGCCGCGGCGCTGGGCCTGTTCGCCCAGCGCGCGCCGGAGGACGTCTCGTTGGACGACGTCGCGACCGCCGCCGAGGTCTCGCGGCCGCTCGTCTACCGCTACTTCCCCGGCGGCAAGCAGCAGTTGTACGAGGCGGCGCTGCGCAGCGCCGCCGACGAGCTGGAGCAGTGCTTCGCGGAGCCGGAGGCCGGCCCGCTCACCCGGCGGCTGGGCCGCGCCCTGGACCGCTACCTGGCCTTCGTCGACCAGCACGACGCCGGGTTTTCCGCACTGCTGCAGAGCGGCAGCGTGGTGGAGACGTCCCGGACGAACGCGATCGTGGACGAGGTCCGGCGGGCCGCGGCCGAGCAGATCCTGCACCACCTCGGCGCCCCGGAGCCGAGCCCGCGGCTGCGGACGACGGTCCGGATGTGGATCGCCTCGGTCGAGGCCGCCTCGCTGATCTGGCTCGACGAGGACAAGCAACCCGCCCTCGACGAGCTGCGGGACTGGCTGGTGGACCACTTCGTGGCGCTGCTGACCGCCACCGCGGCCCGCGACGCGGGCACCGCCCGGGTGGTCCGGGCGACCCTGAAGCTGGAGGCCCACGACGGCCCGGCCGGCGACTTCGCCCGCCGCCTCCTGCCCGTCGTCAGCGACGCCGCCCATCTGCTGTAAGACTTGAGCCAGTGCGCAGCGAGAACACCCTCTTCGTCGGCGGTCCCCTGGACGGCCGGGTCCTGCCCGTCCTGGTCGGTCCCACCGGGCTGCCCCCGAAGAGCTACGAGATCCCCGTACCCCGCGACGACGGACGGCCGCCGGAGGTACACGTCTACCGCCGGGTCCCGGGCCCGCCGGGCCGCCTGGGCCTGCCGCGCGGCTGGCGGTACGCCTACGTCCCGGAGGGCCGGGCCGGCCTGGCCCCCAAATGGCCCTGGCGCAGGCGGCGTTGACGACCGGTGCCGGCGGTCCGCGAACGGCCGCCGGCACCCTTGCCGGTCCCCGGGTCAGCCGGTCAGCGACGCCAGGTAGGCGGCGGTCTTCTCCGGCTCGGAGAAGCAGGCCCACAGCCTTACGAGCCTCTTACCTGGGGTTTCTCCCCAACAGGCGGGCCAGCAAAGGGCTGTGGGCCGTCTGTGGGCCGTCAGGCCGGGCGTCGGGCCGTGTCGTAGACGGTCGCGATCGCCTTGCGGGTGCGTTCCTGGCTGCTCGGCATGAGGTGAGCGTAAATCCGCAGCGTTAGAGCCGCGTTGCTGTGCCCCAGGTACTCGCTGACGGCCTTAACGTTCTCTCCACCGTCCAGGAGCGCGGACGCGTAGAAGTGCCTCAGCGCGTGCATCCCGTGCTCGCGTGCGGCGGCGTAACCGTCCTTCTTCGTCTCCGGCTCCGGGATGACTCCGGCAGCGGCGAGAGCGGGCTTCCACGCTTCCTCGTTCAGGGAGGTGCGCCACACGTGGTTGCGGCCGGCCGCCATGAAGATGAGTCGCTTGGTCACCTTCGGCCCGTCGGGCGTCCTCCAGGGCAACGTGATCTCGACCGGCGGGAACTGCTTCATGTGTGCCCTGAGCGCGTCGGCCACAGGACCAGGGAGCGGCACATCTCGCGTCTTGCCGCCCTTGGGTAGCGCGAACACGGGCTTGCTCCTGCTGAGTTTGAGTTGCTGGACCACGTGCAGGGTGTCGGTGTCGAAGTCGACCGCGTCAACAGCAATCCCCAGGATCTCCGCTTGCCGCATGCCGCAGCCGGCGCCCAGGTCGACCATCGCGCGGTATCGCTCCGGCATGGCCGCCTGGACAGCGAACACGCGCTCAACCGACCACGGCACCACGCGCTTGGGGTCAACAGCCGGCGGCTTGACGGACCTTGCGGAGTACGGATGACGGTTCAGGTAGCCGTCGTCCACTGCCGCGCTCAGGGCAGCGCGCACGTTCGCGTAGACGGCCCGGCCGTAGGAGCCGGGCATGCCGTTCTCTTCAAGCGCGGCCACCCACTCGCGGATGTGCTCCGGCTTGAACGATCCGAGGGGGCGCGTCCCGATGTACGGGTAAGCGTGCAGCCGGAGTTGGGAGTTCATCGATTCGAGGGTGTTCGGGTCGTTCCCAAGGGCCTTGAGCCACTTCTCGGCGTACTGCTGAAACGTGACCTTGCCCCTCCGAGGGTCGACGTAGTCGCCGCTATCCATGTCGGCTTCGGTCTTCGTGAGCCACTTCTCGGCGAGACGCTTCTGACCGTCGCGGAAGCTCTTGGACTTCTCGGTGCCGTCGGGACCGATGTACCGGGCGCGGTAGCGCAGGCCGGTGCCGTGACGGTCGGTCTTGACGCGGGTGGTCTTGCCGTTGGTGTCGGTCTCGGTCTTGTACCAGCGGTCTTGGATGTGGCCAGCCATGCGGCAGGACTCCTTCGGTGAGTGGGTGGTGATAGCAGCCGGCGGGAGGGCTTTGGGGCCCTTGTGAGCCGGTTTCGGGCAGTGCGGTGCCGGGCCTGCTAGTTGCTAGCGGCCTGGTCAGCGGGGAGTTGGGGTGCTAGCGGGGGTGCTATCGATAGCAAGGGGGCCTGCTACCGGTAGCGACCGTTCCCGGCTGGGGAGGGAGGCAGGGGTAGGGGCCGAAGAGGCTTCCCAAGGGCCTTTTCAGGGGCGGGGAGAGGTGCCTCCCCAGCCTCCCCAGACTCCCCAAAACGGGTGTCTGCGCAGGTCAGGTTCGGGGAGGCGGGCTGGGGAGGCGGCTGGGGAGAACTCCCCACCTCCCCAGCGCTTCCCTGCCTGCCTCCCCACACGGAGCGTGACCTTTCAGACGTCGGAACGGGCGCGGCCGGTGCCGGAATGGGCGCGGTTGGCGTCGTAACGCCGGGCGGTGCCCTCGAAGTGCGGACCGCTCACGTCAAAGCGGGCTACGAGATCTGGGGGCCGTCCCCGAAGTGCCGGGGCTGGCCGTCGGAATGATGGCGAGGTCGGTCGTAGGGGTGCTGGGTGGTGCCGCCGGGCCGGGGTGGTCCGGCGGCACCGTGGCGGACTGCTAGTCGGCGTCCTGGGCGGCCTGCTGGTCGATCCAGGCGCGAACGGTGTCGGGGTCGTAGCGCAGGTGCTTGCCGACGCGGAACCCGGGCGGGCCGGTGCGCTTGCGGCGCCAGGCGTAGACCGTCTCGACGCTCTCCAGGGAGAACAGTGCGACCAGGTCTTCGGGGGTCAGGTAGCGATCGGGGAGGCCGCGTCGGAGTGCGGCCGTTGCGCTGGGCATGGTGTCTCCGTTCCGGGCTGTCAGCGGCAGTTGCGGCAGTGGGGATTGCCGAATGGGCCGTAGCGGACGGTGGGGGTCTTGCAGCGGACGCACGGGCCAACGTTCGGCCCGCTGATGCCCGCGGCCGGACTACCGGCGGGCGGGGCGTCAGGGTGCTCGGTGAGCGACGGGTTGCAGTCGGGGTGGACGAGATGCCCAGCGGCCGTGAGGTCCGGCGCCATGGACCGCTCACACACGGCGCACCGCAACCCCGGCAGGCTGGACGCCGCATCGCTCGTTTCCTCGGAACCGGCAAGACGCTGACCAGCGTGACGACCCCCGTCACGGCCGGCGTCACACCCCGCGCCCGAGGGCCGGTGCGGCATGGGCCCCATCAGGTCGTGGACGGGGTCCCAGAGGAGAGCGACGCCCGTGTAGCTGGGCACCTGGCGACCGTCGAGCCCACGGGGCCTGCTGCGGCGCAACTGCGGCACGACAGAGAGGAGGTTCCTGCCGAACAGGGCTTTCGACCCGGCCGGTACGCCGCTGTCCAAGGCCCACTCCTGCCAGGCCGACCACAGCAGATCCACGCCCACCGTGCACTCCGGGCCGGTCTCGCAGCGTTCTCGCAAGAAGGCACTGGTGGGTGAGGCGGTATCCTGCATGGCCGTGATCTCCTCCCGGGACGAAGCCGGTTGGGTCATGCGACCGGCGCGCTGGAGCCGATCGAGGCCATCCAGCGCCCAGTTGAGGATGCCGGGCATCTCAGCGTCCAACTTGTCGCCGAGGGCGGGGTCTTCCTTGCCGAGCCAGGACACCTCCATACGCAGCACCACGAACCGGTTGGCGATCACGCCGCTGCTGTCACCGAAGTTCGGCAACACGTTGGACAGGATCATCAGCCGGGTGGGCAGCTTGCCGGTCCACGGCTGCTTGAACTTCCGGTCGATGTCGATCGGGTCTTCCCCACTGATGGACAGCAACCGCTCCACCACCTTGCTGCTGTCGCGGCCGTCCAGGCGGGCATCGGAGATCAGGCCCAACGACTTGCCCAGCAGCGGGGAGAGGCCGAAGTTCGTGGACATGCTGGCCAACGTCGGCCCGGCCATGTTCCCTTCGCCCACCAGCGTGGACAGGGCCCGCGCGATGGTGCCCTTCCCGGACCTGGTCGGGCCGATGATGAGGAGAATCTTCTGCTGGTCGGTCCGGCCGGACAGCACGTACCCGAACCACTCCTGAAGAGCCTCGATCGACTGCGGATCGTCCGGCCACGCCTTGTTCAGGAAGGCAGTCCAGGTGGGGGCGGTGGCGTCCGGGTCGTAGTCGAACGGCACCGACACCAGGTTGAAGAACTGCGGTGTCAGGTCCAGCAGCGTCCGATCGGCCACCCGCAGAAGGCCATTGGTGCACGCCACCATCGGACCGTCATCCCGCCCCGTGGCTCCGTCCTCATCGATCCACGCCGGCGGATCGACGCGCGGCGAGAGGTGGGTTACGGCGGTGGTGGCCTGCGTCAGGTCCGCGACCTTCCGCGCCGTCGGCGCCCAATCCCGGCCCTCCTGCTCGCCCTTGGGCGTGCGGACCGTGAACGTGGCGTGCTCCAGACGCTTGTAGAGCCACGCCCGAAGCTCCTCGCCGTCCATCTCGCGCCAGGCGTTGTCCTCCCAGCGCATCCAGGTGCCGCGCCAGTGCCGCAGCGTCAGGACGCCATCGCGCAGCCAGTACGGGGACAGATGACGGGCCACGGCCATGGGGTTCGTCGGCGGAGGTACTTCTTCGCTGTTCTGGAAGCCGTTCACGCGGCGTCCCTCCTTTCAGGTGCAGCGGTGCGATAGGGCAGGTCGGTCTGAACGCCGTTGATGCAGTGGCGCCACCAGCCCGGCCGTCCGGGGATGCGGACCGGCGGCCACCCCGGCGTGGCCCGCACCGGGTGCGGGGGCTTCGGGCGCCGCCGCGCGGCGAGCTCGGCAGCGCTCAGCGAACGGGACAGTCGCAGGCGCCGGGCCGTGCGGCGGGCCTCCTCGTTGGCGTCGGCGGTGACCTCCCGGAACCAGCGGTCCGGGTCGGTGTCCAAGAGCGCGTCCAGCCGGGCCTGTTCGGCGACCTGGCGGCGCCACAGCTCCGCTGCCTCCAGCACGGCCGCGAACCGGGCCGGGCTGTCCGGCGGCAGGGCGGACCACTGGGGGCTGCCATAGGCGGGGTAGTCGCCCGCGAGGTGAACGGCTTGGGCCTCCGCCCATAAGGCGACGGGGTCCTCCCAGAAGCAGTTCATGAACAGCCCACCCCCGCTCGATCGACGGGCGCCGAGGTCGGTTCGGCGGGCGTCGATCGGTACGCCGTCGGGCGTCGAATCACCGTCCGTTCCAGGCTCGATCGATCGGCTTCCCGATCGAGCCGTACGGGCAGGTCAGCCATCGACCGTTGGGGCGTGGCGAGCGGCCCGGACACGGTCCGGACCTGTCCGGACAGCGATCCGGACAGGCCCCGCTCCGCCCGCACAGCCAGTCGGGCCAGCAACGACCAATCGGGCGTGAACACCTCCCCGATCGATCGACCGACGCGTTCACCCGACCGTTCACGAACAGCCCCACCCGACCGCTCGTGAACGGTGTCGATCGGCTGTTCATGAACGGCGTCCGCGTGCCCGCTTCCCTTTACGCCCAAGGGCTGTACGGCCCGGCGGCCAGCCCACTGGGCGCACAGCAGCAGCGCGATCGACAGCGGCAGCCGATCGGCCTTCGCCTCGTTGCACGGCCGACAGGCCAGTACCAGGTTCTCCGTGCGCCAGGTGCGGAACAGGGAGATCGGCACGACGTGATCGATCGAAGCGTCCCGCAGGTCGGCGGCGAACAGCGCTCCGCAGTAGGTGCAGTGGCGGCCGTCCCGCCGGGCGAGGGCGCGCTTCCTCGCCCGGCGACGGGCCGCGTTCAGGTGCGGCCGGGGGTAGCTCATGCCGCCTGCTCCATGTCGGTCTGAGAGCGAGCGACGGTGTAGCCGTAGATGCCGTTGGGCTCGATCAGCCCCTCACCGCGGAGTACGGCCCAGGCGTTGTCGATGGTGCGGCTGCCGACCCCGAAGCGCCCCATGAGCGCCTTCCGCGTCGGCAGCCGGTCACCGGGCCGCAGGCTACGAATGTCCTCGCGCAGTGCATCAGCGACCTGGGCGAACTTCGAGGGCGCACGCCGCCGGCCGACCTGGCGCTTCGGCGCAGCCTGAGCGCCAGGAGCCCGCAGGGCAGAGACGCAACGAGTCACGGACGACGCCGCGTCATAGGAGAGGCCAAGCCGCTTGCCGATCTCCTTCTTGCCCAGCCCGAGGTGCTTGAGTAGAAGGGCCTGCCGCGTTACGGACTCCAGCCGCAGCAGTGCCTCGCGCCGTGCCAGGTGCAGCTCTGCCAGCGCGCGCTGCTCCCAGTCGGGGAGCGACTCCAGGGCCACCGGTTCACCCGAGAGCTCCGGGTGGTCGATCTGGAGCAGCACCACGGCCGCGTTGGCTCGCCGTTCAGCGGTCGAAGCGCTGCAACCGAGACGTTCGGCCATGACCCGCGGGTCATGGCCGTCCAGCATCAGGAGCAGTGCCTCACGCTCCTCCTCCGGCAGCTCGTCGACCATCTCGGCGAGGTAGGCGGGAAGCTCGACCATGGCGCACCCGCTCGGCATCAGCGAGCACAGCTCGTTGCACGTCACCGTGTCCGACCAGTCCACCAGCCGCTCCCCCGACGAGCGCCGGCCGAAGTGGCAGATGACTTCCTGCCTCACCCACCAGAACAGCAGCGCCTGCGGCGAGTCCGCCGTCAGCGGCTCGCCACCCAGCAGCGCGCCCTTCCCGCCCTCTCGGGCGATCTGCATCCATACCTTTTGGCTGATGTCCTCCGCGAGCGTCCACGCGGCCGAACCCTGCGGCCCCCAAGAGGTGATCTGGGAGTAGGCGAAGCGCATCATGCGCCGCCCGTACTCCTCGTACAGGGAGGCCAGCCGATCCGACTGCTCCGCCGTCAGCGGCTCGATCTCCCCTACTCGACGCCGGCTGGTCGTCCGTTCCGCGATGGTTCCAGGCATGATGGAGGCACCCCTTTCGGGTCGGGGAGCGGTTGTTCTGCTTGGCGGTAGGTGGCCGCTCCCTGTTTGAGCCCCGGTGAGCTTCACTGCCGGGGCGTTCTTGTGGGCGCAGGCGAGACCCCTCAGGCTCATGAGGCCACCTGCTCAACTTGTAGGAACAAGCTGATGCAGTGATGCTGCACCGACGGAACGTGATGCGTCAAGCGTCATGTACCAACAAGTTGACCGAGTGCGTCATGATGGGGGTATGAGCAAGCAGCCGAAGTACCAGCAGGTGGCCGAGGTCCTCCGCCGTGACATCGTTGACTGCACCTATCCACCGGGAGCCCGACTCCCGTCAGAGAGCGACCTTGAGGCTCGGTTCGAGGCCTCGAGAAACACAGTCCGTGCGGGGCTGAAGCTCCTGGTGAGCGAAGGTTTGATCTCTTCGAGTCAGGGGCTCGGATACGAGGTGCGCAAGCACGAAGTGTTCGAGCTCAACGCCTCTCGCTTCGAGAACCTGACCTTCCCGCAGACCGGTGACGCTTACAGCACGGACGTGACGAACGCCGGCCGTCGACCGCACCAGACCTTCCGCGTCGAAGTGGCTATCGCTCCCGAGTACGTAGCAGAACGTCTCAAGGTCGAGGCGGGTACCACATCGGTGCTGCGCTTCTGCCATCGGTTCGTGGACGACGTGCCATGGTCGACGCAGGCCACGCACTACCCGGAGTGGCTGGTGTCTAAGGCGCCGCGGCTCGCCGAACCCGGCGATATCGCGGAGGGGACAACTCGCTATCTGACCAAGCTCGGCATCGAGCAAATCGGGTACTACGACGAAATCGCCACCCGCATGCCAACGCCTGACGAATCCCGCCTGCTTGACCTCGGAGCAGGCGTTCCAGTGCTGCTCTGGACCCGCACGGGGTACTCCGCCGAACGGCCCGTGCGGTGCACTGTGACGACGTTCCGCGGAGACCTTAACCGCATGAACTACGAGATTGGCGACCTTTCCGCCAGGAATGAGGACGAGCCTCAGTGAAAATCACCCTTGCTGAGCCGAGCGACCTGCCCAAGCTGCTCGCTTTCCGGACGGAGGCAGCAGCTTGGCTCAGCGCGCTCGGCACCGACCAGTGGAAGCGTCCTTACCCGGCAGACCGGCTCCTGGCCACGATAGAGGCTGGCACCGTCTTCATGGTGCACGACAGGGAGGCGATCGCAGCCACGATCACGCTCACGCCCGAAGCCGAGGACGGGCTGTGGACTGATCAGGAGCTGAGCGAGCCCTCACTGTTCGTCAACAAGCTCACAGTGGCCCGCACGCATGCGGGCCAGAATCTCGGTGGGCGCCTACTCGATTGGGCAGGCGACAGGGCCTTCCGCTGTTCCGCGAAGTGGCTTCGACTCGACGCCTGGACGACCAACGAGGCACTTCAGCGCTACTACCTTGGCCAGGGCTTCGAACACGTCCGCACTGTCCGTGAAGGCTCCGCCATCAACGGAGGCCCGCGCGTCTCGGGCTGGCTCGCTCAGCGTGCGACGCGGCCAACGGACCACGGGTTCGTGGACGGAGCACCAGCTCTCAGCGAGTGCCTTCCGCGCTGAGCCCAGCGGCTCGCAGCCATGGGCTCATGTAGCGGAAACTTTTTGAATTTGCCCGGCTCACCCGGCTCACCCGGCTCACCCGCAGGTCAGGGGTGTGATCGAGAGTCGAGGTTGCCCGGCTCAAGCCCGGCTCAAGCCCGGCTCAACACACCGCTGGACACCGCCGGCGCGGCCGGCAGCGGGCAAGCTACAAGAGGGACCGCAGGACCCGAAACCAGGCTTGTGGGGCCCGGTTGGAGCTTGTGGGGCCCGGTTGGAGAGGCGCCTCCACCAGGTCCACCAGGTCCATCAACGCGGCGTTGTCGCAGATGAAGGGCGATGGAGGCGGGTGATGGACCCCCTGATGGAGTTCTCCATCAGATTCCGGCACCTCCACCACTCGCCTCCACCAGTCGGCAACTACTCTGCGCCGCGCTCGGTGGCGTCTTCGCGTACCTGCCTTCGCCCGTGGTGCTGCTCGGCCGTGGTGCAAGTCGCCACCACGGACAAGCGGACGCCCTTCGGGCGGCGTCCTTCAGCGCCCGCAGCCGGCCGTGGTGCGGGTCGAACGGCGACTCCTGGGAGCCAGCCCCCTTGCCGGCACGAGCGGAAGAGACCACCCGCGCCGGCGGTGTCCAGCGGTGCGTTGAGCCGGGCTGAGCCGGGCTTGAGCCGGGTTTGAGCCGGGCAACCCCGACTCTCGATCACACCCCTGACCTGCGGTTGAGCCGGGTGAGCCGGGTGAGCCGGGCAAATTCAAAAAGTTTCCGCTACATGAGCACAGTCAGAGTTGGCTCCGGCGAGACGACGACAACTGGGGCTGGCTTCCTGCCAGTCCGCGCGCGGCGGGTCCTAGCGCCTCCAGCATCAGGCCGGGCCACCCCCACCCTCGAATTCCAGGCTCCGCCGCATCCCACTGCTAGACGCTAGATGCCTGATCAGATGCCCTATGAGCTGCTAGCGGGGGTGCTAGACCTAGCAAGAACACCTGCTAGGTCTAGCACCCCGCCGACGGGGCCGGCCCACCCAGCGCGTAGGCGCTGAAGGACGCCGCCCGAAGGGCGTCCTCTAAATCCAAAGGGTTAGCGATAGCGCCTCGACAGGCCCCAGTGGGTCGCCCTTGGCGACGCGCACGCTCACCAACAGAACAGGCCCGCTAACCACTAACACGCAGGTCTGCGGGCCCACTTGGCGCTAGCCGGGCCGCTAACGTTAGCGACCCCGCCGGGCCGTCTCTGGGCCGTCCGGCAAGGGCCGACGACGACCAGTAACGGCCAACAACGACCCTAAGAATCCTGGTCAGAAGCCCGTCAGGCTCCGGTCAGCGACGCCAGATAGGCGGCGGTCTTCTCCGGCTCGAAGAAGAAGTTCTCGAAGTCGGCCGGGTTGTTGAAGCCGTTGGCGAACCGGTCGGCGACCGGCTGGAGCTGGCCGGCGGCGCCGATGAGGTTCAGCACGTGCTCCGGCGGCGGGGCCAGCATCGCGTTGGTCCACTTCGTGACGTGCTGGGCGGTCTCCCAGTAGCGGTCGAAGGTGGCCTGCATCCACGCGCCGTCGAACGGGCGATCCCCGCGCTCGACGATGGACGAGAGGTAGGAAGCGGCGCACTTGGCGGCGGAGTTGGAGCCCTGGCCGGTGATGGGGTCGTTGGCCACGACCACGTCCGCGACGCCCAGCACCAGGCCACCGGAGGGCAGCCGGCCGATCGGGTTGCGGACGGTCGGGGCGTAGCGGCCGGCCAACGTGCCGTTGGCGTCGGTCAGTTCGACGCCGGCGCTGCGGGCGTACTCCCACGGCAGGAACGTTTCCATCAGCTCCAGCGTGAGGGCCAGGTGTTCCCTCGGGTCCCGCACGCCCTGGAAGGCGTCCACCGGGCCGCCCGGGACGCCCTCCCAGAAGAGGATGTCGGCCCGGCCGCTGACGGTGAAGGTCGGCATCACGAACAGTTCGCCGACGCCGGGCACGAGGTTGCAGCGCACCGCGTCGAACTCCGGGTGCTCCGGGCGCGGGCCCATGCCGTGCACATAGGCGACGGCCAGGGCGCGCTGCGGGGTGTCGTAGGGCGAGCGGGCGGCGTCCCGGCCGAACATCGAGACCAGTTCGCCCTTGCCGGCGGAGACCAGCGTCAGGTCGTAGCGCCGCGCGAAGAAGTCCAGGTCGGAAACTGCCGCGCCGTGGATGACCAGTTGGCCGCCGCGCTGCGCGAAGGTCTCCATCCAGCCGGCCATCTTGACCCGCTGGTCGACGGACTGGGCGTAGCCGTCCAGCTTGCCGACCCAGTCGATGGCGCGCTGGCTGCCGCCGGGCTCGGCGTGGCTGCCGGGGGCGGCGACCGAGACGCCCAGGCCCTCGATCCGCGGGGCCTGGCCCTCCCAGAAGTTGACCGCCAGGTCGCGCTCGTGCTGGAGGGCGGTGTGGAACATGCACTGCGTCGACATGACCCGGCCGGAGCGTATCTCGTCGGCGGTGCGGTTGGACATCAGGGTGACGTCGTAGCCCTGCGTCTGGAGGCCGAGGGCGAGTTGGAGACCGGACTGGCCGGCTCCAACGATGAGTATCTTCCGCATGGCGGCGCTTCTTTCGTTCCTGCGGTTCGGGGGGAGGGGGGTGGCGGAGGGCGGAGGCTACTCGGGCGTGACGTCCAGCGCGTGGCCGACCAGGCCGAGCAGCGCCTGGATGACCGTGGACCGGCGCCGGGCGTCCATCACCACGACCGGCACCTCCGGCGGGACGGTCAGCGCGTCCCGGACGTCCGCCACGTCGTACAGCTCGGTCCCCTCGAAGTGGTTGACCGCGACGATGTACGGCAGCCCGCAGCTCTCGAAGTAGTCCAGCGCCGGGAAGCAGTCCTCCAGCCGCCGGGTGTCCGCCATCACGATCGCGCCGATCGCGCCGCGCACCAGGTCGTCCCACATGAACCAGAAGCGCTGCTGGCCGGGGGTGCCGAAGAGGTACAGCACCAGTTCCTGGTCGAGGGTGATCCGGCCGAAGTCCATGGCGACCGTGGTCGTGGTCTTCTCCGGCGTCGCGGTCAGGTCGTCGGTCGCCTCGCTGGCCTCGGTCATCACCGCCTCGGTCTGGAGCGGGGTGATCTCCGAGACCGACCCGACGAAGGTGGTCTTGCCGACGCCGAAGCCGCCCGCCACCACGATCTTGGTGGCGATCGGCGCCTGCGAACGGTCCGTCTGCCAGCTCTGCAGCCCCGCGTCGGCGGCGGTGGCCGGGGCGGCCGGTGCCGTGGAGCCGGCGGCCGGCCCCGTGCCGGCCGCTATCGTGTCAGAGCCTGTGAAGTCCACTCAGCACCCTTTCGAGCAGCGCGCGGTCGGGCCGGCCGGTGCCGTGCCCGGTGCCGTAGACGCGAATCTTTCCCTGGTCGGCGAGGTCGCTGAGCAGGACGCGGACCACACCCAGCGGCATCTTGAGGAGCGCGGAGATCTCCGCGACCGAGCGCATCCGCCGGCACAGCTCGACGATCGCGCGCATCTCCGGCATCACGCGGTCCCCCCAGCCGCCGGAGGTCAGCTCGCGCCGCTCCTCGGGGGCGTCCAGCGCCGCCACGAACGTCTCGACGAGCAACACGTGGCCGAAGCGCGTCCGACCACCGGTGAGCGAATACGGGCGGACCCGTGCGGGTTTGCGTTCCCCGCCGCGCACGGGGAGTTTCGGGCTACTGCTCACTGGACGTTCTCCATCGACTTGCGGAGTTCGGTGCGGAGTTCGGGGGTGAGGACATGGCCGGCCCGGCCGACGAACAGGGCCATGTGGTAGGCGACGACGCTCATGTCGCAGTCCGGGGTGGCGTGCACCCCGAGCAGCGAGCCGTCGCTGACCGACATGACGAAGAGGCTGCCCTCGTCCATCGCGACCATCGTCTGCTTGACGGTGCCGCCGTCCATCAGCTTGGCCGCCCCGTTGGTGAGGCTGCCGAGGCCGGACACGATGGTGGCGAGGTCGGCGCTGGAGCCGCGCGGACCGTCCTGCTCGCCGCCGTGGCCGGCGGTGACCCCGACCCGCTCGGGGTCGGAGGAGAGCAGCAGCAGACCGTCGGAGGAGACGACCGCGACGGAGCGGACGCCGGGGACCTCGTCGACCAGATTCCCGAGCAGCCAGTGCAGATTGCGTGCCTGGGTGCTCAGTCCGTGTCCGTAAGCAGTGGGCGCTTGCGCCATCACTCGCGTGCCTCCTCGCCGATCCGGCTGTCTCCCGGGGCCCCCGCTCCGTCGGTGTCCGTCTGTGGGATGGTCTGCTCCGCGGTACGTTCCGCGATCTCGGCGGCGACGTCGCGCCGGCCGTCTCGTGCCCCCTGCTGGAAGCCGCCGAGCCGGCGGCGCAGCGCCTCGGCGTTGGCGGCGCCCGTCCGCCGGGGAGCGGTGGGCGCCTTCTTCTGCGCCACGTTCTTGGGCGTGCGCTTGGGCAGCCCGGTGGCGGTCCGGCGCGGCGGCCCGGCCGCGCCGGGTGCCGCCTGTGGCGTCTCCCTCTGGGACGCCGGGTCCGGGGCCGCGGTGGGCTCCGGTGCTCCGGCGGGCTCCCCGCCCTGGACGGGGCGGGCGTGCTGGTCCGGCCCGATGGCGTACGGGTCGGCGGTGGCCGGCGCCGGGGCGGCGTGCCGGCCCTTCCCGGGCGCCGGGACGCCCGGGGCGCCCTCGGCCGGGGACGCGCCCTGCGGCGCGGCCTCCCCGGGGCGGGTGTGCTCGCCGGTGGCGTTGCCCGGGATCCCGGCGGCGTTTCCGGCGGAGGCGTACGGGCCGGCCGACTGCGGGCCGTACGGGCTCAGTTCGGGTGCCGGGGCGGCGGGCTCGGGCGCGACGGGTTCCGGCGCGGCCTTCGACTGGGCCGGTACGGAGGGTGCGGCCGGCGGGCCCGACGGCGGCTGCTCCGCCGGGGCCTGGGCCGAAGTGCCCAGCCCCGCCGCGTCGATGGCGCGCTCGGCCGCGGCGACGAACGGGTCGCCGGCCAGACCGCGCCGGGCGGCCGGCTCCTGGGCAGCCGGCTCCGGCGCGGCCTGCGCCGCCGGGGCGGGTGCGGGCGCCGGGGTCGGGGTCGGTGCGGGGGCCGGGGCCGCCGGCTCCGCGGGGGCCGGCGGGCCGGCCGGGTCGAGCCGATGCGTCCGCGTCTGGAGGGTGTTGGAGTTGGCCTCGGCGATCGAGCCCGGGAGGGTCGGCCCACCGGTGCCCGCCGCCGCGCCCTGGGGCACCGGTCCCGGCCCCGGCCGGTTCGGCAGGATCGAGCCGGGCAGCACGACGACGGCGGTGACCCCGCCCTGCTTCCGGTCCCGGAGCTGGACCCGCACCCCGTGCCGGGCGGCCAGCCGGACCACCACGTACAGGCCGAGGCCCAGCGCCTCGTCCACGGTCTCGGACGTCGAGGCGGACTCGGCGTCCGCGAGCCGCTCGTTGACCTCCGCCAGCCGGTCGGCGGTCATCCCGATGCCCTCGTCCTCGACGGAGAGCATCAGCTCGCCGCCCTCCAACACCCAGCCGGAGAGCTCGACATGGGCGTCCGGCGGGGAGAACGCGGTGGCGTTCTCCAGGAGTTCGGCGACCAGGTGGCTGATGTCGTCGGAGGCGAACCCGGCGACCTGGGCGTGCGGCGGCAGCGAGGCGATCCGCACCCGCTCGTAGCGCTCGATCTCGCTGACCGCGGCGCGCAGCGTGTCCAGCAGCGGCACCGGCCCCGAGTGGCTGCTGCCGTGCTGTTCGGCGCCGGCCAGGACGAGCAGGTTCTCGCTGTTGCGGCGCATCCGCGCGGCGTAGTGGTCCAGCTTGAAGAGGGTCTCCAGCCGCTCCGGGTCCTGCTCGGACTCCTCCAGCGACTCGATGACGCCGAGTTGGCGCTCCACCAGACCGACGGTGCGCAGCGAGAGGTTGACGAACCGGCCGTGGACGCCGGTGCGCAGCACCGCCAGCCGCTCGGTGAGCGCGGCCGCCTCCTCCTTGAGCGCCTCCGCCTGCTCCTGGAGGACCTCCCGCTCGGCGACCAGCCGCTGCCGGCCGCCGACCAACCGCTTGCGCTCGCCCTCCAGTTCGGCGGTGCGCCGGGCGGTCTCGGCGACCTGGGCGTGCAGCGCGTTGACCGACCGGACGGTGGCCGCGAACTCGTCGTTGCGGCCCTTGTAGTTGAGCGGTTCCTCGTGGCCGGGGTCGGCCGCCAGCCGCTTGGCGCCGATCCGCAGCGCGGCCAGCGGCTGGGTCAGGGTGCGGGCGGCCCAGATGCCGGTGCCGACGGCCACCAGCAGGCAGAGGCCCTCCAGCCCGACGGCGATCTCCAGGTCCGTCACGTCGTCGTCGCGGAGCTGGCCCAGGCGCTGGATCTCGGCGGTGGCCAGGGCCGATTCGACGCCCCGCATCAGCCCGACCCGGGCGGTCAGGGCCGCCTCCACCCGGCTCCGGCTGAACGCCGTGTCGGTGGCGTCCAGATACGGCCGGTCGGTGAGCTTGGTCAGATAGCGCTCGGCGGTGTCGACGTCGCTGCCGTTGACGGTGCGCTGGTAGCGGTCCCGGGCCTGCTGGCTCGCGGCCTGGTTGAAGTCGCCCAGCGCGCCCTGCGTGCGGACGTGGGCGACCTGCGCGGCGGCGGTCAACCGGGGTTGGCTGCCGCCGGCCTTGAGGCCGGCGAGCAGCAGCGCCCGGGCGCCGGCGGCCTGGTCGACGGCCCGGCCGAGGGCGGGCAGCGCGCGGGTGTCGGCGGCGCCGCCGTCGGCCCGGGCGGGCAGGCCCCGGGCGATGTCGTCGCTGATCCCGCCGAGCGCCTGCACGACCTCGCTGTAGGAGTCGTAGACCTGGTCGGCGGTGGCGGACCCGGCGAGCGCCTTCTGCCGGGTGTCCGGCAGTTGCTTGAGGAGCTTGTCGGCGGCGGCGAACGCGGCGGAGTCGCCGTGGGCCTGGCCGCGCAGATCGTCGATCTGCCGGTCGATCTGGGCGCGTTGGGACCCGGTGGGCGGCTGGCTGACGTTGCGGCCGGTGCGCCCGCCGGCGACGTACGCGGTCATCGCGTCGCGCTCGTCGGCGAGGGAGTGCGCGAGGGTGATGGCCTTCGCGTTCACCCCGGCGAGATCGACCAGTTGTTGACTGCCGTTGGCGTTGTCGGCAGCGGTCAACACTGCCGGGGCGCCGGCCCCCAGCACCGCGACGGCGACCACGGCCACGGCCCCCACGAGCCGGTTGCGGACCCGCGCGGGACGCCGTCCCGAGCCGTCCGTGCCGTCGCCTGCCGCGCCCGGTCCCGTACCGGATCCCGGTACCGAGACCGATCCGGCCGGTGACCCCGGCTTCCCTGCGCCGCCCCGAAGCCGCTTCTTCCGCACCGCTGCTCGCATTCCTGTCTCGCCTGCCCACGCCGTGTTGGCGTCGCGGACCCGGCTCGCTCACCGCTCGCGGGTCGGATCTGCGCGAAGAACGCGGCAGCGCACAATCCCGCGAAGGGGAACAGCCCGGCTCTGCGCGTCGCGACGAACGTCCTGACCACCCCGGTTGATCCGGGAAACGACCATTCCACCGGCGCCGCGCAGTGGCTCGGCAACACATCTCCGGCCACCTGAACGAGTGAACAACAATCGCAGTTTGACCATCAACTTCCGCGCCACATCAGTTTCGGCCGCAACCCCGCGCAACCCCAAAGCGGGTTTGGAGATGCGTGCCGGTCCTGGAAGGATGCCCGCCCGCAGCCGACCCCCGGGCCGCCAACCGGCCCCGGCCCACCTTTACTCACCCGGCCCGCCACACCGTCCGGCCACCGCTGCGTTCCGGCCACCTCCGGCAGACTTTCCGTCATGCGCATCGCACTCGCCACGGAGCCGGGCGATCCCCAACGCCCCAACGAGGACTACGCATCGGTCGCCCTGCCTGCCTCCGGGGAGGGCGGCGCCCTGGTGCTGCTGGACGGGGTGACCCCGCCGGAGGGGGACGACGGCTGCGTCCATTCCGTGCCGTGGTTCACCGCGCGCCTGGGGGGCGCAATGCTCGAACTGTCGGTTTCACGCCGCGACATGACGCTCACTGAGGTGCTGGCCGCGGCCCTGGCCAAAACGGCCGACACCCACCGCGAAACCTGTGACCTTTCTCACCCCCGCACGCCGCAGGCGACGGTGGTCGCCGCCCGCTGGTCCCCGGACACCGTGGAACACCTGGTGTTGTCCGATTCCGTACTGCTCGTGGCGGAGGCGGACGGCTCGGTGCGTCCCGTGCGCGACACCCGGCTCGACACCCTGCCGCCGGCGGTCCGCGCGCAGCGCGCCGCGGTCCGGGCCCTCCCCCGCGACTCGGCCGAACGCGCCGCCGCGGCCCGGGAGTACGTCCGCGCCGTGGAGGCGCTCCGGAACGCCGAGGACGGCTTCTTCACCGCCGCCGCCGACCCTGCCGTAGCCACCCGCGCCCTCACCGGCACCGCCCCGCGCGCCGAGGTCCGCTCCCTGACCGCACTGACCGACGGCGCCACCCGCTGGGTGGACGTCTTCCGTGCCGGCACCTGGGCCGAATGCGCCGCCCTGGTAGCAACGGCCGGCCCCCAGGCCCTCATCGACCGCGTCCGCACCCTGGAGAACGCCGACCCCCGCTCCACCACCCACCCCCGCGGCAAGCCCCACGACGACGCGGCAGTGATCCACGCGACAACGTGAGCGGGAACGCCCCACCACGAGGCTGGAATTCGCCCCGGAACCCCCCGGCCCCGCCACCACGGGCAACGGAGGCGAACCCCGGAGGGGAGGGGCTAGCCCTCCTCGCCCTCCTGCTCCGCGTTCAACCGATGCAACAGCCGCGCCAACTCCGCGACCTCCGCCCGATCCCACGACGCGAGATTGCACGCATACCGCGCCCGCCGCGCGGTCCGCACGCGGTTGAACCGCTCCCGCCCCTCCTCGGTGATCCGCACCAACACCGCCCGCCCATCGGCCGGATCGGGCGCCCGCGCCACCAGCCCCAGCCGCTCCAGCGCGTGCAGTTGACGGCTTATCGTCGCCTTCCCGACCCCGAAGAACGCCGCGAGGTCGGTGGCCCGCTGCGCCCCCGCGTCGGCGAGCCGCACCAGCAACCCGTAGGCGGCCGCCTCCAGATCGGGGTGGACCTCGCGCGAGAGCTCGCCGGAGGAGGCCCGGGCCCGCCGCAGGAAGACCGCCAATTCGCGTTCCAGCGCCAGGAACGCGGGGTCCACGCCCATCGGCTCGCCCTCCGCCGTGGTACCGCCGGCTCCGGTGTCCTGCACGTCAGCGCCCTTTCCCGCGTCGTCCCTCATGTCCAGCAATTCCCCCGGTGCTTCCCCGATGTTCCCCCGGTGCACTCTCCCGCGTTTCCCGCCGCCGGGAGATTTCCTTCCCGGCCCGGCGGAACCGCAGTTGGGACAGTATTTCGCAGGATGGGACCAACGGCGGTCCGCGCACCCCTTTTACCACGGGGGTCTACGCGCGTATCGTCAGTTCTGGCATGGCCACACCAAGCGTGGCGCCGATACCTCCCCCTCAAAAGGTCACGTCTGCTCCATCGGATTTCCCCCATCGGACCGGGATCCACCGAGATCCACCGAGATCTATGGAGGCACGTAATGCCCGTGCTCAGATCCGGCTCCCCCACCCACCGCCCCGCGCGCTCCCGCGCGGCCGTGGCCGGGATCCTGCTCACGACCGTCTCCCTCCTCGTCGGCCTGCCCGGCACGGCCGGCGCCGCGGCCGCCCGGCGCGCCCCCGAGCCCTCCCACCCCGAACAGGACTGGGCCGGCTCCCAGATCGCCAAGCACGAGGGCGGCAAGGGCGGCGTGCTGCCGCCGCCCTCGCTGACCGCGTCCGTCGAGGGCGTCGACGTCAGCAGCCACAACGGCAGCGTCGCCTGGCCGACGCTGTGGGCCGCCGGCGTGAAGTTCGCCTACGTCAAGGCCACGGAGTCGACCAGCTACACCAACCCCTCCTTCGCCCAGCAGTACAACGGCTCCTACAACTCCGGCATGATCCGCGGCGCCTACCACTTCGCGACGCCCGACACCTCCAGCGGCGCCGCCCAGGCCACCTACTTCGTCGCCCACGGCGGCGGTTGGTCCAAGGACGGCAAGACCCTGCCCGGCGCACTGGACATGGAGTACAACCCCTACGGCGCCACCTGTTACGGGCTGAGCGCCGCGGGGCTGGTGAACTGGATGAAGGACTGGTTCGCCACCTACAAGGCGCGCACCGGGCGGGACGCGGTGCTCTACACCTCCACCAACTGGTGGAAGCAGTGCACCGGCAACTCCGCCGCGTTCGGGAGCAGCAACCCGCTGTGGGTCCCGCGCTACGGCTCCTCGGTCGGCGAACTCCCGGCCGGCTGGGGCTTCCACACCATCTGGCAGTACACCTCGACCGGCCCGACGGTCGGTGACCACAACCGCTTCAACGGGGCGTACGACCGCCTCCAGGCGCTGGCCGACGGCTGACCGCACGGCGGGCCGGCCCGTCCTCCCGCGCAGGGGGACGGGCCGGCCTCCGCCGCACCGTCGCCCGGCTCCTACGCCGCCACCGGGACCTCGGGCCGCTCCCCGTTCCCGGCCGGCGTCAGGGCCAGTTCCAGCACCTGCCGCACGTCCGCGACCGGGTGCACCTCCAGCGCTTCGAGGATCTCGGCCGGGACGTCGTCCAGGTCGGGCTCGTTGCGCTTGGGGATGATCACGGTGGCGATGCCGGCGCGGTGCGCCGCCAGCAGCTTCTGCTTGACGCCGCCGATCGGCAGCACCCGCCCGGTCAGCGAGACCTCGCCGGTCATCGCGACGTCCGGGCGGACCTGGCGACCCGACAGCAGCGAGGCCAGCGCGGTGGTCATCGTGATGCCCGCGCTGGGCCCGTCCTTGGGGACGGCGCCGGCCGGGACGTGCAGATGGACGCCGCGCTCCTTCAAGTCACCCACCGGGAGCTCCAGTTCGGCGCCGTGCGAGCGCAGGAAGGACAGCGCGATGTGCGCCGACTCCTTCATCACGTCGCCGAGCTGACCGGTCAACTGGAGCCCGGAGGCGCCGGTCTCCGGATCGGCCAGCGACGCCTCCACGTAGAGCACGTCGCCGCCGGCCCCGGTGACCGCGAGGCCGGTGACCACGCCGGGCACCGCGGTCCGCCGCTCGGCGGGGTCCTGCGCCGACTCCGGGGTGTGGTGCGGGCGCCCGATGAGCGACCGCAGCTGGTCGGCGCCGACGGTGAACGGCAGCTTCCGCTCGCCCAGTTCGTGCTGGGCGGCCACCTTGCGCAGCAGCCGGGCGATCGACCGCTCCAGGTTCCGCACGCCGGCCTCGCGGGTGTACTCGCCGGCCAGCCGGCGCAGCGCGGCGTCCTCGACGGTGACCTCGTCCGCCGCCAGCCCGGCGCGCTCCAGTTGGCGCGGCACCAGGTGGTCGCGGGCGATGACGACCTTCTCGTCCTCGGTGTAGCCGTCGAGCCGGACCAGCTCCATCCGGTCCAGCAGCGGCTCCGGGATCGCCTCCAGGACGTTGGCGGTGGCCAGGAACACCACGTCGGACAGGTCCAGTTCGACCTCCAGGTAGTGGTCCCGGAAGGTGTGGTTCTGCGCCGGGTCCAGCACCTCCAGCAGGGCGGCGGCCGGGTCGCCCCGGTAGTCGGAGCCCACCTTGTCGATCTCGTCCAGGAGGACGACCGGGTTCATCGAGCCGGCCTCCTTGACGGCCCGCACGATCCGGCCGGGGAGCGCGCCGACGTAGGTGCGCCGGTGGCCGCGGATCTCCGCCTCGTCCCGGACGCCGCCGAGCGCGACCCGGACGAACTTCCGCCCCATGGCGCGCGCCACGGACTCGCCGAGCGAGGTCTTGCCGACCCCGGGCGGCCCGACGAGCGCCAGCACGGCGCCGCCCGCCCGTCGCCCGCCACCGCCCCGGCCGGAATCGCTGCGCGACGCCCCCTTGGACCGCCCCCCGACGAGCCCGAGCCCGCGCTCGGACCGCCGCTTGCGGACCGCCAGGTACTCGGTGATCCGCTCCTTGACGTCCTCCAGTCCGGCGTGGTCGGCATCCAGCACGGCCTTGGCGCCGGCGATGTCGTAGGCGTCCTCGGTGCGCTCGTTCCAGGGCAGCTCCAGGACGGTGTCCAGCCAGGTGCGGATCCAACTGCCCTCGGGGCTCTGGTCGCTGGCCCGCTCCAGCTTGTCGACCTCCTTGAGGGCGGCCTTGCGCACCTCCTCCGGCAGGTCGGCGCCCTCGACCCGGGCGCGGTAGTCGTCGCCCTCGTCCTCCGGGTCGCCGTTGAGCTGGGCCAGTTCCTTGCGGACCGCCTCCAGTTGGCGCCGCAGCAGGAACTCCCGCTGCTGTTTGTCGACGCCCTCCTGGACGTCCTTGGCGATGGACTCGGCGACGTCCTGCTCGGCCAGGTGGGAGCGCAGGACCTCGATGGCGTACTTCAGGCGGGCCACCGGGTCGGCGGTCTCCAGGAGTTGGAGCTTCTGCTCGACGGCGAGGAAGGGCAGGTAGCCGGCGTTGTCGGCGAGCGTGGGGACGTCGTCGATGCCGGTGACCCGGTCGACGACCTGCCAGGCGCCGCGCTTGCGCAGCCAGCTCGTGGCCAACGCCTTGTATTCCGTGACGAGTTCGGCGACCGCGCCCGGCGGGGGCTCGGGGGCCTGCTCCTCGACGGTGGTGCCCTCGACCCAGAGCGCGGCGCCCGGCCCGGTGGTGCCGGAGCCGATCCGCACCCGGCCCAGGCCCCGGATCAGGGCGCCCGGGTCGCCGTCGGACAACCGGCCGACCTGCTCGATCCGCCCGAGCGTGCCGATCGCCGCGTACGTCCCGTCGATCCGCGGCACCAGCAGCACCCGCGGCTTGGTGCCCGACGGGGCGGCGGCCTGGGCGGCCTCCACCGCGGCGCGCACCTCGGCGTCGGACAGGTCCAGGGGCACCACCATGCCGGGCAGGACGACCTCGTCGTCGAGGGGCAGCACGGGCAGGGTGAGCGGTGTGGACGCCGGCTCAGCAGTCATGATCTCCCCTTCGGCAAGCAAGTTGAGCTTTACCCACTCAATGCCGGGGAGCCGACGGTTGTTCCCCGCCATCTGTTCGCTGTGAGCGATCGGCGTGGGGCAACTCGGTGACGGGGCAGGGCGCATGGGCCCTGCGGGAGGGGTGCCGCTACCAGTGGGCGGGGCGGTGCAGCCCCCGCGGCAGCCGGGTGCGCGCATCGCCCCGGGCGGCGTTCATCTGGGCCTGCGTCAGGAAGAGGCCGTCGGTGAGGTCGGCGCCGCGCAGATCGGCGTCCCGGAGGTCGGCGCCGATCATGTCCGCGCTCCGCAGGTCCGCGTCCCGCAGGTCGGCGGCGATCAGATACGCGCCGCGGAGGTTGGCGCCCCGCAGGTCGGCGCCCTTCAGCCGGGCCCCCATCAGGTCCGCGCCCCGCCGCTCCTTCTTACGGCCCGGCACCTTCGCCCGGACCGCCTCGCTGACCCGCAGCAGCAGGACGTTGACCTCGCCGCGGTGCCCGGCCACGTCCACCGCGGCCAGCTCCTCGGCGGTCCCCAGGGTCAGCCGCTCGGTCTTCTCCAGGGCGGAGCGCAGCTCCTCCCGCACCGGGTGGGCCGCGGGCAGCGCCACCGCCTCCGTGAGGTACCAGAGCAGCTCGTGGAGTTGGCGCATCACGGCGAACGCGTCGAACATCGGCCGGGCGGCCTCGGGCGCGCTCCGCCAGTCCCGCCCCTCGAAGGTGACCTGGGAGACCTTCTGCCCGGCGCCGAAGCACTCGAAGACCGTGCAGCCGGAGAAGCCGCGCTGCCGCAGGTCCCGGTGGATGCCGCAGCGGAAGTCGGTCGCCAGGTTGGGGCACGGCCGCCCGGCCTCCTTGTCCAGCGCGAAGTCCGCGGACCGGGCGAACGGCAGCGCCACGCAGCACAGCCCGAAGCAGCTCCCGCAGTCGGAGAGCAGCGGCAGCCGGTCGGCCTCCGGGGCCTGCGGCGGGGTGGACGCGCGGTCCTGGGCGGGGCGGCGCTCGTGCGACACGTTCTCAAGCTCCTGCGGCCGGCGGTCGCTCTTCCGTTGCGGCGCCCGCGAGAGGCCCCATTCTCCGGGATCGGCGCCGTCGGCGGACGGGTCGGGGTCAGGGCGTCCGGGGCGCCCGCAGCGCCGGGTGGCCCAGGTCGCCCAGCAGCGGGGCGGGCCCGGAGCGCTGCGCCCGCCAGTGCCACAGCAGCGGCCAGGCGGTCAGGCCCAGGACGAGCGAGAGCAGATGGCCCCAATCGGTCATCGGGTCCGACGAGTTGAGCAGCCCGGCCACCGCCTGGTAGCCGGCCGCGGCCACCAGGGGCCAGCGCGCCCAGGCGGGCAACAGCCCGGCCAGCGCCCCGATACAGGTCATCACGCCGAAGCTGATCCCGTAGTCGAGGCGGTGCAGCGAGCTGTCCGGCAGCGACCCGGCGGCGACCGAGAAGCCCACCGGCATCTCGGTGGCGAGGGTGGCCAGCGCATGGCCGCCGAAGAACACCACCGCGGTGCGCACCCCGCCGATCCGCCGCTCCAGGGCGGTCACCACGAACAGGAAGACGAGCGCGAACCCGGAGGTCACCCCGCCGGCTATCCACAGCGCGCTGGCGACCAGCACCAGCAGCGGCGCCTGCGCGAGGTGGGTCACGTCCGTACTGGAGCCCTGGAGCAGCGCGGCGACCTCCGAGGGGTTGCCGTGGTCGGCGTAGAACGAGGTGGCCAGGAGCAGCAGCGCGTAGCAGAAGGTGAAGGGGGTGCCGGTGGGGGTGGGGAGCAGCCGCCAGGGACGCAGGGCCTGCCGGGGGCGGCGGGCCGGGGCGTCCACCGGGTCGGGGACGGCCGCGGCCGCCTCCCCGCGCTGGCGGGGCACACCGGCGAGCAGCACCGGGGCCGCGCCGCCGGGGCCGGCCGCGGCCGGGTCCACCCCGTCGCCGACCCGGGCGCCGCCGACCGGCTCCGCCACACTCGTCATCCCAGGTCCTCTCCCCGCCCCCGCGCTCCGTTCGCGACCCACTGTGCCCGGCCAACCCATGAGTCAGCTATGTGAGTGATATCCGTCACGGCCGGCAACCCCCGTGCGGTGCACCGGCGTTGCCCCGCCCCCGCCCGGCGGCGCCGCCCGCCGTCGGTGGACCGGCTAGAGGGGACGTTGCTAAAGATGGCCGCATGGCTCCCGTTCACCCCTGGCATCCGCACGCCGGCGCCGAGCCGGCCGTACGCACCCTGGACCGTCGCGAGGGCCCCCACGGGGAGGTGGTGCTCCGGCAGCGCGACCCGGTCGGGGCGGCCCCCGGGGAGGGCGGTCCGGTCTACGAGATCATCGCCAACGGCTGCTTCCTGATGGACACCTCCGACGGGCGTTCGGAGCGGCTGCTGGTCGACGCGGCGCTCGCCGCGCTGCCGCCGGACCGACCCCGCCCCGCGGTGCTGATCGGCGGGCTGGGCGTGGGCTTCTCGCTGGCCCGGGCGGCCGCCGAGCCGCGCTGGGGCCGGATCGCGGTCGCCGAGCGGGAGGCGGCGGTGATCGACTGGCACCGCGCCGGCCCGCTGGCCACGGTCTCCGGGCCGGCGCTGGCCGACCCGCGCACCGCGGTCCTGCACGCCGACCTGCTGGCCCACCTGCGTACCGACGCCGCCCAACGCCCTTACGACGCCCTGTGCTTGGACATCGACAACGGCCCCGACTGGACCGTCACCGACGACAACGACGCCCTCTACTCCCCCGCCGGACTGGCCGCCTGCCGCGCCGCGCTGACCGACGGCGGGGTGCTCGCGGTGTGGTCGGCCCGGCCGTCCCCGGCGTTCGAACGGGCGCTGGAAAACGCCGGATTCGGGGGCGTACGGACCGAAGAGATCCCGGTTGCCCGAGGCGTCCCGGACGTTGTCCACCTGGCGCTCCGGTGCGCGTAGGGCGCGTAGCCGACTGTCACATCATGCCCTTACGCTGCTGCCCAGCACGACGCGACAAGACGCGACCACGCAGGCAAGACGCGACCACGCAAGGGCACATGCAGGGGCGGGCGATGGACCAGACTCAGACAACCCAGGGCGGCACCACCGCGGCCACGCCGGGCGCCCAGCGCCGGGTGCTGGTCGTGGAGGACGATCCGACGATCGTCGACGCCATCGCGGCCCGGCTGCGCGCCGAGGGCTTCCAGGTGCAGACGGCCACCGACGGCCCGGCGGCGGTGGACACCGCCGAGGCGTGGCAGCCCGATCTGCTCGTCCTCGACGTGATGCTGCCGGGCTTCGACGGCCTGGAGGTGTGCCGCCGGGTGCAGGCGCAGCGCCCGGTGCCGGTGATGATGCTCACCGCCCGGGACGACGAGACCGACATGCTGGTCGGCCTCGGCGTCGGCGCCGACGACTACATGACCAAGCCGTTCTCCATGCGGGAACTGGCCGCCCGGGTGCACGTGCTGCTGCGCCGGGTCGAGCGGGCCGCGCTGGCCGCGCACACCCCGCGCAGCGGCATCCTGCGGCTCGGCGAGCTGGAGATCGACCACGCCCAGCGCCGGGTCCGGGTGCGCGGCGCCGACGTCCACCTCACCCCCACCGAGTTCGACCTGCTGGTCTGCCTGGCGAACACCCCGCGCGCGGTGCTCTCCCGCGAGCAGTTGCTGGCCGAGGTCTGGGACTGGGCGGACGCCTCCGGCACGCGCACGGTCGACAGCCACATCAAGGCGCTGCGCCGCAAGATCGGCGCCGAGCGCATCCGCACGGTCCACGGCGTCGGGTACGCCCTGGAGACCCCGCCGGCATGACGCTTCGGTGGCGGCCGCGCGCACGGGACCTGTGGGACCGGTTCTGGGAGGCGTTGCGGCCGCTGGACCCCTACCGCTCCGTCAAGGCCGCGCTCGGCGCGCTGGTGATCGTCTCGGTGATCATCACCACACTCCTGGTGTTCGTGGCGATGCACTCGGCGACCGAGCTGCGGGTGATCACGGTCTTCTCGATCATCGCCTCGCTGTTGATCACCCAGTTCGTGGCCACCGGCCTGACCGCCCCGCTCGGCGAGATGACCGAGGTGACCAGGGCGATGGCGCACGGCGACTACACCCGCCGGGTGCGCGCCGGCCGCCGCGACGAGTTCGGCGACCTGGCCGACGCCTTCAACCGCATGGCCGCCGACCTGGAGGCGGTCGACACCCACCGCAAGGAACTCGTCGCCAACGTCTCGCACGAGTTGCGCACCCCCATCGCGGCGCTGCGCGCGGTGCTGGAGAACGTCGTCGACGGCGTCTGCGAGCCGGACTCGGACACCATGCGCACGGCCCTGAAGCAGACCGAACGCCTGGGCCGCCTGGTGGAGCACCTGCTGGACCTGTCCCGTCTGGACAACGGCGTGGTCCCGCTGCACGCCCGGCGCTTCGAGGTCTGGCCGTACCTGTCCGGAGTGCTCAAGGAGGCCAACATGAGCCGCGGCGCCTCCACCCTCTCCGGCGTCACCGGCTCCGGCACCCACGCCCGCGCCGACGTCCACCTCCACCTCGACGTCTCCCCGCCGGAGCTGACCGCGTACGCCGACGCCGAGCGGCTCCACCAGGTCGTCGCCAACCTCATCGACAACGCGATCAAGCACAGCCCGCGGCACGGCCGGGTCACCGTGCGGGCCCGCCGCGGCGACGGGCCGGAGAGCCTGGTGCTGGAGGTCCAGGACGAGGGCCCCGGCATCCCGGAGTCGGAGCGCTACCGGGTCTTCGAGCGGTTCAACCGCGGCGGCCCCGGCACCTCCGGCCCGGGCACCGACGGCGGGACGGGGCTGGGCCTGGCGATCGCGCGCTGGGCGGTGGACCTGCACGGCGGCCGGATCGGGGTGGCCGAGTCACCCCGGGGTTGCCGGATCCGAGTCACTCTTCCGGGGTTCACGTCATCCCGGGGTTGACGTCGGCTGACGTAGGGTCGGTGGTGGGAGCACTGATTTCCGGGGTGCTACGGCGATGCGCGCTACCCGCACGCGGGCAAACCCCGTGTGTTTCCCGCCAAGTAAGGCCCTGAAACCCTTCGGTGAATGTGACGTGCGCGACGAGTGACCCTCCCGGACTGCACCAAAGGTCACAAGAGGCGTAGCCTTTATTCCCGCTGTCCACCACCTTAGGAAGCGGAAGAGGGCGGTTGCCGCCGTGTCGCTACAGTCCCCCAACAGTGCGAGTGTCTCGACCGAACAGGAAGAGCAGCGGAAGAATCCCGCTGCGGCGTTCGGTTCCAACGAGTGGCTCGTCGACGAGATCTACCAGCAGTACCTCCAGGACCCGAACTCGGTAGACCGAGCCTGGTGGGACTTCTTCGCCGACTACAAGCCGGGCGGTGCCACCGCGCCGAACCCGCCGGCAGCAGGCGCTGCTCCGGCGGCCCCGGCTCCGTCGGCACCTGCCCCGGCGGCCCCCGCCGCGGACGGGCCGAAGCCCCCCGCCCAGCCGGCCGCCCCGGTGCGGCCCGCCGCCCCGGCCAAGCCGGCCGCCGCCGCTGCGCCCGCGCCGGCCAAGGCCGCTCCCGCGAAGCCCGCGGCGAAGGCCGCCCCGGCGAAGAGCGCGCCCACCGGCGAGGCCCCCGCGGGTCCCGAGTTCGTCACCCTGCGCGGCCCGTCGGCCGCCGTTGCGAAGAACATGAGCGCGTCCCTGGAGCTGCCGACGGCCACGTCCGTCCGCGCGGTCCCGGTGAAGCTGCTGTTCGACAACCGCATCGTCATCAACAACCACCTCAAGCGCGCCCGCGGCGGGAAGGTCTCCTTCACGCACCTCATCGGGTACGCGATGGTGCAGGCCCTCAAGGCCATGCCGTCGATGAACTGCTCCTTCGCGGAGAAGGACGGCAAGCCGACGCTGGTCAAGCCGCCGCACATCAACCTCGGCCTGGCCATCGACCTGGTCAAGGCGAAGGGCGAGCGCCAACTGGTCGTCGCGGCCATCAAGAAGGCCGAGACGCTGAGCTTCTTCGAGTTCTGGCAGGCGTACGAGGACATCGTCCGCCGGGCCCGGGACAACAAGCTCACGATGGACGACTTCACCGGGGTCACCGCGTCGCTGACGAACCCCGGCGGCATCGGCACCGTCCACTCCGTGCCGCGCCTGATGCCCGGCCAGTCCATGATCATGGGCGTCGGTTCGATGGACTACCCGGCCGAGTTCCAGGGCACCTCGCAGGACGCCCTGAACAAGCTGGGCGTCTCCAAGGTCATGACGCTGACCAGCACCTATGACCACCGGGTGATCCAGGGCGCCGCCTCCGGCGAGTTCCTGCGGGTCATGAGCCAGCTCATGCTCGGCGAGAACGACTTCTACGACGACATCTTCAAGTCGCTGCGGATCCCCTACGAGCCGATCCGTTGGATGCGGGACATCGACGCCTCGCACGACGACGACGTCACCAAGGCCGCCCGGGTCTTCGAGCTGATCCACTCCTACCGGGTCCGCGGCCACGTCATGGCCGACACCGACCCGCTGGAGTACCACCAGCGCAAGCACCCCGACCTGGACATCACCGAGCACGGCCTCACCCTGTGGGACCTGGAGCGGGAGTTCGCGGTCGGCGGCTTCGCCGGCAAGTCCATGATGAAGCTGCGCGACATCCTCGGCGTGCTGCGTGACTCGTACTGCCGCACCACCGGCATCGAGTTCATGCACATCCAGGACCCCAAGCAGCGCAAGTGGATCCAGGACCGGGTCGAGCGCCCGCACAAGTCGCCCGAGCGCGACGAGCAGCTGCGCATCCTGCGCCGGCTGAACTCCGCCGAGGCGTTCGAGACGTTCCTGCAGACCAAGTACGTCGGCCAGAAGCGGTTCTCGCTGGAGGGCGGCGAGTCGGTCATCCCGCTGCTGGACGCGGTCATCGACTCCGCGGCCGAGGCGCGGCTGGACGAGGCCGTCATCGGCATGGCCCACCGCGGCCGGCTCAACGTGCTCGCCAACATCGTCGGCAAGTCCTACGCGCAGCTCTTCCGCGAGTTCGAGGGCAACCTCGACCCGAAGTCGATGCACGGCTCCGGCGACGTGAAGTACCACCTGGGCGCCGAGGGCACCTTCACCGGCCTGGACGGCGAGCAGATCAAGGTCTCGCTGACCGCCAACCCCTCCCACCTGGAGGCCGTCGACCCGGTCGTCGAGGGTGTCGCCCGCGCCAAGCAGGACATCATCAACAAGGGGGGCACGGACTTCACGGTCCTGCCGATCCAGTTGCACGGTGACGCGGCGTTCGCCGGCCAGGGCGTGGTCGCCGAGACGCTGAACATGTCGCAGCTGCGCGGCTACCGCACCGGCGGCACGGTGCACGTCGTCATCAACAACCAGGTCGGCTTCACCGCCGCCCCGGAGTCGTCGCGCTCCTCCATGTACGCCACGGACGTGGCCCGCATGATCGAGGCGCCGATCTTCCACGTCAACGGCGACGACCCCGAGGCCGTCGTCCGGGTCGCCCGGCTCGCCTTCGAGTTCCGCCAGGCGTTCAACAAGGACGTGGTCATCGACCTCATCTGCTACCGCCGCCGCGGCCACAACGAGCTGGACAACCCGGCCTTCACCCAGCCGCTGATGTACGACCTGATCGACAAGAAGCGCTCGGTGCGCAAGCTCTACACCGAGTCGCTGATCGGCCGGGGCGACATCACCCTCGAAGAGGCGGAGCAGGCGCTCCAGGACTTCCAGGGCCAGCTGGAGAAGGTCTTCACCGAGGTCCGCGACGCCACCACGGCGCCCGGTGCGGTGGAAGTCCCGCAGCCGCAGGCGGAGTTCCCGGTCCACGTGGACACCGCGGTCTCCCAGGAGGTCGTCAAGCGGATCGCCGAGTCCCAGGTCAACATCCCTGAGAACATCACCGTCCACCCGCGCCTGCTGCCGCAGCTCCAGCGCCGGGCGACGATGGTCGAAGAGGGCACGATCGACTGGGGCATGGGCGAGACCCTGGCCATCGGTTCGCTGCTGATGGAGGGCACCCCGGTCCGGCTCGCCGGCCAGGACTCCCGCCGCGGCACGTTCGGCCAGCGCCACGCGGTGCTGATCGACCGGGAGACCGGCAACGACTACACCCCGCTGCTGTACCTGTCCGAGGACCAGGCGCGGTTCAACGTCTACGACTCGCTGCTCAGCGAGTACGCGGCGATGGGCTTCGAGTACGGCTACTCGCTGGCCCGTCCGGACGCGCTGGTGATGTGGGAGGCGCAGTTCGGCGACTTCGCCAACGGTGCGCAGACCGTCGTCGACGAGTTCATCTCGTCCGCGGAGCAGAAGTGGGGCCAGACCTCCGGCGTCACCCTGCTGCTGCCGCACGGCTACGAGGGCCAGGGCCCGGACCACTCCTCGGCCCGGATCGAGCGCTTCCTCCAGCTCTGCGCGCAGAACAACATGACCGTCGCGATGCCGACGCTGCCGTCGAACTACTTCCACCTGCTGCGCTGGCAGGTGCACAACCCGCACCACAAGCCGCTGGTCGTCTTCACCCCGAAGTCGATGCTGCGTCTGAAGGCGGCGGCGTCGAAGGCGGAGGAGTTCACCACCGGCGGCTTCCGTCCGGTCATCGGCGACAGCACGGTCAAGCCCGAGGACGTCCGCAAGGTCGTCTTCTGCTCCGGCAAGGTCTACTACGACCTGGAGGAGGAGCGGACCAAGCGCGGCGCGAACGACACCGCCCTGGTCCGGATCGAGCGGCTGTACCCGCTGCCCGGCAAGGAACTCCAGGCGGAGATCGCCAAGTTCCCGAACGCCGAGAAGTACCTGTGGGCGCAGGAGGAGCCGGCGAACCAGGGTGCCTGGCCGTTCCTCGGCCTCAACCTGATCGACCACCTGGACCTGGCGGTCGGCGCCGACGTCCCGCACGGTGAGCGCCTGCGCCGCATCTCGCGGCCGCACGGCTCCTCGCCGGCGGTCGGTTCCGCCAAGCGGCACCAGGCCGAGCAGGCCCAGCTCATGGCGGAGGTCTTCGACGCGTGAGCGTCTAGTCCGTGACCACGGCCCCGAAGGGCCCGTTCCCACCCAGGTGGGGCGGGCCCTTCGGGCTGTCCGGGCCCGGCGCGGATGCCGGCGGCCCGCGGCACGGGCGGTCCGCGCGGCTGCCTATCCTGGCCGCAATGTCCCTTTGACCTGCTGGAGAGCACGTGTATTTCACCGACCGCGGCATCGAGGAGCTGGAGAACCGGCGCGGCGAGGAGGAGGTCACCCTCGGGTGGGTGGCCGATCAGCTCCGGACCTTCGTCGACCTCAACCCGGACTTCGAGGTGCCGGTGGAGCGGCTGGCCACCTGGCTGGCCCGGCTGGACGACGAAGACGACGAAGACGACGAGTAGGACGTAGCCGAGCAGGGCGTGGGGGCGTAGGCGCAGAGGGCCGTCACCTAGGGGAACGGAAGGGGCGTATCAGGGCAAGGTCGGGGTTGGGCCCGCTTGACTCTCCCGGACTGCGATATATCGTGTCTAGCGAAGACGCGATATGTTGCGTTGTCCGCCTACCCAGGGGAGGCCAGGTATGTCAGCCCAGTCCGAGTGGTCGGTCTCCGGGCCGCGCACGCTGGAGTTCGCCGAGCCCGTCCGGACGCTGACGGTGCGCCTGGTGGGCGGCACCGTCAACGTCGTCGGCACCACCGAGGACGGCCCGGCCCGCCTGGAGGTCTCCGCGGTCGACGGCCCGCCGGTGTCGGTCTCCCACGAGGACGGCACCCTCTCCGTCGGCTACGACGACCTGCCCTGGAAGGGCTTCTTGACATTCCTCGACCGCAGGGGCTGGCAGCGCAGCGCGGTGGTCTCGGTGACGGTGCCGGCCGCCACCCGCGTCGAGGTCGGCGTGGTCGGCGCCGGCGCGGTCGTCTCCGGCATCTCCGGTCCCACGGAGCTGCGCGGGGTCAACGGGGACGGCACCCTCGTCGGCCTCTCCGGCCCGGTCCGCGCCGACACCGTCGGCGGCAACGTCGAGGCCCAGGCGCTCACCGGCGACCTCCGCTTCCACTCCGTCTCGGGCGATCTGACGGTCGTCGAGGGCACCGGCGGCGCGGTCCGCGCCGAGTCCGTCAGCGGCGACATGGTGCTGGACCTGGATCCGGCGACCGGCGCGGAGATCGAACTGACCACGGTCTCCGGCGAGATCGCCATCCGGCTGCCCGACCCGGCCGACGCCAAGGTGGACGCCGGCACCACCACCGGCGCGGTCACCAACGCCTTCGACGACCTCCGGGTCACCGGCCAGTGGGGCGCCAAGCGGATCACCGGCTCGCTGGGCGCCGGCACCGGCCGGCTCCGGGCCACCACGGTCTCCGGCGCCCTGGCCCTGCTGCGCCGCCCCGCCTACGAGGAGTCGGACGGTCCCGCCGGCGCCGCGCCGCCCGGCGCGCCGGGCGAAGGCCCCTCCCCCACGACCCCGCCCGCCGGGAAGAAGGTGCTCTGAGCATGCCCCCCGTCTTCGCCCACGGCCGCCTGCGGCTCTACCTCCTCAAGCTGCTCGACGAGGCCCCGCGGCACGGCTACGAGATCATCCGCCTCCTGGAGGAGCGCTTCCAGGGGCTCTACGCCCCGTCCGCCGGCACGGTCTACCCCCGGCTGGCCAAGCTGGAGGCCGAGGGCCTGGTGTCCCACACCACCGAGGGCGGTCGCAAGGTCTACTCCATCACCGACGCCGGCCGCGCCGAGCTCGCCGACCGCGGCGGTGAACTGGCCGATCTGGAGCTGGAGATCCGGGAGTCGGTGGCGGCGCTCGCCTCCGACATCCGCGAGGACGTCAGCGGTTCGGCCCGCGATCTGCGCCGGGAGGTCAAGGAGGCCGCCCAACAGGCCCGCGCCGGCCGCCAGAAGGGCGACGGGAAGGCCGGCGGCAAGGCCGGTCGCGGGGCCCCGGGCGGGCGCCCGTTCCCGGAAGCCTCGGACTACTTCGACGGCGCGTACGGCGACAAGGACGCCTGGCGGCAGGCGAAGGAGGAGTTCCGGCGCGCCAAGGAGGAGTGGAAGGAGCAGGCCCGGCGGGCCAAGGAGGAGAGCCGGCGCGCCAAGCAGGACGCCCAGCGGGCCCGCAAACAGGCCCGGGACGCCCAGGTGTTCGCCCGCGAGGAGGTCCAGCGGGTGATCCGCACTGTCCAGGAGCAGGCCCAGGGGGCGGTGCGCACCGGGGACTGGTCGTCGGCGGTGAAGGAGGCGCTGGCCGAGGTCTCCCGTGAGGTCGGCCGCTTCACGGGCGCCCCGTCCGGTGCCGGCGAGCGCGACGGCACCGCGGACGGCCCGCGGGTCACCGTCGAGCGGGTCGATCTCACCAAGGAGGCCCCAAAGTCGGCGCCCTCGGAGGAGGCCGCCGGGCCGGCCGCGGCGGCGCCCGCACCGCCGGAGCCCACCGCGCCCGCCTGGGCCGCCGAGCCCGGCAGCGGCGATCCGGCCCGCGACTTCGACCGCCTGCTGGACCGCTTCCGCGACGACCTGCGGGACGCGGCCCGCGACCACGGCGTCACCGCGGAGCAGTACGCCGAGTCCCACCGCCGGCTGGCGTCGGCCGCCGCCCACATCGGCACACTGCTGCGCCGGCCCGGTGCGGGCGACGACGACGCCACCGGCGCGGGCGGCGGCCCGGGGGCGTAGGCGCGGGCCGGCGGTCCCGGTGGCCGGGCGCCCGTGTGCGCCCTCCGGTCCGGGGCCGCCGTTGGTCCGTCCCCTTCGGGCGCCGAGCCCGCCGCCGGCGCCCCAAGTCCCGCCGTCAGCCCGCGCGTTCGGCGGGCGGCCGGGCCAGCGTCCGCGCCACCGCCTCGTACGTCACCCCGCGGCCGGCGAGCACCGCCCCGGCCGGTCCGGAGCGGGCGGTGAGCGCCAACAGCAGGTGCTCGTCGCCGATGTGCCGGTCGCCGCGGCCGAGCGCGATCCGCAGGGCGCGCTCCAGCACCGCCTTGCCCTCCGGCGCGAACGCCCGGCGGATCCGCCTGCCGCGCCCGCCCCGGCGGCCACCGACCGCCAACGCCCCGGCGCCGTGCGCCTCCTCCACCCGCGCGATGACCTCCTCGACGTCGATCCCGAGCCCGGCCAGCGCCGCCGCGTCGACCGCCGAGAGGCCGGCCCGCCGGCGGTCCGCCGCCAGATCGTCGGCGAGCGCCGCCCGTGGCGCGCCGAGCCCGTCGAGTGCCGCGGCGGCCGGGGTGCCTCGGCGGTCCAACACCGCCAGCAGCAGCTCCGGTTCGCCGATGGTGTCGCTGCCGGTGCGCTCCGCGTGCGCGCCGGCGTCGCGCACCACCGCCCGCGCCCCGGCCGTGAGCCTCTCGAACATCAGCGCCTCCCGTGCTTCTTGTGGACCGCCTGCCGACTGACCCCCAGTTCGGCGGCGATCTCCTGCCAGGACCAGCCCTTCGCGCGGGCGCTGCGCACCTGTACGGCCTCCAACTGCTCCAGCAGCCGGCGGAGTGCGGCGACGGCGCGCAGCCCGGCTCGCGGGTCCGGGTCGCTCGCCCGCGCGGCGAGATCCGTTGCTTCGGTCATGATGTCAACGTAGGTTGACGGACAAGGCATGTCAACCCCAGTTGACAGGCCCCTCCATAAAGACACCCCTCCACGCCCCAACCCCCTTGATCTCAACCACACTTGAGGGATCAGGCTCGTGCCGTACCCAGGAGCGCCCCAACCGAACGGAGCCGCCATGTCCCCGACCGACCCCGCCCCGACCCTCGCGTTCCCGGACGTCCAACGGCCCGACGCCGGCACCGCCCTGATCAGCGCCTGGCTGGTACCGGACACCCGCTTCCAACGCCCGGCGGCCGACGCGGTGTGGGATGCCTGGGAGGCGCAGCCCCGCCCGGCCGCGATGCTGGCGCTCACCACCTTCCTGAGCACCGACGGCGGCCACGTCCTCACCTACGCGCAGTGGACCGACGACGCGGCCCACCAAGAGTGGGTGCGCACCCGGCGCCCCGCCGCCCTCGCCCCCATCGACGCGGCCCTCCCCGGCATCCGCCGCCCGGGCCTGACCCGTTACCGCCACCACCGCAGCCACGTGGCCGCGGAACGCGCCACGCGGACACCGGAGTTCGTGGTGACCCCGGCGTTCGCCACCGCCACGGTGGACGCCCAGCACGCCCTCGCCGACACCGTGCTCCGGATGCTGGCCGAGGAGCCCGTCCCGGGGCTGCTCGGCGCGCACCTCCACCTCTCCCGGGACGGCCGCCGGGTGCTCAACTTCGGCGAGTGGCGGGACCGTTCGGCCTGGCGGGCGTTTGCCGACAGCGCCGCGCCGGCCCGGCTGCGGACGGCGATCGAGGCGCTGCCCGGGGTCGCTCCCGCCCCGGCGGTACCGGCGGACGGCGCGAGCGCGGGCACGTCCGGCGTACCGGCCGTGCCCGCCTATGTGCCGCACCGGAGCCTGGTCAACGTCCCGCCACCAGGACGCGGCTGACGCCCCCTCTGCTCCGGTGCCGACGGCTCAGACCGTCAACACGACCTTCCCGAAGAGCTCCCCCTCCGCCATCTTCGCGAAGCCCTCGCGCGCCCGGTCCAGCGGCAGCGTCGAGTCGATCACCGGCCGGATGCCCTTGGCGGCGCAGAAGTCGAGCAGCCCGGCCAGTTCCTCCTTGCTGCCCATGGTGGAGCCGACGACCTTCAGCTCCAGGAAGAAGATCCGGTTCAGCTCGCCGCTCTTGGGCGTGAAGCCGCTGGTGGCACCGGAGATGACCAGGGTGCCGCCGGGCCGCAGCGACCTGATCGAGTGCGACCAGGTGGCCGCGCCGACCGTCTCGATCACCGCGTCCACCCGCCCGGGCAGCCGCTCACCGGTCGGGAACGCCGCCTCGGCGCCCAGTTCCACGGCGCGCTTGCGCTTGGCCTCGTCCCGGCTGGTGGCGAAGACCCGCAGGCCCGCGGCGGCGCCCAGCACGATGGCGGCGGTCGCCACCCCGCCGCCGGCGCCCTGGACCAGCACGCTGTCGCCGGGCCGGACCCCGGCGTTGGTGAACAGCATCCGGTACGCGGTCAGCCAGGCGGTGGGCAGGCAGGCCGCCTCCTCGAACGAGAGCTCCGCGGGCTTGGGGAGGACGTTCCAGGCGGGCACGGTGACCCGCTCGGCGAAGGTGCCCTGGTAGCGCTCGGTGAGGATGGAGGGCTTCTCGTCGGGGCCGACGCCGTGGCCGGTCTGCCCGATGACGGAGTGCAGGACGACCTCGTTGCCGTGCTCGTCGATGCCGGCGGCGTCGCAGCCGAGGATCATCGGGAGCGACTCCTCGGTGATCCCGACGCCGCGCAGCGTCCACAGGTCGTGGTGGTTGAGGGAGGCGGCCTTGACGTCGACGGTGGTCCAGCCGGGGCGGGCGGTGGGGGCCGGGCGCTCCCCCAATTCCAGTCCGGAGAGCGGCTGATCGCGGTCGATGCGGGCGGCGTAGGCAGCAAACATGATCCCAAAGTAGGCCGCCGGCGGTCCCCGCGACAGCGGGCGCGGGTGTGACACGCACCGCCCGGCGGGTGCCCGCGGGTGGCCGGATCCGTGCGGCCGTTTCCGGCCGGCGCCGCCCCACGCGAACGGGCCGGGCCGACACCCCCGAGGGGTGCCGGCCCGGCCCGTTTTCCGGTGGTCGGTCCACGGCGGACCGGTCAGCGCCGGGCCACGCCCTCCGCGCGGGCGGCGGCCGCGACGGCCGCGGTGACGGCCGGGGCGACCCGCTCGTCGAACGGCGAGGGGATGACCTTGTCCGCGCTCAACTCGTCGGCGACGACGGCGGCCAGCGCGTCGGCGGCGGCGAGCTTCATGCCCTCGGTGATCTGCGCGGCGCGCACCTGCATGGCGCCGGCGAAGATGCCGGGGAAGGCGAGCACGTTGTTGATCTGGTTCGGGAAGTCGCTGCGCCCGGTGGCGACCACGGCGGCGTACTTGTGGGCGACGTCCGGGTGGATCTCCGGGTTGGGGTTGGCCATCGCGAAGATCAGCGAGTCCTTCGCCATCTTCGCCACCGCCTCCTCCGGCACCGTGCCGCCGGAGACCCCGATGAAGACGTCGGCGCCGTCCAGCGCCGACTCCAACGAACCGGTCAGGCCGGCCTTGTTGGTGAAGCCGGCCAGCTCGCGCTTGACGTCGGTGAGGTCCTCCCGGTCCGCCGAGACCACGCCCTTGCGGTCGCAGACGGCCACGTCGCCGATGCCCGCGTTGATCAGGATCTTGGCGATGGCGACACCGGCCGCGCCGGCGCCCGAGATGACCGCGCGCAGGTCGCCGAGCTCGCGCTCGGTGAGCTTGGCGGCGTTGCGCAGGGCGGCCAGGGTGACCACGGCGGTGCCGTGCTGGTCGTCGTGGAAGACCGGGATGTCCAGCCGCTCCTGGAGCCTGCGCTCGATCTCGAAGCACCGCGGTGCCGAGATGTCCTCCAGGTTGACGCCGCCGAAGGACGGCGCGAGCCGGACGACGGTCTCCACGATCTCGTCGGTGTCGGTGGTCGCGAGCGCGATCGGGACCGCGTCGACACCGCCGAACTGCTTGAAGAGGATGGCCTTGCCCTCCATCACGGGAAGGGAGGCTTCCGGTCCGATGTCGCCCAGGCCCAGCACCGCCGTGCCGTCCGTGACGACGGCGACGACCTGGGACTTCCAGGTGTAGTCGTGCACGAGCTCGGGCCGCTCGGCGATGGCGCTGCACACCTTGGCGACGCCCGGCGTGTACGCGAGGGACAGGTCGTCCCGGTCGCGGACCGGCACGGTCGCCTGGATGGCCATCTTGCCGCCGCGGTGCAGGGCGAAGGCCGGATCGAAGGGCTCGCCGGACGTGCCGTCCGCGCCGCCCGCACCGGTCTCGCGATCGCTGCGAGGATTGACGATCTCCGCTGCCACTGTTCTTAGACCCCTTTGTCGTAAATCAGTTGAGGGTGGCCACTCCCTGGTTGGGGGGTGGGCGGGCACCGCGCCCGCGCCCTGCGCCGCGGATGGCCGCCGCGCGGGGGGAGGTACGGACGCCGGGCGCGCCGCACACGCGCCCTGAGCCCCGGATGAGGGGTGTAACGACCCTTTCTACCGGACGGGCATGCACGCCGACGAGTCAGATTCGTTACCTGCTGGTACAAGGCCCAGACAATAGCGACGGAATGCCCGAAACCACTGAACGCCCTCGGGGCCCGTCCGTATTCCGAGACATCGCCCCTTCGTCGGCGCTCTCCCTATCCGCCGCGGGCAGCCGATTCCCTTGCGCGGGAAGGCCGGGAGTGACCATTGCCCGTCCGTTATGCGATTTTGACCTGAACGGCAGTCCGAATACCGGAGTCCGGATGGCAAGATTCCGTCACCGACCGAGGGCGCGACGCCCAAAGGTGCCCAAAGGTGTGTGCCCACCCCCTTCTCACCAGCGCATCGGCTGCCCACACTGGCACGTCGGTTACCCATCCGCAGGAGGATCCGCATGACCGCAGACACCACCCGTCGCGCGGCGGCCGGCAGGCCCGGCAGGTCCGTCAAAACCGCTGCCGCGATAGCCACGGTCACCGCATCGCTGCTGCTGCTCAGCGCCTGCGGTGACCAGACCCAGGCGGCGCAGGCCCGGCGGGAGGCGGCGAAGAACCGGAATCCGCACGCCCCGCTTTTCAGCAAGTTGCCCAAGGACGTCCAGGACAAGGGGATGCTCCAGGTCGGCTCGGACATCACCTACAAGCCCGTGGAGTTCCGGTCGAACGGCAAGGTGGAAGGCATCGATCCGGATCTCGCCGCCGCCATCGGCAAGGAACTGGGCATCAAGCTCAATTTCAACAACGCCACCTTCGACACCCTCATGGGCGGCCTGAAGTCCCAGCGCTACGACATCGCGATGTCGGCGATGACGGACACCAAGGACCGTCAGCAGGGCGTCGACTCCACCACCGGCAAGAAGATCGGCGAGGGCGTCGATTTCGTGGACTACCTCAACGTCGGCGTCTCGCTCTACACGCAGAAGGGCAAGACCCAGGGCATCGACGGCTGGGAGACGATGTGCGGCAAGAAGCTGGCCGTGCAGCGCGGCACCGTCTCCCACGACCTCGCCAAGGAGAAGTCCAAGTCCTGTGAGACGGGCGGCCAACAGCCGATCTCCATCGAGGCGTTCGACAACGACTCCGAGGCCCAGACCCGGTTGCGCACCGGCGGGGTCGACGCGGTCTCCAGCGACTACCCGGTCGCGGCCTACGCGGTGAAGGTCTCCGGCGGCGGCAAGGACTTCCAGATGGTCGGCGGCGCCCCGCTCAAGGCGGCCCCGTACGGCATCGCCGTCCCCAAGGGGCAGGAGAAGCTGCGCGACGCGATCAAGGCGGCCGTGGAGCTGACGATCAAGAACCACGCGTACGACGCCGTCCTGGCCAAGTGGGACGTCAAGGACGCCGGCGTCAAGGAAGTGAAGATCAACGGCGGCTCCTGAGGCCGGCGTTCGACCCGCCGAAGCCGGCGCGGTCCGCGCGGTCCTCCGTTACGCCTCTCCCGTCACACGCTGAAAGGCAGCCCTGTGTCAGTCGACGTCGACAAGCCGGCCGAGCCGCCGGCGGCCGCTCCGCCCCAGCCCGAGCCCATCAAAGCCATCCCCGTCCGCCACTACGGCCGCTGGATCGCCGCGCTCGTCGTCATCGGGCTGCTGGCGCTGCTCGTCCGGGCCTTCGCCTCCGGAAAGGTCAACTGGGGCGCGATACCGGAGTACATGTTCAACGCGGACATCCTCAAGGGTCTGCGCAACACGTTGTGGATCACGCTGCTGGCGATGGTGATCGGCATCGTGCTGGGCGTGATCCTGGCGGTCATGCGGCAGTCCAAGAACCCGGTGACCTCGTCCGTGGCGTGGTTCTACATCTGGTTCTTCCGCGGCACCCCGGTCTACGTCCAGCTCTTCCTCTGGTTCAACCTCGGCCTGGTCTTCCAGTACATCGACATCATGCCGATCTACAAGGACGAGTGGTCGGACTTCATGACCCCGTTCCTGTGCGCGCTGCTCGGCCTCGGCCTCAACGAGGCCGCATATATGGCCGAGATCTGTCGGGCCGGTCTGAACGCCGTCGACGAGGGCCAGACCGAGGCCGCGCACGCGCTGGGCATGAGCCACAGCAGGACCCTGCGCCGGATCATCGTGCCGCAGGCGATGCGGGTGATCGTGCCGCCGACCGGCAACGAGGTCATCAACATGCTCAAGACCTCGTCCCTGGTCATCGCGGTGCAGTACTACGACCTGTTGCAGGCCGCGCAGAACGTCGGCCGGGACTCCGGCGTGGTGGTCGAGATGCTGATCCTGGCCGCCGCCTGGTACCTGATCGCCACGACGGTGCTCAGCGTCGGCCAGTACTACCTGGAGCGCTACTACGCCCGCGGCTCCAGCCGCCAGCTTCCGCCCACCCCGTTCCAGCGCCTCAAGGCGAAGCTGGCCGGCCCGAACCGCGCCGGAGGTGCGGCATGAGCAAGCCCACGAGCAGGACCTCGATCACCGGCTCCGGCAAGGCGGCCGTCCCGATGGTCAAGGCCGAGGGCGTCCACAAGTCCTTCGGCAACGCCCACATCCTCAAGGGGATCGACCTGGAGGTGGCGCCCCGGGAGGTGTTCTGCCTGATAGGCCCCTCCGGCTCCGGCAAGTCCACGTTCCTGCGGTGCATCAACCACCTGGAGAAGGTCAACGCCGGCCGGCTGTCGGTCGACGGCGAACTGGTCGGCTACCGCGAGCACCACGGCAAGCTCTACGAGCTGCGCGACCGCGAGGTCGCCGCCCGTCGGCGGGACATCGGGATGGTCTTCCAGCGCTTCAACCTCTTCCCGCACATGACCGCGGTGGAGAACGTCATGGAGGCGCCGGTCCAGGTCAAGGGCGAGGCCAAGGCGTCCGCGCGGGAGCGGGCGGTCAAGCTGCTGGACCGGGTGGGGCTGGCCGACAAGGCCGGCAACTACCCCTCGCAGCTCTCCGGCGGCCAGCAGCAACGGGTGGCGATCGCCCGGGCGTTGGCCATGGAGCCCAAGCTGATGCTCTTCGACGAGCCGACCTCGGCCCTCGACCCGGAGCTGGTCGGCGACGTGCTGGACGTGATGAAGGACCTGGCGGCCGACGGCATGACGATGGTCGTGGTCACCCACGAGATGGGCTTCGCCCGCGAGGTCGGCGACTCGCTGGTCTTCATGGACGACGGCGTGGTCGTCGAATCCGGCCACCCGCGCGAGGTGCTCACCAACCCCCGGCACGAACGGACCCAGTCGTTCCTGTCCAAGGTGCTCTGACGGGCCCGGCCGCGGCGCGGTGGGCGGGACCCGCGCGGTCCCGCCCGCCGCGCCGGGTGCCCGCGCGGCGCCGCGGGCTACTTCAGCGCCAGCACGAGGCTGTCGGTCGGCGAGGCCCACACCGGGCGCACCTCGGAAAACCCGGCCGCGCGCAGCGCCTCGGCGTGCCAGCGCAGCGGGGGCGTCTCGCCGTCCGCGTGCTCGCCGTAGATCGCGAAGCGCTCGGCGGTCGGCCCGGCCAGGTGCGGGGTGGCGGCGGCCCGCCGCCACCACTCGGCCCAGTCGACCGCGCCGGCCGCCTTGGCGCGCGCCATCCGGGCGTGCCGGAACTCCCGCTCGGCGGCGTTGATCCGCGGGGTCTCCTCGTCGGGCATGTGGTCGGCGTTGAGGAACACCCCGCCGTCCCGGACCAGGCCGCCCAACCGCCCGTAGAGCGTACGGAGTTCGGGCGCGTGCAGCCAGTGCAGCGCGGTGGCGGTGAGCACCGCGTCGTAGGAGTCGTGGGGCAGCCCCGCGGGCCACTGCGGGTCCTTGAGGTCGGCCCGGACGAAGCGGATTCGCGGCTCGTCGGCGAAGTACCCCTCGGCGATCGCCAGCAGCGCCGGGTCCAGGTCGACGCCGACGCTCTCGGCCTTGGGGAACCGCTTCAGCAGCCGGTCGGAGATGCTGCCGGTGCCGCACGCCAGGTCGAGCACCCGGGGCTCCGGCCCCACCAGCGCCTCGACCATGTCCAGCATCACCCGGAACCGCTCCTCGCGGTCCGGCATGTACCACTCCTGCTGGCGGTCCCAACTGTCCTGCCACGCCTGCCAGTCGCCGTCGAGCACGGTCTCGGTCATTGCCACCCCTCCGGTACGTAATACCCTCGTACTGACAACACCCATTACGCCTGGGTGCTTGCACCTTAGACGCCGTCCCGTAAGGACTACAAGTGGAACTGGCCTATTACTCGGACTATGCCGTGCGGCTGGTCAACACCGAGCAGCCCGAGCGCGGCGGGGACAGCCTCACCTCGGTCGAGGCGGTCCGCGAACTCTTCGGCGTCGCCCAGCAGGCCGCCCGGCGGGCCACCGAGAGCGATGTGACCCGGCTTCGGGCGGTCCGCTCCCGACTGCGCGCGGTCTTCGAGGCCGCCGACGGCGGCGACGAGGTGCGCGCGGTGGACCTGCTCAACGCGCTGATGATGGAGTTCCCGGTCAGCCCGCAGATCTCCGGCCACGAGTTCCGGGACGACGACGGCCGCCCCAAGTGGCACCTGCACATCGCCGACCACGCCGCCAACGCCACCGCCGGCTACACCGCGACCGCCTGCATGGGCCTGGCGTTCCACCTCACCGAGCTCGGCGTGGACCGGCTGGGCATCTGCGAGGCCAGGCCCTGCCGCAACGCCTATCTGGACACCTCGACCAACCGGTCCCGGCGCTACTGCTCCGACCGCTGCGCCACCCGCTCCAACGTCGCCGCCTACCGCGCCCGCAAGCGCCGGGAGAGCGGCCGCACCGCCGACAGCGCCCAGGCGCCCCAGTCGAGCACCGCGCGCGGCGAGCGCTGAAGTCCACGCGGCGGCCGCACCCGCAGCCAGGCCCGGGCGATCACCAGCTCGTCGGGGACCGTCCCGAACTCCCGGCTGTCGTTCTCCACGAACGGATTGTCGCCGCGCACCCACCAGCCGCCGTCCCGCCGCTCGACCGCCCGCTTGACGATCAGCAGGTCCTGCCGGAACGGGTGCCGCAGCACGACCACGTCACCGGGGCGCACCTCCGCCCCGTACCGGACCACGAGCTGGTCACCGGGCCTGAGCGTCGGCACCATCGACGGGTTGTAGACCTCGGCCAACCCCAGCGCCCGCAGCGGCCCGCCGCGCACCGACTCCGCGCCGTCGCCCGCGCCCCGCTCCGGCCCGCGCACCCGCTCCGGCATCCGTACCTCCCGCTGCTGCCCCCGTCCGACCCTCACGGACCATCCTCCATCAGTCCCGACCCGGTGCCGGACTTTTGCCCTAAGACCCCCGGGGCGCCCGAGAAAAGCCTTCCCGCACCGAGTAATCTCGCACCTGAGAAGACGATCACGAGGAAGGACTGAACATGCTTTCCCGCCTGTTCGCCCCGAAGGTCCGGGTCAGCGCCCACTGTGACCTGCCCTGCGGCGTGTACGACCCCGCCCAGGCCCGCATCGAGGCCGAGTCGGTCAAGGCCGTCCAGGAGAAGTACCAGGCCAACGAGGACCCGGACTTCCGCACCCGCGCCGTCCTGATCAAGGAGCAGCGGGCCGAGCTGGCCAAGCACCACGTCTCGGTGCTGTGGAGCGACTACTTCAAGCCCCCGCACTTCGAGAAGTACCCGGAGCTGCACCAGCTGGTCAACGACACCCTCAAGGCGCTCAGCGCCGCCAAGGGCTCGAACGACCCGGCCACCGGCCAGAAGGCCCTGGACCTGATCGCCCAGATCGACAAGATCTTCTGGGCGACCAAGAAGGGCTGAGCCCGCCCCATCCCGCCCGGCCGGCGCTCGCTTCGACCGCCCGGCCCCGGAATCGACCGCACCCGGTCCGCACCCCGCCGCAACCCGGCGGACGTCGCGGGCCGGGTGCGGCCGTTCCCGGCGCCGTCGGGCCGGGAACGGCCGCGGGCGATAGCTCCGCCCTATAAGCCCCTGACGCCTCAGCGCTCGACCGACAGCATCCCGCCGTGCCGGACCAGCCAGTCGTGGTACGCCTCGCTGGCCCAGGCGATCTCCGTGTAGGCGGCGGTGAGGTCGGCGAACAGGTCGTCGGCGGAGGCGGCCGGCGGGCCGTCCGCGCGGCAGGCCATGAACAACCGGACCGCCAACGGGTCGCCGTGCAGCGGGCGGATCGCCATGCCGGGGCGGGAGCGTGCGGTGGGCTGGCAGGGGGTGACCACCTCGCCGGCCATGACGAGGTCCACGGCGGTGAGGTAATCGCCGTGCACCACCCGGGGGTTGATGCCGGCCGCGGCCCAGATGCGGCGCAGGCCGGCCCACTCGCCGTCCACCGTCGGGTCGACCATCCACTGGTCGGCGGCCAGGTCGGCGACCCGGACGACGGGGTGACCGGCCGCCGGGTGGCTCTCGGCGAGCGCGATGAACTGCGGTTCCCGGGCGAGGAGTTCGTGCGCGAGCAGCCCGTCGGGGACGCGCAGCGGTGCGCCCTCGACCTCGTGCACGAAGGCCGCGTCGAGCTGGCCCATCGCGACCATGTGGAGCAGGGCGTTGGCGGACACGTCGGTGCGTATCGTGGTGTCGGTCTCCGGCAGGCGGGCGCGCAGCCGGCGCAACCAGCCCGCGACGGCCGGGCTGTTGGTGCTGCCGATCCGCAGCCGGGTGCCCTCCTCCCGTACGGAGACCGAGGCGATGTCCTCGACAAGCGCGCGCATCTCGGCCACTATCGGCCGGGCGCGGCAGAGCACCGAATGCCCGAGCGGGGTGGGACGACTGCCGGTCGGCTCGCGGAAGAAGAGCTGGCCGCCGAGGGCCTTCTCGATGCGGTGGAGCTGGGTGGTCAAGGAGGGCTGCGTCATTCCCAGTTGACGGGCCGCCTTGCGCACGCTGCCGGTGTCGGCGATGGCGCACAGGGCGCGAAGATGCCTTACCTCAAGCTCCACGCCCGGAGCATAAACGCGCAGACGCAACTCACACCAGACTTTTACCACCGGTCCGAACTCCGGCCCTTCACCAGCGCGTTGGCCGGTCGCCACCCGGGGTATTGACCCGCGCTATCGCCACCTGGCATCTCCGCCTTCCGGGTGAACTCCGTCCACACTCAACGGCACCAAGAAATCCGCAGGGCCCCGGCCGCCGCCCCACACGGCGGCCGTACGGCCCCTCGGAAATAAAGGAGCCCCCCACATGAGAACTCCCAAGACGGCGCTGTCGGCTGCGCTCGGTCTGGGCCTCGCCGCCGCGCTCGCCGCGGCCGCACCGGTGTCGGCCGCGCCCGTCACCGCACACTCCGCCCCCCACCACAGCACCCCCGCCTCGATCGCCGCCTACACCGGCTCGGCGGCCGAGAAGGCGAACACCAAGGCGTTCTTCAACGCCGTCATGGCGGTGGCCAAGGCCAAGCACCTGGCCAACCCGTCCCTGAAGTCGGTGACCGTCACCTACGACGCGAGCGCCGCGCCGTCCTTCGCGGACCAGATATCCCAGAGCGCCTCCATCTGGAACGGCGCCGTGCAGAACGTCAAGCTCCAGGCGGGCAGCGGCGGCGGTGACTTCCAGTACAAGGAGGGCGACGACCCGCGCGGTTCGTACGCCAGCACCGACGGCCACGGCAAGGGCTTCGTCTTCATCGACCACGCCCAGGCCCAGCAGTACAACTCGGTCCGCGTGGTCGCCCACGAGACCGGTCACGTGCTGGGGCTGCCGGACCACTACGAGGGCCCGTGCAGCGAGCTGATGTCCGGCGGCGGGCCCGGCCCGTCCTGCCAGAACACCCAGCCGGACGCCAACGAGCGCGCCAAGGTGGACCAGCTCTGGGCCAACGGCCTGGCCGGCGTCCGCTTCGGCGGCTGACCTCCCGGGTCAACTCCGGGACGCGGCACGGCGGTCGCCCGTCGTCCGCCCGGCCGGGCTGACGGTGGCCGGGCGGACGGCGGGCCGGGGCTGACGGAGGCCGGCACCTGGCGGGGCCGGCCTCCGTACCCCCCACCAGCCCTCGCGCGCCGTACGTCCGCCCATGCGGTGGGGCTCCTCCCCGAGCCCCACCGCTTGCGTACGCGCGGGGAGTTGGCCGGTCAGCGCCAGAGGGCCTGGCCGAGGGCCAACCCCGCGCCGGCGGCGGCCAGTCCGGCCACCAGGCTGAGCACCACGTTGAGCGCGGCGTACCGGCGCGCGCCGTCGGCGGCCAGCCGCAACGTCTCGTAGGAGAACGTCGAATAGGTCGTCAGCGCCCCGCACAGGCCGGTGCCGAACAGCAGTTGGAGGTCCGGCCCCGCGGCGCCGGTCAGCACGCCCAGGACGAGGCTGCCGCCGGCGTTGACGGCGAGCGTCCCCCAGGGGAAGACGGTGTCGTGCCGGGACTGCACGAAGCGGTCGGTGAGGAAGCGCAGCGGTGCCCCGACCATGGCACCGGCCACCACCAGCAGCCAGTTCACTCGCGCGAGTCCTCCCCGCCGGCGGCCGTGCCCGGCCGGCCCCGGAACGCGATCGTCTCGCACGGGTCGAGGGTCATCAGGCCCCCGCCGGCGAGGAGTTCGGTCAGCCGCGGCAGGAACGCCCGCACCCGCTCCTCGGTGTCCACCACGACCACCGCCACCGGCAACTCCTCGCTGAGCGAGAGCAGTCGGTGGGTGTGGATCAGCGAGGTGGACCCGAAGCCCTCGATGCCCCGGAAGGCGCTCGCCCCGGCCAGCCCCGCCGCGCGGGCGCGGTGCACGATCTCCGCGTAGAGCGGCCGGTGGTGCCAGAGGTCCTGCTCGCCGACGAAGACGGTCAGCCGCAGGCCCGGCTCGCCGGCCGGCACCGGGTCGCCCGGGGGCCCGGCCGGGCCGCGGCCCGTCGTGCCGTCGGTCATGCCGCCCGCCGCCCCGGTCCGACCAGCGCGCGGGTGGTGGCCGCGGCGAGCGCCACCGCGGCCAGCGCGGCGAGCAGGGTGCCGGCGAGATAGGCCAGAGCCAGCGGCAACCGGCCGGCGCCCACCAGGCGTTGGATGTCCACCGCGTAGGTGGAGAAGGTGGTGAAGCCGCCGAGGACGCCGGTGCCCAGGAACGGGCGGAGCAGCCGGTGGGCGCTCCACACCTCGGTGATCAGCACCATCAGGACGCCCATCAGCGCACAGCCGGCCACGTTGACCAGCAGCGTGGTCCAGGGAAAGGCGTCCCGCGCGGTCGGCCAGAGCAGCCCCGCGCCGTAGCGGGCCGAGGCGCCGAGGGCGCCGCCCACGGCCACCGCGCCGATCACCGGCCACTGGCCCTGCCAGGGCAGCGGGCGGCGGGCTGGCTGGTCCATGGTCCGCGGGCCTCCCTGCTCTGCTGCGTGCGACCGGGCGTCGTCGCCCTCAGGTTAAGCCGTGCCGTTTGACACGGCTAAACATGGGATGTTCCCATCACTGGCGGAATCGGCGCCCCGTCGAGGGGTGCCGACGGACGCGGAACCCACCCCCCGCGAACGAGAGGACGGCGCCGATGCCGCTGCGCAGTACCGCCCGCACCAGCCTCGTCGAGCTGGTCATCGAGCAGATGGAGCGGCTGATCGCCGACGGCGAGTGGCCGGTCGGCGCGAAGATCCCCGCCGAGCCGGTGCTGGTCGAGCAGTTGGACGTCGGCCGGAACACCGTCCGCGAGGCGGTCCGCGCCCTGGTGCACACCGGGATGCTGGAGCCGCGGCAGGGCGACGGGACCTACGTCCGGGCCCGCAGCGGCTTCGGCGCGGCGGTCCGGCGCCGGCTGCGCCGGGCCGCCAACCTGGAGGCGTACGAGGTCCGTTCGTGCCTGGAGCGCGACGCCGCCCGTTACGCGGCCGAGCGCCGCACGGACGAGGACCTGGCCGCGCTGCGGGAGGCGCTGGCGGTGCGCGGCCGGGCCTGGGACACCGGCGACGCGGCCCGCTTCGTGGAGGCGGACATGCGCTTCCACCGGGCGGTCGCGGCCGCCGCGCACAACGGCCTGCTGGCCGAGTTGTACGAGCAGTTCAGCGACGCGCTGCGGGAGGCGCTGGCGGCCGTGGTCGACACGCCGCTGCTGCCCGACGCGGTCCGGCACCAGTGCGACGCGCACGCCGCGATCGTCGACGCGATCGAGGCGCGGGACCCGGACGCCGCCGAGCGGGCGGCGCTGGCGCACCTCGCGGAGGCGGCGCAGGTACTGCGCGAGGCGCCCGCCGAACCGGCCCGGAAGACGAAGACCGCCGGTGCCGCCAACGGGACGGCCCGGAACGACGGGACACAGGAGGAAGCCCAGTCATGACCCAGGGACCGCCGACGGGGATATCCGAGGCGCGGCCGGCCGCCGGGCCGACGACCGCGCCCGGAGAGGGCCCCGCGCCCACCGGCACCACCGGCCGCCGCGCCCTCTACCTCGGCCTCGGCGTCGTCCTGTTGGCGCTGAACCTGCGCCCGGCGCTGGTCGCGGTCTCCCCGCTGGCCGGCACCATCCGCACCGAGAGCGGGATGTCGGCGGCCGCCACCAGCCTGCTGACCGCGCTGCCGCTGCTCTGCTTCGGACTGCTGGCGCCGGTCGCGCCGCGGCTGGGCCGGCGCTTCGGGATGGAGCGGTCGCTGCTGGCCACCATGGTGCTGATCTGCCTGGGCACCGGGCTGCGGCTGCTGGACTCGGTGGTGGCGCTGTTCGCCGGGACGGTGGTGATCGGCGCCGGCATCGCCGTCGCCAACGTCCTGCTGCCCGGCCTGATCAAGCGGGACTTCCCGGCCAGGGCCGGCCTGATGACCGGGCTGTACTCGATGTCGCTGTTCGGCGGCGCGGCGCTGGCGGCCGGCGTCACCGTGCCCGTGCAGCAGGCCGCGGGGCTCAGCTGGCAGGCCACGCTGGCCTGTTGGGGCGCGCTGGCGCTGCTCGCGCTGGTGGTCTGGCTGCCGCAGACCCGCACCCGCACCGACGTCTCCGAGGCCGCCGCCCGGCAGGCCGCCCACCCGGTGCGCAGGCTGTGGCGCTCCCCGCTGGCCTGGCAGGTCACCGGCTTCATGGGGCTGCAGTCGCTGAGCTACTACGCGGCCGCCGCCTGGCTGCCGACGGTCTTCGAGGACGCCGGGATGAGCGCGGGCGACGCCGGCTGGATGCTGTCGTTCTCCTCGCTGTTGGGGATCGCGGGCTCGTTCCTGGCGCCGGTGATCGTCGGCCGCCGGCTGCGGGCCGGCACCCTGGCGGCGCTGGGCGCGGTGCTGTGCGCGGCGGGCTTCGTCGGGGTCTGGGCGGCGCCGGTCGGCGGCGCGTACCTGTGGATGACGCTGCTCGGCCTCGGCCAGGGCGCGGCGATCAGTCTGGCGCTGCTGTTCATCGTCCAGCGCGCCCCGGACACCCGGCACGCCGCCCAACTCTCCAGCATGGCCCAGTGCTTCGGCTACATCCTCGCCGCCACCGGCCCGGCGGTGCTGGGCGCGGTGCACGACGCCTCGGGCTCCTGGACGGTGCCGCTGGCGCTGCTGCTGGCGCTGCTGGTCCCGCAGGTGGCGATGGGGCTCGGCGCCGCCCGACCGCGGCACGTCGCGGGGCGATGAACGCGGGGGCGGTCGAACGGCCGCCCCCGACAAGCCCGTTGGCCCCCGCGGAGATCCCTACAGCCAGCCGTTCCGCTTGAAGCCGCGGTGCATCAGCCAGCAGACCCCCACCATCACGGCCATCACCGTCGGATAGCCGTAGGTCCAGTTCCTCTCCGGCATGTACGCGAAGTTCATGCCGTAGACGCCGGTGACCATGGTGGGGACGGCCAGGATCGCCGCCCAGGCGGACATCCGGCGCATCGCCTCGTTCTGGGCGTTGGCGACCTGGGCGAGGTGCGCCTGGAGTATCGAGTTGAGCAGTTCGTCGAAGCCGGTGATCTGCTCCCGGACCCGGTCGAGGTGGTCCGCGACGTCCCGGAAGTAGGTCTTGATCCGGGGGTCGATGTACATCGGCGAGCGGGTGGCGAGCTCCTGGAGGGGGCGGTCCAACGGGGTCACCGCCCGCTTGAACTCCAGCAGCTCGCGCTTGAGTTGGTAGATCCGGCCGGCGCCACGGCTGCCCCGGACCGAGAAGACCTCGCTCTCGACGTCGTCGATGTCGTCCTGGACGGCGGCGGCGACGTCGAGGTAGTCGTCCACGACGAGGTCGGCGATGGCGTGCAGCACGGCCGACGGGCCGAGCGCGAGCTGCTCGGGCTCGCGCTCCAGTTGCTCGCGCAGCGGGCCCAGCGAGCCGTGACCGCCGTGCCGCACCGTGATCACGAAGTCGGCGCCGGTGAAGACCATGATCTCGCCGGTGTCGACGACCTCGCTGGTGTCGGTGAGTTGGTCGTGCTCCACGTAGCGCACGGTCTTGAAGACCGTGAACAGCGAGTCGTCGTAGTGCTCCAGCTTGGGGCGCTGATGGGCGTGGACCGCGTCCTCGACGGCGAGCGGGTGCAGCCCGAACAGCTCGACGATGCCGGCGAACTCCACCTCGGACGGCTCGTGCAACCCGATCCAGACGAAGCCGTCACCGGTCCCCCGGACCTGCAAGATCGCCTCGTCGGCCGGTCGGTGACCGTCCTGGCGCACCCCGCCGACGTAGACCGCGCAGTTCACCACGGCGGTGCCCAGCGGCGAGCGCGCGGGGTGGCTGAGGTCCACCGCGCCGCGACGCGGCTGCGGCAGCCGGACGGCCTTGCGGAGGTTGCTGATCATCGACACCGGGTCAGTATCGCCCGTGGGCGCGCGCCGGCGGTATGCCGGCCGCCTGATTTTGCGCACTCCGCACCGACCCGTGGTGGACTCCGTGCCCCGCGTTTGCCCGCCCCCGAGTGCGCCCCGCGCGCCGGTGGAAGGCCGGCGCGCGGTCCCAGACCACCACACACCGTCCCGAAGAGTCCGGAACCCTGGGCGCCCCGCCCTAGGACAGCATCCGTCCTACTTCGTCCCCCATCATCGTCCCCATGAGTGAGACGTCGGCACGCCTGCTGAATCTGCTGTCCCTGCTCCAGACGCCCCGGGAGTGGCCCGGCCGGGAGCTGGCCGAGCGGCTGCGGGTCACCACCCGCACCATCCGCCGCGACATCGAGCGACTGCGCGAGCTGGGATATCCGGTGCACGCCACGATGGGCGCCGACGGCGGCTACCGGCTGGCCGCCGGCACCGCCATGCCGCCGCTGCTGCTGGACGACGAGGAGGCGGTGGCCATCGCGGTGGGCCTGCGCTCGACCGCCGGGCACACCCTCGTCGGCATCGAGGAGGCGTCGGTGCGGGCGCTGGCCAAACTGGAGCAGGTGCTCCCGACCCGGCTGCGGCGCCGGGTCAGCACCCTGGGCACCGCCACCGTCCCGATGCCCGGCGGCGACGGCCCGACCGTCGACCCGGAGCACCTGACGGTGCTGGCCGCGGCGATCGCCAACCACGAGCGGGTGCGCTTCCGTTACCGGGCGCACGCGGGCGAGTCGAGCCGGCGCCTGGTGGAGCCGCACCGCCTGGTCGCGGCCGGCCGCCGCTGGTACCTGGTCGGCTACGACAACGACCGCGACGACTGGCGGATCTTCCGGGTGGACCGGCTGGCCGAGCCGTTCGCGACCGGGGTGCGGACCCCGCCGCGCGAACTGCCGGCCGCCGACGCCGGGACGTACGTCCAAGAGCGGATGCGGGGGCTCACGGCCGGGTACCGGGCGGTGGCGACGGTGCGGGGGCCGGCGGCGGAGGTGGCCGCGCGGCTCGGCGGGCCGGCGGTGGGCGAGGTCACCCCGCTCGACGCGGGCACCTGCCGGTGGCGCAGCACGCCGGATTCGCTGGAGTGGCTGGCGATGCGACTGATGCTGCTGGGCTTCGAGTTCACGGTCCATGAGCCGGCCGAGCTGACCGCGTACGTGCGGGAGCTGGGCGGCCGGGCGGTGCGGGCAGCCAGGGCCGGGGCGCCGGACGACGCGGCGGGGCCGGGCGACGGGAATACCCCAGGGGGGTAAAGTGTTGGTCGAGATCGACGGAAGGCGGTCGCCACGCCGGCCGCCACCGGCGCCCCACGGCCCCGCGAACAGGAGGAACAGCCGTCATGACCACCGCGATCGACGGGCCCGTCGTCGAGCTGGAGATCGGCGGGATGACCTGCGCCTCGTGCGCGGCCCGCGTCGAGAAGAAGCTCAACCGCATGGACGGGGTCACCGCCGCCGTCAACTACGCCACCGAGAGGGCGCAGGTGACGCTCGCGGAGGGCAGCGGCGTGGCGACCGCCGACCTGATCGCCACCGTGGAGCGGACCGGCTACACCGCCGCCGTCCCCGAGCCGCCCGCCCCGGAGCCGTCCGCCGAGGACGCCGGCGACGGCCCGGCCCCGGCGGACGACGGCCCGCTCGCCGCCCTCCGGCAGCGCCTCGCGGTCTCCCTGGCGCTCGCCGTCCCGGTGGTCCTGATGGCGATGGTCCCCGCGCTCCAGTTCACCAACTGGCAGTGGCTCTCGCTGACTTTGACCGCACCCGTGGTGGTGTACGGGGCGTGGCCCTTCCACCGCGCCGCCTGGACCAACCTCCGGCACGGCGCGGCCACCATGGACACCCTGATCTCCCTGGGCACCCTCGCCGCCTTCGGCTGGTCGCTGTGGGCGCTGTTCTTCGGGACGGCGGGCACGCCCGGGATGACCCACCCCTTCGCGCTGACGCTGGCCCGTACGGACGGCGGCGACGCCCTCTACCTGGAGACCGCGGCCGGCGTCACCGCCTTCATCCTGGCCGGCCGCTACTTCGAGGCCCGCGCCAAGCGCCGGGCCGGCGCCGCGCTGCGCGCCCTGCTTCGGCTGGGCGCCAAGGACGTCGCCGTCCTCCGGGCCGGCCGCGAGGTGCGCGTCCCGGTGGGTCAACTGGCCGTCGGCGACCGCTTCGTGGTCCGCCCCGGGGAGAAGATCGCCACCGACGGGCGGGTGGAGGAGGGCTCCTCCGCCGTGGACGCCTCGATGCTGACCGGGGAGTCGGTGCCCGTGGAGGTGGCCCCCGGCGACACCGTCACCGGCGCCACCGTCAACGCCGGCGGCCGGCTGGTCGTCGAGGCCACCCGGATCGGCGCGGACACCCAACTCGCCCGCATGGCCAAGCTGGTGACGGACGCGCAGAACGGCAAGGCGGCGGCCCAGCGGCTCGCCGACAGGATCTCCGCGGTCTTCGTCCCGGTCGTCATCGCGCTCGCCCTGGGCACCCTCGGCGGCTGGCTCGCCACCGGGCACGGCGCGGTGGCCGCCTTCACCGCGGCGGTCGCGGTGCTGATCATCGCCTGCCCGTGCGCGCTGGGCCTGGCGACCCCGACGGCGCTGATGGTCGGCACCGGCCGCGGCGCCCAGCTCGGCATCCTCCTCAAGGGCCCGGAAGTCCTGGAGACCACCCGCACCGTCGACACCGTCGTCCTGGACAAGACCGGCACCGTCACCACCGGCGCGATGGCCCTGACCGACGTGCACCTGGCCGACGGCGTGACCCGCGCGCAGGCGCTGCGGCTGGCCGGCGCGCTGGAGCACTCCTCCGAGCACCCCATCGCCCGGGCCGTCGCCGGCGCCGCCCAGGAGGCCGAGCCCACCGGCGCCCTCCCGGTGCCCGAGGACTTCGCCGGCGTCCCCGGCCTCGGCGTCCGCGGCACCGTCGAGGGGCACGCCGTCCTCGTCGGCCGGGAGCGGCTGCTGGCCGACCACGGCCAGCCGCTGCCGCCCGCGCTGGCCGCCGCCAAGGACGCGGCCGAACGGGCCGGGCGCACCGCGGTCGCGGTCGGCTGGGACGGTGCCGCCCGCGCCGTACTGGTGGTCTCCGACGCGGTCCGGCCCACCAGCGCCGAGGCGGTCCGCCGCCTGCGCGCCCTGGGGCTGACCCCGGTCCTGCTGACCGGCGACCACCGCGCGGTCGCCGAGTCGGTCGCCGCGGAGGTCGGCATCGACGAGGTGATCGCCGAGGTGCTGCCCGAGGACAAGGTCGCCGTCGTCGAGCGCCTCCAGGCCGAGGGCCGCTCGGTCGCCATGGTCGGCGACGGCGTGAACGACGCGGCCGCGCTGGCCACCGCCGACCTCGGCCTGGCGATGGGCACCGGCACCGACGCCGCCATCGAGGCCGGCGACCTCACCCTGGTCCGCGGCGACCTGCGCACCGCGGCGGACGCCATCCGGCTGGCCCGAGCCACCCTCGGCACCATCCGCACCAACCTCTTCTGGGCGTTCGGCTACAACGTCGCCGCGCTGCCGCTGGCCGCCGCCGGGCTGCTCAACCCGATGATCGCCGGCGCCGCGATGGCCTGCTCCTCGGTCTTCGTCGTCGGCAACAGCCTCCGCCTGCGGCGCTTTCGCGCGCTGCGCTGACGCCGGCCCGTCGCCCGCCGGCCCCGGTCGCATACCGCTGCCCCGGGGCCGGCGGGCGTCGGAAGCCTCCAGTTCTCGCCGCCGAACGTTGGCGGTTCGCACAGCCGTCCCCCGCCGCCGAACGGCGAGACTGTCCGGGTACCACCCGCTCCACGTACCCCAGGGGACCTCATGACCGGGTCGCGCATCTTGGCCCTCGGCCATTACCAGCCCTCCCGCGTGCTCACCAACGACGACCTCGCCGAGAGGGTCGACACCGACGACGCCTGGATCCGCAGCCGCGTCGGCATCCGCACCCGGCACGTCGCGGCGCCGGACGAGACCGTGGACGCGATGGCCGCCGCGGCGGCCGCGAAGGCGCTGGCCACCGCGGGCCTCGCCGCCGCGGACATCGACCTGGTCCTGGTCGCCACCTGCACCGCGGTGGACCGCAGCCCCAACACCGCGGCCCGGGTCGCGGCCCGCCTGGGCCTGGCCTCCCCCGCCACGATGGACCTCAACGTGGTCTGCGCCGGCTTCACCCACGCCCTGGCCACCGCCGACCACGCCATCCGGGCCGGCTCGGCGACCCGCGCCCTGGTCATCGGCGCGGAGAAGTTCACCGACGTCGTCGACTGGACCGACCGCTCCACCTGCGTCCTGGTCGGGGACGGCGCCGCCGCCGCGGTGGTCACCACCGCCGACGCACCCGGCATCAGCCCGGTCCTGTGGGGCTCGGTCCCGCAGATGGGCAACGCGGTCCGCATCGAGGGCGACCCGCCCCGCTTCGCCCAGGAGGGCCAGACCGTCTACCGCTGGGCCACCACCCAACTCCCCGCCATCGCCCGCCAGGTGTGCGACCGGGCCGGCGTCCGCCCCGAGGACCTCGCCGGCGTCGTCCTCCACCAGGCCAACCTGCGGATCATCGAGCCGGTCGCGGAGCGGATCGGCGCGGTCAACGCGGTCGTCGCCCGGGACGTCGTCGACTCCGGCAACACCTCCGCCGCCTCGGTCCCGCTCGCCCTGTCCAAGCTGGTGGAACGCCGCGAGATCCCCTCCGGCGCCCCCGTCCTGCTGTTCGCCTTCGGCGGCAACCTCTCCTACGCGGGCCAGGTCGTCACCAGCCCCTGACGCCGGCCGGCCACCCGGTGGCCGGCCCCGTCCGCCTCACCCGGTGCGGCTCATTCGGCGTCCTGAGGGTGCTCCTCCAGGTACATCACGCCGCAGGTGCGGCAGAACGGCTGCGCCTCGCTCGTTCCCCACTTGCCGGCCGATTGGGTGGCGGCGGCCGGAGCCAGCGGCTGCCCGCACATCGCGGTCGTCGCGCCCACCCGGGTCATGTGCCACTTCCTGACCGGCGTGTCCTCGTGCGGCAGCACGCCCTCCGCATACTCAGCGCGCATCTCATGCTCCATGGCAGGTGCACCTCCTACCGCCCACCATGCGCCGCCGCCCCCGACCCCACAACGCCAGGGCCGGGGCCGGGGCCGGGCGCCCGCGCGCCGGCCGCCGGCTAGAAGACCGACCAGCCGGTCAGCGTCGTGAACTGGTCCAGCGCCGCCATCCCGGCCACCGAGTTCCCCCGCGCGTCCAGCCCGGGGCTCCACACGCACAGCGTGCACCGCCCCGGCACCACGGCCACGATGCCGCCGCCCACGCCGCTCTTCGCCGGCAGCCCGACCCGGTAGGCGAACTCGCCCGCCGCGTCGTACGTCCCGCAGGTCAGCATCACCGCGTTGATCCGCTTGGCCTCGCGCGCCTCCAGCAGCCGGCTACCGTCGGCCCGCAGCCCGTGCCGGGCCAGGAACCCGCCGGCCACCGCCAGGTCCCGGCACGTCATCTCCATCGAGCACTGCCAGAAGTAGTGCTCGATCACGCTCGGCACCGGGTTCTCCAGGTTCCCGAACGACGCCATGAAGTGGGCCAGCGCCGCGTTCCGGTCCCCGTGGTCGGCCTCGGAGCCGGCCACCGCCTGGTCGAACGCCAACTCCGGGTTCCCGCTCTCGGCCTGGAGGAACTCCAGCATCGAGGTGCTCGCATCGCCCGTCATGGTCAGCAGCCGGTCGGTCACCACCAGCGCGCCCGCGTTGATGAAAGGATTCCTCGGAATCCCGTTCTCCCACTCCAGCTGCACCAGGGAGTTGAACGGCGTCCCCGAGGGCTCCCGCCCGACCCGCTGCCAGATGTCGTCGTGACCGTGCGACCCGGCCATCACCAGCGCCAGCGAGAACGCCTTGGAGATCGACTGCACCGAGAACGGGACCTCCCAGTCGCCGGTCCCGTACACCTCGCCGTTGATGTCGGCTACCGCGATCCCGAACTGGTCCGGGGACACCTTCGCCAACGCCGGAATGTAGTCGGCGACGTGCCCGCGCCCCACGAACGGCCTCGCATAGGCCGCTACCTCCTCAAGAACGGCCTGGTAGTCCATACCGGACACGCTAACCCGCCCACAGGAGCGCCCCCATCGGAGCCCCCCGTCAACGCCCTCCGGCGCCCGCCCGTTCGGGACCCGGGTCGGGTGCGCCGACCGGGTCACCCGTGTCGCGCGCCGCGTCCACATACCCCAGCCTGGCACGGGAACCGCACGGCCCTCCCCGCCGTTGATCCCGTAACGAATCCGACACCGAGTCGGGCCCACCGACCCGTACGCCCAGGGAGGCAGCAATGTCAGGGTTTCTCGACCGCGCCAAGGAGCAGGCCAAGCAGGGGCTGGCGCAAGGCCGGCAGAAGGTCGACGAGTTGCAGCAGCAGCGCGCCGGCAACGACCTGCTGAGGAAGCTGGGCGCGGCCTACTACGCCGAGCGCCGCGGCAGCGGCACCCCCGAGGCCACCCAGAGCGCCCTGTCGGCCCTCGAAGCCCACATCAGCGCGCACGGCGACGGCTTCCTGCACGACTGACGCCCGCCGCACCGCACCCCCGTCCCCTCCTCCCTCCCCGCTCCCGTGACCCGCTCCTCCCCCGCGCCCCAGGCGCTCCGTCCCCGCCTCCCCTCACCCCTCCAGCCCGTCGACGACGAGCCGTTCGCCCGCCACGGCGTCCGCCTCGTCCTCAAGCGGGACGACCTCATACACCCCGCCCTCCCGGGCAACAAGTGGCGCAAGTTGGCGCCCAACCTGCGCGCCGCCGCCGAGGCGGGCGACCGCGCGCTGCTCACCTTCGGGGGCGCGTACTCCAACCACCTGCGCGCCACGGCCGCGGCCGGCCGGCTCCTGGGGTTCGACACCCTCGGCGTGGTCCGCGGCGACGAGTTGGCCCACGCCCCGCTCAACTGGTCCCTGGCCCGCTGCGCCGCCGACGGGATGCGCCTGCACTTCGTCGACCGCGCCACCTACCGCCGCAAGACCGACCCGGACGTCCTGGCCGCCCTCCGGGAGGGTTTCGGCGCCTTCCGCCTCATACCGGAGGGCGGCAGCAACCCCCTTGCCGCGCAGGGCTGTACGGAGCTGGGCCGGGAGCTGCGCGGGCAGGCCGACACGGTCGCGGTGGCGTGCGGGACCGGCGGCACCCTGGCCGGGCTCGCCGCCGGCCTCGGGCCCGGGCAGCGCGCGCTGGGCGTCCCGGTCCTCAAGGGCGGCAGCCCGCACTTCCTGCACGAGACGGTCGCGGACCTCCAGCGCGCGGCCTTCGGCGGGCCGCGCGGCGACTGGACGCTGGCGGAGGGCTTCGACTTCGGCGGTTACGCCCGGCGCACCCCCGAACTCGACGCGTTCGCCGAGGCGTTCGAGGAGCGGCACGGCCTGCCCGTCGAGCGGGTCTACGTGGCCAAGCTGCTGTTCGCGCTGACGGCCCTGGTCGAGCGGGGGGCCTTCCCCACCGGCAGCACCGTCGTCGCCGTCGTCACCGGGACCGGGTAGCCGCCCCGCCGCCCACGGGACGGGTCACGAGGCGCCCTCCCGGTAGGCCGCCGCCTCCTCCAGGTCCAGCCGGCGCAGCAGCGTCCGCATCATCTCGTCGTCGATGCGCCGCGCGTCCCGCAGTTCGACGAAGACCCGCCGCTCGGCGTCGATCATCTCCCTGGCCAGCCGCCGGTAGGTGTCGTCGGCGGACTCCCCGGTCACCTCGTTCACCGCGCCCAGTCGCTCCCACACCGCGTTGCGGCGCCGCTCCAGGACCATGCGCAGCCGGTCGACGAGCGGCCCCGGCAGGGCGTTGCGCTCGTCCTGGAGCAGGGCGTCGAGGCGGGCCTCGGCGGCCCGGGACGCCTCGCTCTGGGCCTGTGCCTCGGCCAACGTCTCGGCCTGGGCGTCGCGGCCCGGCAGCCGCAGCGCCCGGATCAGCGGCGGCAGCGTCAGCCCCTGGACGACCAGGGTGGCGATGACGGTGGTGAAGGTCAGGAAGAGCACGAGGTTGCGGGCCGGGAAGGGGCCGCCGGCCTGCACCGTCGCGGGGATGGAGAAGGCGATGGCCAGCGAGACCACCCCGCGCATCCCGGCCCAGCCGACGATGACCGGTGCCCGCCAGGTGGTGTCCGGTTCCCGGGTCCTGATCCGGGCCGAGAGCAGCCGCGGCAGGTACGTGGCGGGGAAGACCCACAGGAAGCGCGCCAGCACCACCACGGCGAACACCACCGCCGCGTAGCCGAGCGCCTGCGTGGTGCTGAACTTCCCCAGCCCCCGCAGCACGACCGGCAGTTGGAGCCCGATCAGCGCGAAGACCGCGGACTCCAGCACGAAGGAGACCATCTTCCAGACCGCCTCCTCCTGGAGCCGGGTCTCGAAGTCCACCTGCCAGGAGCGGTGGCCCAGGTAGAGACCGACCACCACGACGGCCAACACCCCGGAGGCCCCGACCTGTTCGGCGGCGGCGTACGCGGTGAACGGGATGAGCAGCGAGAGGGTGTTCTCCAGGAGCGCCGAATCCCGCAGCCGGCAGCGGAGCCAGTGCAGCGGCACCATCAGGACGACGCCGACGCCGATGCCCCCGAGGGAGGCCACGGCGAACTCCTTCAGACCGGCGCCCCAGGTGGCGCTCACCCCCACGGCGGCGGCCAGCGCCACCTTGTACGCGGTGATCGCGGTGGCGTCGTTGACCAGCGACTCGCCCTGGAGGATCGTCGTGATCCGGTGCGGCAGCCCCAGCCGGCGGGCGATCGCGGTGGCCGCGACGGCGTCCGGCGGGGCGACGACGGCGCCCAGGACGAGCGCGGCGGTCAGCGGCAGGTCCGGCACGAGCAGGTACGCCGCGTACCCGACGGCCAGCGTCGCGAACAGCACGTAGCCGACCGAGAGCAGCGCCACCGGCCGGAGGTTGGCCCGCAGGTCCAGGTAGGAGCTGTCCAGCGCGGCGGTGTGCAGCAACGGGGGCAGCAGCAGCGGCAGGACGACGTGCGGGTCGAGGGTGTAGTCCGGGACGCCGGGGATGAACGCGACGCCGAGCCCCGCGGTGACCAACAGCAGCGGCGCCGGCACCGGCGTCCTCCGCGCCAGACCGGCGATCCCCGCGCTGCCCGCGACCAGCAGCAACAGCGGCATCACGTTCACGACCGCACCGTCCCCACGCTCCCCCGCCGGCCGTCCCGGCGATCTAACCTGGCCATCATGAGCGAGTGCACGCACGTTCCCGAACTGCCGCGCGCCGAGCCGGCGCCGCTGAGCGAGACCTGCCTGGAGTGCCTGGCCGCGGGCAGCCACCCGGTGCAGTTGCGGCTCTGCCTGGTCTGCGGGCACGTCGGCTGCTGCGACTCCTCCCCGTACCGGCACGCCACCGGCCACTACGAGGAGACCGGTCACGCGGTGATGCGGTCGTTCGAGCCGGGCGCGTCCTGGCGGTGGTGCTTCGTGGACGAGGCGCTGGTCTGAGGCCCGCCGGCGGCCGGTGGCGGGTACCGCCGCGGGGCTCCTCGGGGGCCCGGTCTAGCCTTGCCGCATGATCCGCGCAGCGACCCCCGACGACGTCCCCGTCATCCTCGCCATGATCGGCGAACTGGCCGCCTACGAACGCACTCCCGAGTCCGCGCAGGCCACCGAACCCCAGTTGAAGGAGGCGCTGTTCGGCTCGCAGCCGGCGGCCTTCGCACTGATCGCCGAGGACGCCGGCGAGCCGGTCGGCTTCGCCCTGTGGTTCCGGAACTTCTCGACCTGGACGGGCACGCACGGTGTCTATCTGGAGGACCTGTACGTGCGCCCCGAGGCGCGCGGCGGCGGCCACGGCAAGGCACTGTTGGCGGCCCTCGCACGCATCTGCGTGGAGCGCGGCTACCAGCGTTTCGAGTGGTCGGTCCTGGATTGGAACGAACCGTCCATCGGTTTTTACCGGTCCATCGGCGCCCGGCCCATGGACGAATGGACGGTCTTCCGGCTCACTGGAGATGCGCTCCAGTCGCTCGCGGAGACCGCGCCCGCCAACGGAGCGTAATCGGCCTCGATTTGACGACCCCGACCCCTACCACTGTCCGTGCCTGAAGTTTTACACTCTGTAACAGAAGCGCCGTCGGCGAGCCGGCCGTCGCCGTCCGGACGGGTGCCCTGCTCCTTCCGGGCGACACCGGCCCGCGGATCGCGATAGCGTCACAGCCGAACCACGAGCCGCGCCGATCGTTCTCCCGTCGGGAGGGCCACCGGCACGGATACCCCGCAAGAACGTGAAGCACGCCAACCGCTGGTGCTTCCGCACGCATTCCAGCTTTACCAGCTTGTGCCACCTTGGAGGTGAGGGTGTCCCAGATCGCAGGCGAGCCCGGGACTCAGGACTTCGTGGAAGTCCGTCTGCCCGCTGCGGGTGCCTACCTGTCAGTGCTGCGTACCGCCACGGCCGGTCTCGCAGCCCGCTTGGACTTCACCCTCGACGAAATCGAGGATCTGCGCATCGCGGTGGACGAGGCCTGCGCGATCCTGCTGCAACAGGCCGTCCCCGGCAGCGTGCTGAGCTGCGTCTTCCGGCTCATCGACGACGCGCTGCAGGTGACGGTCTCGGCCCCGACGACCGACGGCCGCGCTCCCGAGCGCGACACCTTCGCCTGGACGGTGCTCTCCGCACTGGCCGGCAAGGTCGACTCCAGCGTTGCCGAGGACCGTACGGTCACCATCAGTCTGTACAAGGAGCGCGGCGCCGGTCCCGGACCGTCATGACCGAACAGGGGGCCCCGTGAAAGATGTCGAACGCGGCGCGAGGATGGCGGCGGGCGCGGTCATCCCCGGGCAGCACGCCCGGCCGCATCCGGTGGGTGGGGACGACCACGGCGTCCGGTTGGACGCGGCGGAGCAGGCAGAGCGGGCGGACCACATGGACCACAGCGAGCAGCAGGACCGGCAGGCCGACCGGCAGGATCCGCCGGCCGCCGGCGACCGGCCTCAGGAGCGGCAGTCCCCGGGGCCGGGGGATCCGCACGACCGCGGCGGCGCCCGCGCGCTCTTCTACGAGCTGCGCGAGCTCCCCGCCGGCTCCCCGGAGCGCGCGGAGCTGCGCAACACCCTCGTGCGGATGCACCTGCCGCTGGTCGAGCACCTGGCCCGGCGGTTCCGCAACCGCGGTGAGCCGCTCGACGACCTGACCCAGGTCGCCACGATCGGTCTGATCAAGTCGGTGGACCGGTTCGACCCGGAGCGCGGCGTGGAGTTCTCCACGTACGCCACGCCCACCGTCGTCGGCGAGATCAAGCGGCACTTCCGCGACAAGGGTTGGGCGGTCCGCGTCCCGCGCCGGCTCCAGGAGCTGCGGCTGTCGCTGACCACCGCGACCGCCGAGCTGTCCCAGCGGCACGGCCGCGCGCCCACGGTCCACGAGTTGGCCGAGCACCTGGGGATCTCCGAGGAGGAGGTCCTGGAGGGCCTGGAGTCGGCGAACGCGTACAGCACCCTCTCGCTGGACGTCCCGGACACCGACGACGAGTCCCCGGCGGTCGCCGACACCCTCGGCGCGGAGGACGAGGCGCTGGAGGGCGTGGAGTACCGCGAGTCCCTCAAGCCGCTGCTGGAGGACCTCCCGCCGCGCGAGAAGAAGATCCTGCTGCTGCGGTTCTTCGGCAACATGACCCAGTCGCAGATCGCCCAGGAGGTCGGCATCTCCCAGATGCACGTCTCCCGTCTGCTGGCCCGCACCCTGGCCCAACTCCGCGACAAGCTCCTGGTGGAGGAGTAGCCCCGCTCACCCCTCCCCGTCGCGCTCCCCGACCCGTCCCCCGCCGCCGACACCGCCCCGGCGTCCCACCGTGGGGCGCGGCACGGGAATACCACCCCGCCCCCGCACCGTTGTGGCCCCGCAGGGGGTGGCGACGTCCCCTACGGGATCCGTTCGCCCCTCCCCTACGGGGCCACTCGCGCGTTCACGGCGCACCCGTCCACGGGGCCATCTACGCGCTCTCCGGCCGTCGTTGGGCCTACGGCGTCTCCCGCGGGCCGATGCCCAGCGCCGTGGTCGCCGTCGGGTTGACCAGCAGGACGAGCACGACCAGCGCCGCCACCGCCAGCGCGGCACCGCCGGCGATCAGCGCGCCGCCGCCCTTGACGAGCGTCCAGGCGACCGGCAGGGCCACGATCTGGGTGATCAGCGAGGGCCCCCGGCTCCACCGGCGCCGGAGCCACAGACCGCGCGCGGCGACCAGCGGGAGCAGCGCAAGCGCCAGGATGGTCACCCCGCCCATCTCCGCCTGCTGCGGGCTGTCGGGCGCCCCGACCAGCCCGTTGATCAGCATGTAGGCGCCGAGGGCGGCCAGCGCCAGCCCCTCGACGGCGGTGAGCGCCGCGGCGGCGCTCAGCCGGGCGGGACGCGGGCCCTCCGGCTCGGACACCGCGGGGGCGCCGGCGGCTCGCTTCGGGGACTGCTTCTGCTGACTGGTCACCCCAGCAGGGTAGCGCCGGGCCATGGCCGGACCGCCGGTCGCCCGGAGCGTGGACGGGAGTGAGGCCGGTACCGGCAGGTAGGTACGCTGCTGCATATGCGCGCACTTCTCGTGGTCAATCCCGCAGCAACCACCACCAGTGCCCGCACCCGTGAGGTACTCACCCACGCACTGGCCAGCGACCTCAAGCTGGAGGTCGCCGAGACGCGGTACCGCGGACACGCCCGCGACCTGGCCCGGGAGGCCGCCGAGGGCGGGGAGACCGACCTGGTGGTGGCGCTCGGCGGCGACGGCACGGTCAACGAGGTCGTCAACGGCCTGCTGACCACCGGCCCCGACCCGGACTCGCACCCCCGGCTCGCGGTGGTCCCCGGCGGCTCCACCAACGTCTTCGCCCGCGCCCTGGGCCTCCCCAACGACGTCGTGGAGGCCACCGGCGCCCTGCTGGACGCGCTGCGCGACAAGAGCGAGCGCACGGTCGGGCTGGGCCTCGCCGCGGGCACCGTCGGCAGCCCGGACGAGGGGGTGCCGGCCCGGTGGTTCACCTTCTGCGCCGGCTTCGGCTTCGACGCGGGCGTGGTCGGCCGGGTCGAGCAGCAGCGCGAGCGCGGCAAGCGGTCCACCCACTCCCTCTACGTGCGCCAGGTCGTCCGGCAGTTCCTTGGCGAGGCCAACCGCCGGCAGGGCGCCATCACGCTCGAACGACCGGGCGCGGAGCCGGGCACCACGGAGGTCACCGAGAACCTCGCGATGTCGATAATCTGCAACACCGCGCCCTGGTCGTACCTGGGCAACCGCCCGATCTACCCCTCCCCCGAGGCGTCCTTCGACACCGCCCTGGACCTCTTCGCGCTGGACAAGTTCTCGGTGCCGGCGGTGACCCGTTACGGCTCCCAACTCCTGGCCTCCACGCCGGATCGCGGCCCACGCGGCAAGCACGTCCTCTCGCTCCACGACCTCACCGACTTCACCTTGCATTCGCAGGTTCCCCTGCCGTTTCAGATGGACGGTGACCATCTGGGACTGCGGACGAGTGTGACGTTCACAGGCGTACGCCGTGCACTGCGTGTGATTGTGTGAGCAGTAGGGCCTAAAGTCCTTTCACTCGAACGTTTAGACTGGCCTCCACCCCCTGGAATGACGGCTGTGAGCTAGGCGACACCAAGGAATCAAAAAAAAGTTTCCGGAAGGGGTTGTATCCGCAGCCGAGGTTTGCGAGTCTCTTCATGGCGATCGGGACGGCCGCTTTACCGGCCCCCTTGAGAGCCCGAATCCTCCTCCTCATTCCACAGGACCGCACCAGTCCTCGACTGGCTTTCGGCCCTTCCCTTGTGGAGGGATTCGTGAAAGCGTTCACATTCACAAGCAACGTTCCCGTCACACGAGGAGATGGAGCAGCCATGGACTGGCGTCACCGCGCCGTTTGCCGCGAAGAAGACCCCGAGCTCTTCTTCCCCATCGGCAACACCGGTCCCGCGCTGCTGCAGATCGAGGAAGCCAAGGCCGTCTGCCGCCGCTGCCCCGTCATGGAGCAGTGCCTGCAGTGGGCGCTTGAGTCCGGCCAGGACTCGGGCGTCTGGGGTGGTCTGAGCGAGGACGAGCGCCGCGCCATGAAGCGCCGTGCGGCTCGTAACCGGGCGCGTAACGCCAGCGCCTGAGCCGACCTTCCCGTGGCCCCCGAGCCGCAGCGCGCAGTACCTTCGATGCTCGCCCGGAGTTGAAGACCCGGTCGATACCGCATCACCACAGCTTTGAGCCCCGGACCGGGATCGGTCCGGGGCTTGTTGCTGTGCCGGGGGCGGAGGCGAGCGGCAGCCCGCGCGCCCGCTGCTCAGTGCTTCTTGTCGGCCCGCACGGGGATGTCGAGGAGCACCTGGGTACCGCCCTCGGGTCGGCGGACCATGTCGAACGTTCCGCCCAACTCCCCCTCCACCAGGGTCCGTACGATCTGCAACCCCAGGTTTCCGGCGCGCTGCGGATCGAAACCCTCCGGCAGTCCGCGGCCGTTGTCCTGGACGGTGACCAGCAGTCGGGGCTCGGTGCGGCTGCCGCCGCGCACCGCGGCGACCTCGACGGCGCCGTGCTGCACCTGCTCGAAGGCGTGTTCCAGGGCGTTTTGGAGCACCTCGGTGAGCACCATCGACAGCGGGGTGGCCACCTCGGCGTCCAGGATGCCGAAGCGTCCGGTGCGGCGGGTGGCCACCTTTCCGGGCGCGATCTCCGCGACCATGGCCAGCACCCGGTCGGCGATCTCGTCGAACTCCACCCGCTCGTCGAGGGTCTGGGAGAGCGTCTCGTGCACGATCGCGATCGAACCGACCCTGCGCACCGCCTCGTTGAGGGCCTCGCGGCCCTGCTCGGAATCCATCCGGCGGGACTGCAGCCGCAACAGGGCGGCCACGGTCTGGAGGTTGTTTTTCACCCGGTGGTGGATTTCCCGGATGGTGGCGTCCTTGGTGATCAGTTCCCGTTCGCGGCGCCGGAGTTCGGTGACGTCGCGCAGCAGGACGAGCGAACCGATGTGCGTCCCTTTGGGCTTGAGGGGAATGGCCCGCAGTTGGATCACCCCGTCGTTGCCCTCGACCTCGAATTCCCGCGGCGCCCAGCCGCTGGCCAGTTTGACCAGCGCCTCGTCCACCGGGCCGCGGGCCGGGGCCAGTTCGGCGGTGGCCTGGCCGAGGTGGTGGCCCACGAGGTCGGCGGCGAGGCCGAGGCGGTGGTAGGCGGAGAGCGCGTTGGGGCTGGCGTACTGGACGACGCCTTCGGCGTCGAGCCGGATCAGCCCGTCGCCGGCGCGCGGCGAGGCGTCCATGTCGACCTGCTGGCCGGGGAAGGGAAACGTTCCGGCGGCGATCATCTGGGCCAGGTCGGAGGCGCTCTGGAGGTAGGTCAACTCCAGCCGGCTGGGCGTCCGTACGGTCAGCAGGTTGGTGTTCCGGGCGATCACCCCGAGGACCCGGCCCTCGCGGCGGACCGGGATGGACTCCACCCGGACCGGCACCTCCTCGCGCCACTCGGGGTCGCCCTCGCGCACGATGCGGCCCTCGTCCAACGCGGAGTCCAGCATCGGGCGACGGCCCCGGGGGACGAGGTGGCCGACCATGTCGTCCTGATAGGAGGTCGGTCCGGTGTTGGGGCGCATCTGGGCGACCGACACATAGCGGGTGCCGTCGAGGGTGGGGACCCACAGGACGAGGTCGGCGAAGGAGAGGTCGGAGAGCAACTGCCACTCCGAGACCAGCAAGTGGAGCCACTCCAGGTCGGAATCGCTCAGAGCGGTGTGCTGGCGTACGAGATCGTTCATCGAGGGCACACCTCGGAGCCTACCGGCGTACGGTATGTGTTGTGCCTGCACGGGCATGGACAGAGAAGAATGGTCTAGTCCAGAATGTGCGGTGCGGCACACCGGGGCGAAGCCCCGAACCGCTGGAACCTCCGCTCCCCCCGCACAGGAGGGCGGACCGAGGCCCACGGCGCTCTCTGCCCTGACTGCGCCCGGGCCTCCGATCGACCGGTCCCGGGACGGGGCCGTGCCCCCTACCGCACAGGGGGTACCAACCGCCCGCACTACGGGGTCGGCCGATGTCAGCTCCGGGCTGCGGTGCCGGACAGGTTGAGGGTCCTGTCCCGGCGCCGCGGCCCGCGGGTGTTTTCGGGGGTCAGCGCCGGCCGGAGGAGTCCGCGCCGCTCGCCCCCCGGGCCCGATCCCCCTTCCCCGGCCAGGCGTTCATCGCCAGCGAGGCGACCGCCTCCAGCGTCGCGCGGTCCGTGCCGTCCCGGGCGGACTGCGACATCCCCGCGATGATCGCGCTCACGTACTCGGCGAGGGCGTGCGCGTCGGTGTCGGCGGGGAGTTCGCCGGCGGCGGCGTCCGCGCGGATCGCGCGCTCGATCTCCCGGACGTTCGACTGCCGCTTGTCGCGCAGGGACGCGGCGACCTCGGCGGAGGCGGGGGCGGTGTTGAGCGCGGCGCTGATGACCATGCAGCCGCGCGGGCGGTCCGGGACGGTGTACTCGACGGCGGCCTCGCGCAGGGCCCGTTCGACGCCGCGGCGGGCGGTCGGCTCCTCGGCCAGGGCACGGGAGATGAAGCCGCCGTACACCTCCCCGTACACCGCTATCGCCTCGTCGAACAGGGCCCGCTTGTCGCCGAAGGCGGCGTAGAGGCTGGGGGCGCTGATGCCCATCTCGCGGGTGAGGTCGGCGATGGACGTGGATTCGTAGCCGTACTCCCAGAAGGAGCGGATCGCCTTCTCCAAAGCCGTCTCCCGGTCGAAGGACCGGGGTCGGCCGCGCTGCTTGGTCTCCTTGGCCACCATGGAGTGAATTCTATAGCGGTCGCTAAGAAACGCGTGCTACGGTTTTTATGTAGCGAGCGATACAGAAATCGTTCGCGGACGCACAGGCGTGCGCGCCGAGGGGCGCGCGGGCGAACGAAGGGGAGGGGCTCGCGATGGGTGCACTCAGCGGCAGGACGGCACTGGTGACGGGCGGCGGCCGGGGCATCGGCCGCGCGATCTCGGAGCGACTGGGACGGGACGGCGCACGGGTCGGCGTGCACTACGGGAGCGACGAGACGGCGGCGAAGGAGACGGCCGCGGCGATCGAGGCGGCGGGCGGCGAGGCGTTCACGCTCCGCGCCGCACTGGGGGTGCCCGGGGACGCCGAGTCGCTGTGGACCGCGTTCGACGAGCAGGCGGACGGGCTGGACATCCTGGTCAACAACGCTGGAATCAACAAGGCGTTGGACGGCGCGCTGCACCCCTTCGGCGAGATGACCCGCGCCGATGTCGAGCGCCTCTTCGCGGTCAACGCCACCGCGCCGTACTTCGTCATCCAGGAGGGCCTGTCCCGACTGCGGGACGGCGGACGGATCGTCAACGTCTCCACCCGGCTGACGCACGGCGCGGCCAAGTCCGATCTGATCGCCTACGCGATGTCGAAGGGGCCGATCGACGTGCTGACCCGCTCGCTGGCGAAGGAGCTCGGCCCCCGCGGCATCACGGTCAACGCGGTGGCACCCGGCGCCGTCGACACGGACATGAACGCCGCCTGGCTGCGCGGCGGGGAGAACGCCGAGGCGCGCGCCGCGACCGGCGCGCTCTCCCCGCTGGGACGGGTGGCAAACGCCACCGATATCGCCGACATCATGGGGTTCCTCGCCTCGGGCGACAGTCGGTGGGTGACGGGCCAGTGGATAGACGCCACGGGCGGCGCCCTGCTGTGACCGCCCGGCGCCGCGCCACCCGACAGCGACCCGCTCCCCCACGCGCGGCTCGTACGCCCGCCGCCCCGTAGACCGGCCCCGCCCATCGGTGCGGCGATCGACCCACTCATCGGTGCGTCGCTCGGCCGACTTCATCGGTACGTCGATCGATACGTCGTCGACCTGCCGGCCGGCCACCGGATCGACGCATAACGGTCGGGAAAACGTGCCCCGTCGTTCAACGGCACCACGGGACCGCGTGGGCCCACCTCTGCTAGATTGGTCTATACCACATAGCCCATTCTTCAGAACGGCAGGCCCAGCGTGGAAGTTGTCATCGTCAAGGACGCCGCGGCAGGCGGCGAGCTCATCGCGGAGGCGATCGCCACCCTGGTGCGCCGCAAGCCCGAGGCGCTCCTCGGCGTGGCCACCGGCTCGACGCCGTTGCCCGTCTACGAGGCGTTGGCGGCAAAGGTCCGGGCCGGCGAGACGGACGCCTCGCGGGCGCGGATCTGCCAGCTCGACGAGTACGTGGGGCTGCCGGCCGGGCATCCGGAGTCGTACCGCTCGGTGGTGCTGCGCGAGGTGGTGGAGCCGCTGGGGCTCGACGAGGGCGCGTTCATGGGACCGGACGGCACGGCCGAGGACGTCCAGGCCGCGTGCGAGGCGTACGACCGCGCGCTCCGCGAGGCCGGTGGGGTGGACCTCCAGTTGCTGGGCATCGGCACCGACGGGCACATCGGCTTCAACGAGCCCTGTTCGTCGCTGGCTTCGCGTACCCGCATCAAGACCCTCACCCAGCAGACCCGGGAGGACAACGCCCGCTTCTTCGACAGCCTGGACGAGGTTCCGCACCACGTCATCACCCAGGGCATCGGCACCATCCTGGAGGCGCGGCACGTGGTGCTGCTCGCCACCGGCGAGGGCAAGGCCGATGCGGTGGCCCAGGCCGTCGAGGGGCCGGTGGCCGCGCTGGTGCCGGCCTCGGCGCTGCAGTTCCACCCGCACGCGACGGTGGTCGTCGACGAGGCCGCGGCGTCCAAGCTGAAGCTGGCCGAGTACTTCCGCGCGACCTACGCCGCCAAGCCGGAGTGGCAGGGCCTCTGACGGAACCGACCAGCGGCCCGAGGGCCCGCACCAGCACCGGGCCTGTAAAGGACTCCGGCGCCGGGGCGGGCCCTCGGTGCACTGCGGGAGGGGCAGCCGGGGTTGGGGCGGGAAGCCGGCGGTACGTCGCGGTGCGGCTGGTGGCTTGTGCTTCCCGGTGCGCTTCTGGGCACCGGGCGTCGGGCGGCCGGGGGGTGGTGTGCCCGTCGGGCCGAGGGCGGTGGGGTCGAAGCCGGCGGGGTGGTCTACGGGCGGCCCTCGTTGGGGAGTTGGGTGGATGACAGCCGGACCGGCTCGGCCCCTCAGCGCCCGCCCCGTCGCCCCCTCAGGCACGCCGCGCCGTTAAGGCCCCGGGCGCGCGCACCACCAACCCGTCAGGCCCGCCTCCCTGTTGGCGTCTCAGGCTCGGGTCCCCGCGGCGTCGCGACGCCCGGCACGCGCTCCCCACGCCTTAAGGGCGCGGGGACTTCGTGCGACGTTGCCGAACTCTCCCCGTGGCTCCGCCATGAAGGCATCCCGGCGCCTTGCGATCGCGCGCACCAGACGCCGCTCGCTCCTCCACGGGAATCCGTCAGAAGCGCCCTAGGCGCACCGGCCCATTACGCCCCCGAGCGCGCGTTCCGCCAACCCGTCAGCCCCTCAACCCCTCAACCCCTCAACCCCTCAACCCGTGGAGCACACCCGCACGTTGGCGTCTCAAGCGTCCGTGCCGGTTTCCCAAGGTCCCCGGCCCGTCAGGGCCTCCGTGGCCGCTTGGGCACAGGTGTGGGCGGCGCCGTGGGTGGCTATGTGGGGGGCGCCCTGGGGTGGGGCCTGGGGGACACCCATTTCGATGACGGCGGTCTGGGGGCGGGCGGTCAGCAGGGCGTGCAGGGTGTCGGCCATCCAGGGGTGACGGTGGAGGTCGCGGACGACGGCCACGACGGGGCGGTCGCCGGCGGCGGCGAGGAGGCCGTCGACGAGGGCTGCGGGGTCGGCCGCGGCGTCGGTGGCGGTGTAGGTGGCGGACGCGGTGCCGGGGAGGAGACGGGTGAGTTCGGCGGCGACGCCCCAGGGGGTCTCGTCGCCGACGGCGATGTTGGCGAGCGGGGTGAACGCGGCGACGTAGGCGGGGACGGTGAGCGGGCGGTGCGGGGTGACGGAGGTCAGCCGGACGGCGCGCCGGGCGGCGGTCAGGCCGATCCCGGGCGCGGGCGCGGCCCCCTCCCCCGCGCCCGCGACCCGGGTCCAGTGCGCCAGGGCACGCACCCGCGCCGCGGCGTCGGCGAGCCGCTCCTCGGGCAGTTCGCCCTCCCGGACGGCCCTGACCAGCGCGTCCCGCAGTCGGTCCACGGTGTCCTCGTCGGACAGTCCGCCGCCCACGCAGATCGCGTCGGCCCCGGCGGCGAGCGCCAGGACGGTGCCGCGCTCGATGCCGTAGGTGGCGGAGATGGCCCGCATCTCGATGCCGTCGGAGACGATCAGACCGTCGAAGCCGAGGCCGCCGGCGGCGACGGGGGCGCGCAGCAGTCCGTGCAGGGTGGCCGGGCTGAGCGTGGCGGGGCGTTCGGGGTCCAGCGCGGGGAGGAGGAGGTGGGCGGTCATCACGGCGCGGGTGCCGGCGGCCACCGCGGCGCGGAACGGGACCAGTTCGCGTTCCCGGAGCGTCGTCAGGTCGGCGGTGACGCGGGGCAGGTCGTGGTGCGAGTCGACGGCGGTGTCGCCGTGGCCGGGGAAGTGCTTGGCGCAGGCGGCGACGCCGGCGGACTGCAGCCCCTCGACGTAGGCGGCGGTGTGCCGGGCCACGAGGGCCGGGTCGGCGCCGAAGGAGCGGACGCCGATGACGGGGTTGGCGGGGTCGGAGTTGACGTCGGCGCAGGGGGCCCAGTTGAAGTTGACGCCGCAGTCGGCCAGTCGGCGGCCGAGCTCGCGGGCCACGTCGCGGGTCAGCGCGGTGTCGTCGACGGCGCCGAGGGCGAGGTTGCCGGGGAAGGAGGAGCCGCCGCGCACTTCGAGGCGGGTGACGTCACCGCCCTCCTCGTCGATGGCGATGAGGAGTTCGTCACGGGCGGCGCGCAATTGGCCGGTGAGCGCGGCGAGTTGTTCGGGTCCGTGCACGTTGCGGCCGAAGAGGGCGACGGAGACCAGGCCCTCGTCGAGGCGGCGCAGCAGCCAGTCCGGCGCGGTGGTGCCGGTGAAGCCGGGTTGGAGGACGGCGAGCGCGTCCCGGGTGAGGGTGTCGGCCGGGCGGAGAGCGGTGGCCATCGGTCATCCCTTCACGGCGCCGGAGGCGAGACCGCCGACCGCCTTGCGCTGGAGGAAGAGGAACAGGATCAGGACCGGCACGGCGAAGAGCGAGGCAGCGGCCATGGTGGCGCCCCAGTCGTCGCCGAACTGGGTCTGGAACTGGGAGAGCCAGAGCGGCAGGGTGCCGGCGCCGGGCTCCTTGTTGAGCACCAGGACCAGCGGGAACTCGTTCCAGGCGGTGATGAAGCCGAAGAGGGAGGTGGCCATCAGGCCGGGGGCCAGCAGCGGCAGGATGACCTTGACGAACGCCTGGCGGCGCGTGCAGCCGTCGACCATCGCGGACTCCTCCAACTCCCTGGGCACCGCGGCGACATAGCCGCGCAGCGTGAGGAGGGTGAAGGGGAGCACCATCAGCATGTAGAAGAAGGTGAGCGGCAGCAGGCTGTTGAGCAGGTCGGCGTCCCGGACGATCAGGTAGATCGAGATCACCATGACCTCCCAGGGCGCCATCTGGGCCACCATGAAGGTCAGCAGGATGCCCTTGCGTCCCTTGAAGCGCATCCGCGCGATGGCGAACGCGCCGCACAACGCGATGACCAGGGAGAGCCCGACGGCGAGCACGGTCACCACGATCGAATTGGTGGCCAGCTGCCAGAAGTTGGGCGCGTTCACCGCGGCCGCGAAGTGGCTGAGGGTGCCGTGGAGCGGGAACCACACGGGGTCCTCGCTGAGGATGTCCCCGGTCGGCTTGAAGGCCGTGGCGAACATCCAGTACACGGGGAAGACGAACAGCAGCGCGAGGACGGCGGCGGTCGCGTTGGGCCAGATCCGGCCGGCGAGTGAGCGCTTCACAGCGCGTCCTCCTCTTGCTTGAGCGTCAGGCGCAGGTAGTACGCGGTGAGGGCGAGCAGCACGACGATGGTCAGCACGGAGATCGCGGCGCCCATCCCGAAGTGGAGGTTGCCGACGCCCTCGGTGAAGGCGTAGATCGGCAGCGTCTCGGTGAGCCGGTCGGGGCCGCCCTGGTTGATCGCGAAGATCTGCGGGAACGCCTTGAAGACCCAGATGACTTCGAGGAACGTCGTGGCCAGGAAGAAGGGGCGCAGGAAGGGGAAGGTGACCGAGGTGAAGATCTTCCAGGTGCCGGCGCCGTCCATCCGGGCCGCCTCGTAGAGCTCCTTGGCGATGGTCGTGGTGGCCGCGTAGAGGTTGAGGGCCACGAAGGGCAGCGACTGCCAGACGATCAGCACGGTGATGACGAAGAAGGTGGAGAACTGGGTGCCGACCCAGTCGTAGTGCGCCATGGAGTGCCAACCGAGGTGCGCCAGCAGCCAGTTGACGACGCCGTAGCGGGAGTCGAAGAGCCACTGGAAGACGGTGGTGGCGGCGATCACCGGCATCGCCCAGGCCAGCACCAGCGCCGCGGACAGCACCAGCCGCATCTTCTTGCCGAGCCGGGCCAGCAGCAGCCCGAGCAGAGTGCCCAGCACCATGATCAGTACGACGTTGACGGCGGTGAAGGCGATGGTGCGGAGGGTGACCCGCCAGAACTGGTCGCTGCCCAGGACCTCTTGGTAGTTGCCCAGGCCCCGCCAGTCGGTGAGGTGCTGGATCAGCTCCTTCATGTTCAGGTTCTGGAAGGAGAGCACCAGGTTGCGGACGAGCGGCCAGCCCAGGAAGACCGCGGTGGCGAGCAGGGCCGGGAGCAGCAGGAGGTACGGCGCGCCGCGGGCCGCCCGCCGGCCGCCGGGGCCGCTCCGGCCGGGTGGCGCACCGCGCTTGCGGGTCCGCGGCGCGGTCCCCTCGGCCGCTTCGTCGAGCTGCACTGCCATGAGCTGTGGTCCCCTCGTTCCCGTGAATGCGCCTGGTGGTTCCGGTGGTTGCCGCCGCCGGCCCCACCGGGGTGCTCGGGGGGTCGGCGGCGGACGGGCGTACGGGCCGGGGGCGGCCGGCCCGTACGCGTCGGGGGTCGGCTACTGCTTGGCGAGCCGGGCGTTGATCTCGGACTCGATGTCCTTGGCCGCGTCGGTCGGGGCCTTACCGTTCAGGACCGCGGTCATGTAGTTCTTGATCGGGTTCGGCACGTTCTCGACCGCGGCCCACTGGGGGATCAACGGGGTGGTGCCGCCGGACTTCTCGGCGGCCGGGGCGGCGGCCGCGGCGGCCGGGTTGTCCTTGGCCGCGCTCGCCAGGGCCGGGGACTTGGGCGTCCAGCCGGACTCGCGCACCATCTGGGCGTCGTTCTCCTTGGAGAGCGCGACCCTGAGGAATTCCTTGGCGAGGTCCTGGTTCTTGCTCAGTCCGGCGACCGCGAAGTTGGAGCCGCCGAGGAAGACGCCCTCGGGCTTGTCGGCGGTCTCACCGGGAATGGTGAAGAAGCCGATGTCGTCCTTGATCTTCGGGTTCGCCTTGATGGCGGTGGCCGCCTCATAACCCATGGCGATGATGGCGCCGGTCTTTCCCTTGGCGAAGATCTCGGCCTGCTGCGGGGTGGCCTCGTCCTTGTTCTTGGGCGCGTTGCCGAACGCCTGGTACTGCTGGTAAATGTCCATGGCCTTGGCGACCTTGGGGTCGGCGATATTCGAAACCCACTTGTCGCCCGCCTTCTTCACCAGTTGCGCACCGGTGCCGATGGTCAGGCCGTCGAGGAAGTACCAGTTCTGGCCGGGCAGATAGAGCGGCTCGGCGTCGGTCTTCTTCTTGATGGTGTCGAAGTCGTGGAAGAGTTCGGCGCGGGTGGTGGGGTTCTTCTTGATCCCGGCCGCGGCCCAGATCTTCTTGTTGTACATCACCACGCGGTTGCCGGCGAACCACGGCAGCGCGTACTGCTTGCCGTCCGCCATGGCGGCCTTGTTGAAGGCGTCGTTCCAGTCGGCGCCGATCTCCTTCTTCAGGTCGCCGAGGTCGACCAGGGCACCGGCCTTGGCGTAGGCGGCGGTCTGGGTGTTGCCGATCTCGACCACGTCCGGCGGGGTGTCCTCGGACAACGCGGTGCTCAGCTTCTGCTGAATTCCGTTCCACTGCTGGACCTTGAATTCAACGGTGGCACCGGTCTTCTTCTTGAATTGCTCGGAGACCTGCTTGGTCCACTGCTCCGGATTCGATCCGGACATCACCCAGACCGTCAACTTCTGGCCTTTGAAGCCGTCGGCGCCCGCATTCTTGCCGCCGCTCGACCCACAGGCAGCGACGCTCACCAGCATTCCCGCGGCCGCGGTCGCCGCTATGAGCCCACGCTTCATTGCGCTCTCCCCCTCAAGGACGGGTGTGGCTTTAATGGTTTAGACCAGTTCTCGCAGCTTGGCCTAGACCTTTAGGGGTGTCAAGGGTGTATAAGAGTCGCTGTCAGGTCCGTTACCGGACCGACATCTGGGGCGGGCCGCGACCCGTGTGGACGCATGGGCATCCCGCCCGTGCCACGATGTGAGCCGCTACGTACGGAGGAGCCGGTGACGGCAGCACGACAGGCATCGGAGAGGCGGGTCATGGAGACCGACGCGGGCAGCGCCGAGAACGGTGGCGGGGGCGTGCGGTCCGCCCGGGTGCCCAAGTACTACCGCCTCAAGCGGCACTTGCTGGAGATCACCGAGACCCTGCCGCCCGGTACCCCGGTGCCGCCCGAGCGCACCCTCGCCGCCGAGTTCGACACCTCCCGCACCACCGTCCGCCAGGCCCTCCAGGAGCTCGTCGTCGAGGGCCGCCTGGAGCGCATCCAGGGCAAGGGCACCTTCGTCGCCAAGCCCAAGGTCTCCCAGGCGCTGCAACTGACCTCCTACACCGAGGACATGCGGGCCCAGGGCCTGGAGCCGACCTCCCAACTGCTGGACATCGGCTACGTCACCGCCGACGACCGGCTGGCCGGACTGCTGGACATCGCCCCCGGCGGCCGGGTGTTGCGCATCGAGCGGCTGCGGCTGGCCAGCGGCGAGCCGATGGCGATCGAGACCACCCACCTGTCCGCCAAGCGCTTCCCGGCGCTCCGCCGCAATCTGGTCAAGTACACCTCGCTCTACACCGCGTTGGCGGAGGTCTACGACGTCCGGCTGGCGGAGGCCGAGGAGACCATCGAGACCTCGCTGGCCACCCCGCGCGAGGCCGGGCTGCTGGGCACCGACGTCGGCCTGCCGATGCTGATGCTCTCCCGGCACTCGCTGGACGCCCGGGGGCAGCCGGTGGAGTGGGTGCGCTCGGTCTACCGCGGCGACCGCTACAAGTTCGTCGCCCGACTGCGGCGCCCGACGGACTGAAGGCCCGCGCCCCCAACTCCCTTACGGTCACCGCCGTGTACCGATATGCGGACGGCTAGTGACGCGCACCACGCCCCTGGAATAGATTTCCAGCCGACTGCACCGGAGTTCACCAGGGACGGGAGCCAACGGTCATGGCCGAGAACGCCGCACCACCGGACCGCAGACCGGTCGTCACCCCCACACGGGTGGTGGCCGGATTGTGCCTGCTCGCCCCGTTCGTCGCGATGCTGTGGGTGAGTTCGTACGCGCGGATCGAGCCGACGCTGATCGGGATCCCGTTCTTCTACTGGTACCAGATGGCCTGGGTGCTGATCTCGACGGGGCTGACGACCGTGGCCTACACGCTGGTCCGGCGCGAGCAGCGCGCCCGTAAGGGCGGTGCGGACCGATGACGAACCCGTCCACCGCGCTCGCCGCCGGCCCCCAGGGCGTCAACGGCGTGGCCCTCGCCGTCTTCGTCTTCTTCTTCCTCGCCGTCACGGTCATGGGCTTCCTGGCCGCGCGCTGGCGCCGCGCCGAGCAGTCCGCCAACCTCGACGAATGGGGCCTGGGCGGGCGCAGCTTCGGCACCTGGATCACCTGGTTCCTGCTCGGCGGCGACCTCTACACGGCGTACACCTTCGTGGCCGTCCCGGCGGCGATCTACTCGGCGGGCGCGGCCGGCTTCTTCGCCGTCCCGTACACCATCCTGGTCTACCCGCTGATCTTCACCTTCCTGCCCCGGCTGTGGTCGGTCTCGCATCGCCACGGCTACGTCACCACCTCCGACTTCGTCCGCGGGCGGTTCGGCTCCAAGGGGCTGTCGCTGGCCGTCGCACTGACCGGTCTGCTGGCCACGATGCCCTACATCGCGCTCCAACTCGTCGGCATCCAGGCCGTCCTGGACGTGATGGGGGTCGGCGGCGGGGAGCACGCCAACTGGTTCGTCAAGGACCTGCCGCTGCTGATCGCGTTCGCCGTGCTGGCCGCCTACACCTACTCCTCGGGCCTGCGGGCGCCGGCGCTGATCGCGTTCGTCAAGGACGGGCTGATCTACCTGGTCATCGCGGTGGCGATCATCTACATCCCGCTCAAACTGGGCGGCTTCGGCGAGATCTTCCACGCCGCCGGCAAGGCGCTCGCCCAGCCCGGGCCCACCGGCAAACCGCGCGGCGAACTGGCCAGCGGCCCCAACGCCCAGTGGGCGTACGCCACTTTGGCGCTCGGCTCGGCGCTGGCGCTGTTCATGTACCCGCACTCGATCACCGCCACGCTCTCCTCGCGCAGCCGCAACGTGATCCGCCGCAACACCACCATCCTCCCGATCTACTCGCTGATGCTGGGCTTCCTCGCGCTGCTCGGCTTCATGGCGCTCAAGGCCGGGACGGACACCCACGGCAACGCGCAGTTGGCGATCCCGCAGCTGTTCGCGGACATGTTCCCGAGCTGGTTCGCCGGGGTGGCGTTCGCCGCGATCGGCATCGGCGCGCTGGTGCCCGCCGCGATCATGTCGATCGCCGCCGCCAACCTCTTCACCCGGAACGTCTACAAGGACTTCCTGAGGCCCACCGCCACGCCCGAGCAGGAACACAAGGTGGCCAAGCTGGTCTCCCTCCTGGTCAAGGTCGGCGCCCTGATCTTCGTCCTGACCATGGACAAGACCGTCGCCATCAACTTCCAACTGCTGGGCGGCATCTGGATCCTCCAGACCATGCCGGCGCTGGTCGGCGGGCTGTTCACCCGCTGGTTCCACCGCTGGGCGCTGCTGGCCGGCTGGGCGGTCGGCATGCTCTACGGCACCCTGGCCGCGTACGGCGTGGCCAGCCCGACCCAGAAGCACTTCGGCGGCTCCAACGCGGAGATCCCCGGCATCGGCGAGATCGGCTACATCGGCCTCACCGCCTTCGTGCTCAACGTGGTGGTGACGGTCGCGCTCACCGTCGTCCTGAAGGCCCTCAAGGCCCCTGAGGGCGTCGACGAGACCGCCCCCGGCGACTACACCGCCGACGTCGGCGACGAGGGCGTCACGGCCGACCTCCCGCCGGCCACGGCGGGGGCACCGGGCGGGCACTGACCCCGAACTCCCCTACGGGCCGTCGGATATCCCCGGATACCCGGCGGCCCGCGGACATTCCGGAGATTCCCGCGGCGGGGGCGCCGCGCCCCTCGGCCGCCGGGAGTCGAGCGCCAGGCCCGCGGGCGGCGGGAGGTGCGGCCACGCGCCCTCCTCGCGGGCGCGTATCCGGGCGGTCTCCTCGACGTGCTCGGGGGGCGTGCGGGGCAGCCGGTCGGCGGGCGGGGTCATGGAACCTCCTCCTTCCGCGAATCGGGCGGAACGGGACGATCGGGGCCGCGCGACGAGAGCCGCGCGACAACTGCCTCCGACCATAGCGGCGGGCACTGACAGTCCCGCCGCGCGCCAACGCCCCTTCCCCGCAACGCGGTTACCCCCGTCACACTGACCCCATGGACATCACGATCAGGCCCATACGCCAGGCGGAGTTCGAGACGGTCGGGGAGTTGGTGGTGGAGGTGTATCTGGCCGACGGACTGCTGAGCGGGGCGGACGACCCGTACGCGGCGGTGCTGCGGCGGGTGGCGCACCGGGCCGAGCACGCCGAGGTGTTGGTGGCCGTGGACGGGAAGAACGGGGCGGGCGGCGCGGTTGTGGGTGCTGTGACATTCGCCGCGTACGGCAGTCCGTACGCGGAGTTGGCCGGGCCCGGCGAGGGCGAGTTCCGGATGCTGGCGGTCCGCGACGAAGGGCGCGGTCGCGGCGTCGGTGAGGCGTTGGTCCGGGCCTGCCTTGAGCGGGCCCGGGGGCTCGGGCTGCGCGCCATGGTGCTGTCGAGCCAGCGGCACCTGCTGTCGGCGCACCGGCTCTACCGGCGGCTGGGGTTCGCGCGGGCGGCCGGGCGGGACTGGGATCCGGTGCCGGGCCTGCGACTCTGGGCGTTTGCTCGGGAGCTGGCCTGACGGCTGGTTTCCGGCCCCGCACGGGCGGTGCGGCCGTTCGCACACGCGTAGGGACGACATGAGGTGCGACACAAGATGTGGGGGTGCGTGCGGGGAGCAACACAAGATGTATGCTCTTCCTCGCTGTCGTCGCAGGGGAATCCGGTGCGAATCCGGAACTGTCCCGCAACGGTATGAGGGCGCAGGATACGGCCAGTTTCTGGGGGTCTTACGCGCTCACGAGTCCGAAGACCTGCCGATGGTACGTCCGCACCGCCACTGGTGCGGCGTCGAGACGTCCGGGCCCCGAGGGATGGGTTGGTGGACGGAGCGCGGCCGGCCCCGCGCACCCCCGGTTCGCCGCGGGTGCCCCCCTTGCCCGCCCGCGCGCCGCCCCTGCTGCACCCTCCGGCCCCCGCCGAGTGAGGGAGAGCATCAGGTGACCATCGCGCCAACGGAGCCCGCGTCAGACGCCGAGGTCGTGCCGCCCGCGGTGGCCGCGCCTCCCGTGGCCGAAGACGGCCCGGGTGTCGCCCTGCTGCGCACGCTGACCGAGCTGACCGCGGACCTGACCGCCACCGACCCGGGCAAGGTGGCCGCCGCCGCGCTCCGCGGCCGGCACCCCGGCTCCGACGAGGCCGAGTTGCGGTCCCTGGCCACCGAGGCCGCGGCCGGGCTGATCGGCGACGAGCCGCAGTACTCCAAGCTGGCCGCGCGCCTGCTCACCCTCGCCATCGCCGAGGAGGCCGCCGGCCAGGGCGCCACGTCCTTCTCCGCCTCGATCGCGGTCGGCCACCGGGAGGGACTGATCGCGGACGCCACCGCGGAGTTCGTCGCCGCGCACGCCGAGCGGCTGGACGCCCTGGTGGACGGGGCGTTGGCCGACGGCGCGGACGACCGCTTCGGGTACTTCGGGCTGCGCACCCTCCAGTCGCGCTACCTGCTGCGCCACCCCACCACCCGCAGCGTGGTCGAGACCCCCCAGCACTTCCTGCTGCGGGTGGCCTGCGGCCTGGCCGAGGACGCCTCCGAGCGGGCGCTGGCGGACGTCGCCGAGCTGTACCGGATGACCAGCACGCTCTCCTACCTGCCGTCCTCCCCCACCCTGTTCAACTCCGGCACCCGGCACCCGCAGATGTCCTCCTGCTACCTGCTGGACTCCCCGCTGGACGAGCTGGACTCCATCTACGACCGCTACCACCAGGTGGCCCGGCTCTCCAAGCACGCCGGCGGCATCGGGCTGTCGTACTCCCGGATCCGCGCCCGCGGTTCGCTGATCCGCGGCACCAACGGGCACTCCAACGGCATCGTGCCGTTCCTGCGCACCCTGGACGCGTCGGTCGCGGCGGTCAACCAGGGCGGTCGCCGCAAGGGCGCGGCCTGCGTCTACCTGGAGTCCTGGCACGCCGACATCGAGGAGTTCCTGGAGCTGCGGGACAACACCGGCGAGGAGGCCCGCCGGACCCACAACCTCAACATCGCGCACTGGATCCCGGACGAGTTCATGCGCCGGGTCGAGGCGGACGCGGACTGGTCGCTGTTCTCCCCCTCGGACGTGCCCGAGCTGGTCGACCTGTGGGGCGACGAGTTCGACGCCGCCTACCGGGCCGCGGAGGCCGCGGGCAAGGCCCTCAAGCAGGTGCCGGCCCGGGTGCTGTACTCCCGGATGATGCGCACCCTGGCGCAGACCGGCAACGGCTGGATGACGTTCAAGGACGCCGCCAACCGCACCGCCAACCAGACCGCCGAGCCCGGCCGGGTCGTGCACTCCTCCAACCTGTGCACCGAGATCCTGGAGGTGACCGACGACGGCGAGACCGCGGTCTGCAACCTGGGGTCGGTCAACCTCGCGGCCCACCTGGGCGAGGACGGCCAGATGGACTGGGAGCGGCTGGACGCCACCGTCCGCACCGCCGTGACCTTCCTCGACCGGGTCGTGGACATCAACTTCTACCCGACCGAGCAGGCCGCCGCCTCCAACTCCCGCTGGCGGCCGGTCGGTCTGGGCCTGATGGGCCTCCAGGACGTCTTCTTCCGGCTGCGGCTGCCGTTCGACTCGGCCGAGGCCCGGGAGCTGTCGACCCGTATCTCCGAGCGGATCATGCTCGCCGCCTACGAGGCGTCCGCCGACCTCGCCGAGCGGCACGGCGCGCACCCGAACTGGGCCGCGACCCGGACCGCCCGCGGGGTGCTGCACCCGGACCACTACCCGAACGCCGAGGTGCGCTGGGCGGACCGCTGGGCGGCGCTGCGCGCCCGGATCGCGAAGACCGGCATGCGCAACTCGCTGCTGCTGGCGATCGCGCCGACCGCCACCATCGCCTCGATCGCCGGCGTCTACGAGTGCATCGAGCCGCAGGTCTCCAACCTCTTCAAGCGCGAGACGCTCTCCGGCGAGTTCCTCCAGGTCAACACGTACCTGATCGGGGAGCTCAAGGAGCTGGGCCTGTGGGACGCGCGGACCCGGGACGCGCTGCGCGAGGCCAACGGCTCGGTCCAGGAGCTGTCCTGGATCCCCGCGGACGTCCGGAACCGCTACCGCACCGCCTGGGAGATCCCCCAGCGCGCCCTGATCGACATGGCCGCGGACCGCACGCCCTACCTGGACCAGAGCCAGTCGCTCAACCTCTTCATGGCGTCGCCGACCATCGGCAAGCTCAGCTCGATGTACGCGTACGCCTGGAAGCGCGGGATCAAGACCACGTACTACCTGCGCTCCCGGCCGGCCACCCGGATCGCCCAGTCCGCCCGCGCCGCCACCATCCCCGCCCAACTGCCGGTGACCGACCCCGAGGCGGTCGCCTGCTCCCTGGAAAACCCCGAGTCCTGCGAGGCCTGCCAGTAATGACCACCGCACCCGAGAAGAACGCAGCAGCGACCCACACCGCCACCACGGGGACGAAGAACCTCCTCGACCCGGGCTTCGAGCTGACCCTGCGCCCCATGCGGTACCCGGACTTCTACGACCGGTACCGGGACGCGATCAAGAACACCTGGACCGTGGAGGAGGTCGACCTCCACTCGGACGTGGCCGACCTCGCCAAGCTCTCCCCCGGCGAGCAGCACCTCATCGGCCGCCTGGTGGCCTTCTTCGCCACCGGCGACTCGATCGTCTCCAACAACCTGGTGCTGACGCTCTACAAGCACATCAACTCCCCCGAGGCGCGGCTGTACTTGAGCCGTCAGCTCTTCGAGGAGGCGGTGCACGTCCAGTTCTACCTGACGCTGCTGGACACCTACCTCCCCGACCCCGAGGACCGGGCCGCCGCCTTCGCCGCGGTGGAGAACATCCCGTCCATCCGGGAGAAGGCCCAGTTCTGCTTCAAGTGGATGGACCACGTCGAGGAGATCGGGCAGCTGGAGACGAAGGCCGACCGCCGTCGCTTCCTGCTCAACCTGATCTGCTTCGCGGCCTGCATCGAGGGCCTGTTCTTCTACGGCGCGTTCGCCTACGTCTACTGGTTCCGGTCGCGGGGCCTGCTGCACGGCCTGGCCACCGGCACCAACTGGGTGTTCCGCGACGAGTCCATGCACATGGACTTCGCGTTCTCCGTGGTGGACACGGTCCGCCAGGAGGAGCCCGACCTCTTCGACGACAAGTTGGAGCAGGAGGTCACCGACATGCTCAAGGAGGCCGTCGAGGCCGAGCTCCAGTTCGCCCGCGACCTGTGCGGCGAGGGTCTGCCGGGGATGAACACCGCGTCGATGCGCGAATACCTTGAGTGCGTCGCCGACCAGCGCCTGCGCCGCCTGGGCTTCCCGGCCATCTACGGCTCGGAGAACCCGTTCTCCTTCATGGAGCTGCAGAACGTCCAGGAGCTGACCAACTTCTTCGAGCGGCGCGCCTCGGCCTACCAGGTCGCCGTCGAGGGCTCGGTCTCGTTCGACGACGAGTTCTGATCCCGCGTCGGGTTCTGCTCCCGATCGACCGGACCGACGGCCGGACGGCGGCCTGCCCCGCCGTCCGGCCGTCCCGTCTTCCTCCGGCCGCCCGCCGAATGTGAGCGTTCGATTAGCGGGCGGCCGGAGCGGCAACCGGAGTCCTGCCCACCGCATCTACGCATGCATGGAGGGAAGGAAAAGACGCCGGTACATCGACTACCCCCGCAACGGCCGTACGGGAGTGCGCCGTTGGCTGCCGTCCTGGCGGCTCTGGCTGGGATCGGGCGGGTTTGTCCTGCTCTGCCTCGCGGGACTGTTCGCGGTCGTGTATGTGAAGATCGACATCCCCAACGAGAACGCGCTGGCCGCCCGGGAGGCCACCGTCTACTACTGGGCGGACGGCAGCCAGATGGTCAGCGTCGGCGCCGTCAACCGCCAGAACATCTCCCTCGACAAGGTGCCCAAGCACGTCCAGAACGCGGTGATAGCGGCAGAGAACGCCACCTTCTACAAGGACCACGGGGTCTCGCTCACCGGAATCGCCCGCGCCGCGGTGAACATGGTCTCCGGCGGGGACACCCAGGGCGGTTCGACCATCACCCAGCAGTACGTGAAGAACACCTATCTCTCGCCGGACCAGACCGCCACCCGCAAGGTGAAGGAATTCATCATCGCGCTGAAGGTCAACAACCGGAAGTCCAAGTCGGAGATCCTGCGGGGATATCTCAACACCAGTTGGTTCGGCCGCGGTTCGAACGGAATCCAGGCGGCCGCGCACGCCTATTACGGCATCGACGCCAAGGACCTCGATCCCAGCCAAGGGGCCCTGCTGGCGGCCCTGTTGAAGGGCTCAGAGCAGTACGATCCGGGGCTGAGCAAGGCCAACCACGCGCGGGCGGTGGCGCGTTGGAAATGGATACTCGACCGGCTGGTCGACACCGGTGCGATGAGCAAGCAGGAAAGAGCGCACTACCGCACGTTCCCCGAGCCGCGCCCGGTGACCAAACCCACCAGCCAGGCCGGCCAGATCGGCTATCTCGTCGACGTCGCCAACAAGTTCGTCAAGAGCGCGACCGGGCTGACCGACAAGGACCTCGCCCGCGGCGGCTACCGCATCCACACCACGTTCGACAAGCGGCGCACCCACCAACTGGAGAAGGCGGTCGCCGACGTCCGTAAGAAGAACCTCGACCCGAAGAAGCGCACCGAGGACACCTACGCGGAGTTCGGCGCGGCCTCGGTGCGCCCCGGCGACGGCGCCATCGTCGCGCTCTACGGCGGGACCGACGCCACCTCGCACTTCGTCAACAACGCGGACACCTCCGCGGTCCCGGCCGGCTCCGCCTTCAAGCCGTTCGTGCTGGCCACCGCCCTCCAGCAGGAGGCCGAGCAGTACGGGGACCAGCCGCGCCCGGTGGACACCGCCGGCGACGCCGAGGAGTTGCGCGGCGCCCTGATGCGCGGCGAGAGCGCCCCGTTCGTCCAGGCCGGCAAGAAGCTGGGGTTGGCGCGGATCCGGGACCTGGTGCTCCGCGCCGGACTGCACAAGGAGAGCCTGGCGCAACTGGAACAGACCTTCCCGCTGGGCACCTCGGCGCCCAGCGCGATCCGGCTGGCCAGCGCGTACACCACGTTCGCCAACGGCGGCCGGCACGCCGAGCCGTACGCGGTGACGAAGATGTCCCACCAGGGCAAGGGCGTCGCCGGCTTCGCGCGCGGTGAGCCGCAGCAGGTGCTCGCCCCGGCGGTGGCGCAGGAGATGACCGCCACGTTGGAGGGGCTGGGCTGGCGCGCGCTGAGCCCGCTGGGCGGCGAGTCGGCGCGGCAGCCGGTCGCGGCCGGGGCCACCGAGTCCGGGGACCGGATGAAGTCGGCGTGGTTCGTGGGCACCCCGCCGCCGGCCAGCACCTGGAGCCGGCCGTCGGGGGGCGCCCCCGGTGCCGGGGTCCGCGCCGACCGCGCCCCCGAAGAGGCGAACGGTACCGAACCGACCACGGCGATCACGCTGTTCCGGAACAAGCCGGGCGCGCCCCGGTTGCTGCCGCTGAACGGCGTCGGCGGCCCCGACACCGGGCTGGGCACCTCGCTCCCGCCCCGGGTCTGGGCCGCCTATCAGAACGCCACGTAGGGCCGCACGGGCCCGCGCAGGGCCTTAAAGCCCCGCTCGCGCCGCCGCGCTCAGTCGTTGGGCACGACGTCGTAGCGGGGCTCCTGCTCGGCCATCTGCTTGAGCACGTCCTTGCGCTCCCGCTTGGAGAGCCGGTCGATGTAGAGGTAGCCGTAGAGGTGGTCGGTCTCGTGCTGGAGGCAGCGCGCGAAGTAGCCGGTGCCCTGCACCACGATCGGCTCGCCCTTGGCGTTCTGGCCGCGCACCACCGCGTAGTCCGGGCGCGGCATCGGGGCGTAGGCACCGGGGACGGACAGGCAGCCCTCGTTGGAGTCGTCCAGCACCCGCTGCCCGGCCGGCAGCTCCTCCAGGACGGGGTTGCAGACCGCGCCGACGTGCCGGACGCCCTCGTCGTCCGGGCAGTCGTAGACGAAGACCTTGAGGTCCACGCCGATCTGGTTGGCGGCCAGGCCGACGCCCTCGGCGGTGCGCTGGCTGGCGAACATGTCGTCGATCAGCTGCGCCAGCTCGTCGTCGAACGCGGTGACGTCCTTGCACTCCTTGTGGAGCACGGGATTGCCGACCACGGTGATCGGACGGGAGGTGCCGCGCTCCCGGTGGGCCTCCTCGCGCTCCTTGGCGTCCGTGACGTCGTCGACGAACGCGTCGCTCGCTTGCTGCTCGCTGTCCTGCTGGGCCATCTCCGCCGTACGCCTTCCTGCAAAACCCTCGGGTAACGCCCTACAGCCTAATCCGTTGCCGGCGACGGTTTCCGGGGCCGGCGGATACGTCTTCGCCGGCTTCAGCAGACCTCTTCGAGATCGCGCCATTCCCGGGTGTCCGGGCTGTCCGCGACCCAGCCGTCCAGCAGCCCGCGCACCAACGCCGCCGGCGCCGCGATCCCGCACTCGCGCTCGGGGACCCACAGCGAGCCGGAGCCCGCGGTGCGGTGGCCCAGCGGCCCGGGGTGGCCCGGTTCGCTGTGGTCGTGCGGGTCCAGGTGCTCGCCGTCGCCCTCGTCGCTGGGCATCCGGCTCTCGGAGCAGGTGCGGCACAGCAGCCGCACCGACGACGACCAGTCCTCGGCCGCGAAGCCGGCGTCGGCGGCCAGTTGCTCCAGGGCGTCCCGGTCGTCCTCGGTGGCGGCCTCCAGGAGCACCACCCAGGTGGGCACCGGGGACGGCGCCCACAGCTCGATCTCGTCGAAGACCGGGAACGTCCGGGTCTCGCCGCCGGCCCCGGTGGTGGTCCGCTCGCCGTGCGGGACGCCGTCGTGCAGCACCACCTCGCCCCAGCGCCGGCCGGAGGACGGCAACGGGATGGAGAGCACCTCGATCCGGGCCGGGTCCAGCCGGCGGCCCCAGACCACCTCGGCCTCGCCCTCCGGCGACAGCCGCACCGCGGCGCTGCCCAGCGCCATCCCCAGCGGCTCCCCGGTCGGCGAGCCCTCGCCGGGGACCCTCAGTCCGTACGCCTGCCAGGCGCGGCGGGCCAACGGCCAGTCCTGGAGGGCGGTGGCGGCGATGCCGACGTTCCACCAGTCGGGCGCTCCGGTCTCGCGGTCCAGCAGCGCCACCGCGCGCAGTCCGGCGGCCCGGGCCTGTTCCCAGTCGTGCCGGAACTTGTGCAGCAGCGCGAGGTTGAACCAGGACTCCGACAGCCAGGGTTCCATGTCCGCCGCGCGGGTCAGCAGCGCCCCCGCGTCCTCGTAACGGCCGTCGCCGATCAGCGTGAAAGCCCGGTCGGTCGCCTGCCGCCACGAGGCGGAGGGCCGGTGCCGTACCTTGCCGAAGATCCTCACGATTCCCGCCTGCTGGTTGCTCTTGTGCCGCTCCGGAGGTGTCCCGGGCGGCGCCCGGGGCCTTCTGGGGACCCACTCGACAACCTGCCACAGATTGCCGTCGGGCTCAGCCCGGTGCACAGCACCCCCGTGCGGCTCATGCCCTGCGCCGACCCCCTGAACCCCCCTTCAGGAGGCTTCCTTCGCATCCAACCATGCCCATCTCGCGGGCCGCTCATTACCCATGGGTTCCCGGGCGGTGGACGGCCCCGGAACACTGCGCACCGGTGTGCGCGGGAGCCCGCCACGGGGCGCGACCACGGGTGTTCGCGCCCCGGGCGCCCCTCAACCCGCCCGGTCCGCGCGGGCCAGGACCCGGGCCAGCGCCTCGACCACCCGCGGCTCGTGGTCCCGGGCGGTGGCCAGCCGCAGCCGCTCCAGCGCCCGCAGCCTGGCCGCGGGCCCCACGCCCTCCGCCACCAGGTCCTCGTACGCGTTGACGGTGCGCACGACACGGGCCGTGAGCGGCTGTTCCCGGTACGGGTCGGCCTGCCGCTCGACGATCACCGCGACCTCCGGCGGGGCGCCGGTCTGCCGGGCCACGGCGCCGCCGAGCAGCGCGATCCGGCGCTGCTCGGCGGGCGGCAACGGGGCGGTGGCGCCCGCCGGCACCGGGTCGACGAGCGAGAGCTGGCCGATGTCGTGCATCAGCGCGGCGTGTTCGAGGATCTCCAAGTCCGGTCCGCCGAGCCCGAGTTCGCGCCCCACCTCGCGGCCGAGCGCGGCCACCCTGCGGGCGTGCCCCGGCGGGGTGCAACCGGCGACCTCGGTGGCCCGGGCCAGCGAGGCGACGGTCTGCCGGTAGGTGGCGCGCACCGCGGCGTACCGGCGGAAGGCGCTCTGGGCGAGCAGCAGCGGCAGGCAGAAGACGGGCAGCGCCCACAGCCCGGCGACGGCCACGCCCAGCGCGCTGACCACCCCGGTGGCACAGATGGCGGTGCCGATACCGGGCAGCGCCCGCAACTCGTCGCGCAGCAGCGGCCCGTACGGCCAGCCGGTCCGGGCCCGGATCAGCGCGGCCGCCACCACCGCGTCGCAGAGCGCGGTCAGCGCCAGCAGCACCGCCAGGAAGAGCGGGCGGGCCGGACCGGCGACGCCCCAGGCGCGCAACACACCCGCGGCGTAGAGGGGTTGGCAGCAGGTGGCGGCGAAGGCGACGGTCAGCACCCGGCGGGCCAGCGGATCGAGCACCGGGCCGCCGCCGCGCACCAAATACGGGACGAGGCCGACCAGTTGGGCCGCCACCACCACCGCGAGGGTCTGCGGCACCCCGTGGGCGGCCGGCCGGCCGCCCACCTCGCCGAGCAGCGCGTAGCCGAGCGCCCCGGCCGCGCCGAGCGGGGCGCCCTCCCGGAGGCCGGGCACCAGGGACGCCGCGCGGACGGCGTCCGGGTACGGCGCCCGCGCGGGCCGCGCCGCGGGGCGCTCCGGCCCGCGGCCGGCCGCGGCGGGGACCCGGCGCACCGCCTCGCCCGCCGCGATCAGCGCCCCGAAGGCCAGCGCGGCGCGCGGCCCGGTGATCCCGTGCCACAGCGTGTGCCCGAGGCCCCAGCCGGCCAGCACGGCGGCCGGGGCGTGCAGCCAGCCGGCCGGGCGGGCGGTCATCGGATGGCGCCGCGGGCCGCACCGGGCCCGTGGGACAGCCGAGTTGGCGGGACGTTTCCGCGCCCTGCCGGGGCCGGTTCCGGCGCCCGCTCCTCCCCCGCGGTCACCCGCTCGGGCCGCCAGCCGTGCCGGTCCAGGGCGGCGGCCAGCGCCCGGACCATCCGCGGGTCGAACTGCGTCCCGGCGCACCGGCGGAGCTCGGCGACGGCGGCCGACACCGGGCGGGCGCGGCGGTAGGAGCGGGTGGAGGTCATCGCGTCGAAGGCGTCGGCGACCGCCACCACCCGGGCGCACTCGGGGATTTGGGCGCCGGTCAGGCCGTAGGGGTAGCCGCTGCCGTCCATCCGCTCGTGGTGGTGGAGGATCGCGGCCCGGGCCTCGCCCAGGAAGCCGATGCCGCGCACGATCTCGTGCCCGTACTCCGGGTGCAGCTCGATGATCCGCCGCTCCTCCGGTGTCAGCGGCCCGTCCTTCCGCAACACCCGGGTGGGCACGCCGAGTTTGCCGACGTCGTGCAGGATCCCGGCGAACCGCAGCACCTCCAGCCGGTCCTCCGGCAGGCCCAGCTCCCGGGCGATCAGCACCGAGGCCCGGCCGACCCGCTCGCTGTGCCCGCGGGTGTAGCGGTCCTTGAGGTCGACGGCCTGGACGAGGGCGCGGACGGTGGCCTGGTGGGCGGCCCGCTCGCGCTGGTACTGGGCCCACGCCCAGCAGGTCAGATGGACCGGCAACAGCACCAACAGCGCCGCGGGCGGCCCGTAGGCGCTGCGCCAGAGCACCGCCATCATCAGCCCGGTCAGCCCGTGGACGAGGTACGCCAGCGGCAGCCGGACCGCGGGACCGCGCCAGGCGGTGCGCGCCGGATGCCGCTCGGCGAGGACCAACACCCCGCCGCCCAGCCCGACCAGGACGGCGCAGCAGGCGCCGGCGCCGGCCAGGGCGGGCGGCAGCAGCTCCGGGAAGGGGGCCGCGGCCGGCGCGGCGGGGCCGACGGCCCGGAAGACCTGGGCCGACGCCCAGGCGGCGAGGGCGAGTTCGGCGGTGTGCCAGAGGCGGCGGGCGGCCGGCCAGGGCCGGGCGGCCGGGGCCAGCGCGGCGCCGGGGACGGCCACCAGGGCGGCCAGCGGCGGGGGCAGCAGGAAGGATCCGGCGAGCAGCACGGGGGCGGCCCAGCCCGGTGGGAAGCCGCCGGGCGGCCCGTCGGGGCCCGGGGCGGGGCGCTGCGGTCCGTCGGTCAACGGGCAGCGGCGGATGCGCTCGCACAGGCCGTGCAGGGTGCCGAGGGCCAGGGCGCCGGTCCAGGGGGCGGCGGCGCCGAGCCGTACCGCGGGGGCCGCGCAGAGCGCCGCGGCCAGGGCGGCGCAGCCGATGTAGACCCGCGCGGCCGTCGGGAGTTCCCGCATCGCGCCCTCCTCACCCTGCCCGACGCTCTCCGTCGCGGCGGAGCGCCGCGTGCCTCGGGGTTCGGCGAGGATAGAGGGACCGGGGCGCCACAGGGGGCGCATCGATGAATCGGGCGGGACGGACCCCTCTGCCCTCACTCCCAGGGGTGAGGGCGACGCGCGCCTGTTCGGCGCGCGGGCGTCGGGGCGGGGTCCTACTCGGCGTGCGCGGCGTTGCCCGCCGGGTCGGCCTTCGGCGCGGGCGGCGGGGTGGCGCCGGCGGCGTCCGCCCGCTCCCGCTGGGCCTGTTCGTGCCGCGCCTGGTCCAGCACGCTCACCTCGGGCACGGCCTCCCCGGCCCGGATCAGGTCGATCCGGCCCATGACCTTGGAGCGCAGGTCGGTGGGGACGTCGTCGTGCCCGCAGCAGCGCTTGACCAGCTTCTTGACGGCCTGCTCCAGGCCGTACTTCTCCAGGCACGGCGAGCACTCGTCGAGATGGACCTGGAACTCGGCGCACTCGCCGGCCGGCATCTCGCGGTCGAGGTACTCGTAAAGGTGGTCAAGGACCTCTGAGCAGTCCTTCTCGTGCGGCTCTCCGCAGCTCATGATCCCGAGCCTTTCCGGTCGTGCGACTCCGGCGTGCCCGCGGACTGCGCCTCGGCGGCAGCCGCCCCCGCCGGGACCAGCCCGCGCTCACGGGCGTAATCCTCCAGCATGCCGCGCAGTTGGCGACGACCGCGGTGGAGACGGGACATCACCGTGCCGATGGGTGTCCCCATGATGTCCGCGATCTCCTTGTACGCAAAGCCCTCGACGTCCGCGAGGTAGACGGCGATCCGGAACTCCTCCGGGATCGCCTGGAGCGCGGCCTTCACGTCCGAGTCCGGGAGGTGGTCCAGCGCCTGCGACTCGGCGGAGCGCAGCCCCGTCGACATGTGGGACTCCGCGCGCGCGAGCTGCCAGTCCTCGATCTCGTCGGCGGCGCTGCGCTGGGGCTCACGCTGCTTCTTGCGGTACGAGTTGATGAAGGTGTTGGTGAGGATCCGGTACAGCCATGCCTTGAGGTTGGTGCCCTCCCGGAACTGGTGGAAGGACGCGTACGCCTTGGCGTAGGTCTCCTGCACCAGGTCCTCCGCGTCGGCCGGATTGCGCGTCATGCGCAGGGCGGCGGAGTACATCTGGTCCAGGAAGACGAGGGCGTCCCGCTCGAAGCGCGCATTGCGCTCGGCGTCGCTCTCCGCCCCGCCCGCGGTCTGCTCCGCGGCCGGGCCGTCGGTCCCTTCGTCGGCTCCGGTGACCGGACCCACCTCCTCCAACACCATGGCGGACCCCGCTGCCTGCGCCGCGGGCCCTCTCGATTCGGAGAATAGACGACGATCCGGTGCCCCCGCCGCTCCAACCAGGGCGGACTGGGTCACCTGCATCTTCGGCCACTGCAGGTCGGCGGCCGGGCGGGCCGGGCAAGCGATTCCCATGCGGCGGACTCCCATTCCTCGTTGCGCGCTGAACGTGCTCCACTGCCTACGCATGGCACAACAGCGGTACCCCGCCTGATCATTCCCGGCCCGGCCGGCCCTTTCCGCACGCGAGCCGCGGCGGGTGACGCCGGGGCCCGGGGTCAGGCGCGACCGCACCGCCCGGGCCGGGTCAGCCGCACACGCCGTCCAGCCACGCCAGCACCGCGTCGGTGAGCGCCGCCATCGACTCCGCCTCACTCACCCCGGCCGACTTCGGCACCGCGAAGCCGTGGTCCCCGTGGGCCACCTCGGTGATCTCGGTGCCCGCGGGGAACTCCGCGGGCCGCCCGAACGGATCCCGGCCGCCCTGCACCACCAGGGTCGGCACCCCGGCGCCGGTCAGCTCCTCGCCCCGGGACTTCTCCGGCCTGCCCGGCGGGTGCAGCGGGAAGCTCAGCGCCAGTACGGCGTGCGCGCCCAGCTCGCGGGCCGTGCGGCAGGCCACCCGGGCGCCGGCGCTCCGCCCGCCCGCGACCACCGGCAGCCCTGGCTTGGTGAGCGCCGGCCACAGCGCGGTCCAGGCCGCGTCCAGGGTCTTCGGCGCGGGCGCCACCTTCTTGCCGGCCACCCGCCACGGCTGCTCGACCAGCGCCACGGTGTAGCCGCGGGCCGGCAGCGCGGCGGCCAGCGCCACCAGGTCGCGGGCCTCGACGCCGCCGCCGGCGCCGTGGCTCACGGCGACCACGGCCCGGGCCGGTTCGGCCTCGCGGTACCAGGAGATCCGGGCGTCGCCCGCCGGCGTCGTGACCGTCTCGCGCTCATGCGCCCTCGTGCTCATACGCCCATCCTGCCCGCGGTGCGCCGCGCGGGGCGGCCCGGCCCGCCCGGCGGCTCAGAACAGCGTGCCGACCTCGGGGCCGTCGAGCTCGGTGACCAGCTCGGGACCGTTGTTGCGGACGTTGCTGACGTCGGTGGGGACCGGGTAGGCGCGCATCAGCCCGGGCGGCGGCGGGGCGAGCAGGGCGCGCAGCTCGTCGGGGTCGGTGCGGGTCGGGTCCAGCCAGGCGTCCCAGCGGTCCGGCGGCAGCACCAGCGGCATCCGCGGGTGGATGGCGGCGAGCGACTGCGGGCCCTCGCCGTCGTCGGCCCCGGCCAGCGGCGTGGTCTCGGCCTCGGTGGTGACGACCGTGCAGGTCACCCACCAGGCCAGCGGGTGGTCCCCGGGCAGGGTGCGGTCCCGCCAGAACTCGTAGAGGCCGGCCATCGCCATCACCGAGCCGTCCGCGGGCGTGACGAAGTACGGCTGCTTGCGGGGCCGCTTCTTGCGCCCCTGCTCCTCCAGCTCCCGCTCGCCGGCGCCGGTGACCCACTCGAAGTAGCCGTCCCCGGGGAGCAGGCAGCGGCGCGCGGCGAACGCCTGCCGGAACGACGGCTTCTCGTGCACCGTCTCGGCCCGCGCGTTGATCATCCGCGCGGCGCCCTCGGGTGATTTCGCCCACGACGGGACCAGGCCCCACCTGAGCGTCCGCAGCTGACGCACCGGTCCCGGCGGGAAGGCGGCGGCCGCCTCGCCCTTGAGGGGACGTTCCAGCACCGCCTGCACGTTGTCCGTCGGGGCGATGTTCCAACTGGGCGCCAGGGTCTCCGTGGGCTCCCACTGCTGAACGCCGAAGATCCCCACCAGGTCCTCGGGCTTCCGGCTCGCTGCATACCTACCGCACATGCATGCCACACTGCCATGCACGCCGAAGGGAGACGCGGAGACCATGGACACCCACAGCATCACCGACGTCTGGGACCGGGTCGTCTCGGCCCAACCAGGCCCGGCGCTCTGGCTGGTGATCGTTACCGCCGTGCTGGCCCTGGGGGCCATCGTCCCGCGCACCGCCTGGCGGCTGTCGCGGAACGCCGTCACCATCGCCCACGAGGGCGGCCACGGGCTGATCGCCCTGCTCACCGGCCGCCGGCTGGACGGCATCCAACTGCACTCGGACACCTCGGGGTTGACGGTCTCCCGGGGCAAGCCGCACGGCCTCGGCATGATCCTGACCGCCGCGGCCGGCTACATCGCGCCGTCCCTGCTGGGCCTGGCCGGCGCCGCACTGCTGGCCGCCGGGCACATCACGGCGCTGCTGTGGGGGGCCACCGCGCTGCTGCTGGCGATGCTGGTCATGATCCGCAACGCGTACGGCGTACTCACCGTCGTACTGGCCGGCGGCACCTTCCTGTTGGTGTCCTGGCTGACCGACGCCCAGGTGCAGGCGGTGTTCGCGTACGCGGTGGTGTGGTTCCTGCTGCTGGGCGGGGTGCGGCCGCCGTTCGAGCTCCAGGGGAAGCGGCGCCGCGGCGGCGCCGTGGACTCCGACCCCGACCAGTTGGCGCGGCTCACCCACGTCCCGGCCGCGGTCTGGCTCGGTTTCTTCCACGTGGTGACGGTCTGCTCCCTGATGGGCGGCGGGCGCTGGCTGCTCGGTATATGAGGAGCCGACTGTCCTTCTCGATGACATCCGGTAACCCACATTCCGTATGTCTCCTGCGCCCCTGTTGCCCCGAAGACGCCAGCTGCCTGCGGTTGTACTGGCGGGGCCGTGTTTCGCACAGGTTGCGCCGCTTTTGATCAAGATCGGCACCCTTGTCCAGCCATTAAAGTAAGGGCATGACCGAGAGCCCCGCCCCCCCTGCCCTGTGGCCCGCCCCCGTAGCCCCGGGGGCGGTCGATGCGACCGTCACCGTGCCCGGCTCCAAATCGGTCACGAACCGCGGACTGGTGCTGGCCGCGCTGTCCTCCGAGCCCGGCTGGCTGCGCCGCCCGCTGCGCTCCCGCGACACCCTGCTGATGGCCGAGGCGCTGCGCGCCATGGGCGTCGGCATCGAGGAGACCGTCTCCTCGGGCTCCGCCAACTCCGGCGGCGAGGCGTGGCGGATCATCCCCTCCGGTCTGCACGGCCCCGCCACCGTCGACGTCGGCAACGCCGGCACGGTCATGCGCTTCCTGCCCCCGGTCGCCGCGCTCGCCGACGGCCCGGTCCGCTTCGACGGCGACCCGCGCTGCTACGAGCGCCCGCTGGGCGGCGTCATCGACGCGCTGCGCGCCCTCGGCGCCCGGATCGACGACGACAACCGCGGCGCGCTCCCGATGACGGTCTTCGGCGGCGGCGCCCTGGAGGGCGGCGCGGTGGAGATCGACGCCTCCTCGTCCTCCCAGTTCGTCAGCGCCCTGCTGCTGTCCGCGCCGCGCTTCAACCAGGGCGTCGAGGTCCGGCACGTCGGCGCGGCGCTGCCCTCGATGCCGCACATCCGGATGACCGTCGACATGCTGCGCAGCGTCGGCGCCCAGGTGGACACCCCGGAGGCCGGCGGCGAGCCGAACGTCTGGCGGGTCACCCCCGGCGCGCTGCTCGGCCGCGACCTGGTCGTCGAGCCGGACCTCTCCAACGCCCAGCCCTTCCTGGCCGCGGCCCTGGTCACCGGCGGCAGGGTCACCATCCCGGACTGGCCCGGGCACACCACCCAGCCCGGCGACGCGCTGCGCGAGATCTTCACCGCCATGGGCGGCTCCTGCGAGCTGACCGACGACGGCCTGACCCTCACCGGCAGCGGCCGGATCCACGGCATCGACGTCGACCTCGGCGAGGTCGGCGAGCTGACCCCGGGCATCGCCGCCCTCGCCGCGCTCGCCGACTCGCCCTCCACGCTGCGCGGGGTGGCCCACCTCCGGCTGCACGAGACCGACCGCCTGGCCGCGCTCACCAAGGAGCTCAACGAGCTCGGCGGCGACGTCACCGAGACCGCCGACGGCCTGCACATCCGGCCGCGCCCGCTGCACGGCGGGATCTTCCACACCTACGAGGACCACCGGCTGGCCACCGCCGCCGCGATCATCGGCCTGGCCGTCGAGGGCGTGGAGGTGGAGAACGTCGCCACCACCGCCAAGACCCTGCCGGACTTCCCGGCGCTGTGGACACGGATGCTCGACCCGACGTCGGCCCCCGCCCGGAGAGCTTGAGGGTCGTCGCACGATGCGCCGCTACGGCAAGAACCCCGATGAGGACGACGTCCGCGTCCGCCCCAACCGCAAGGGCAACCGCCCGCGGACGAGCATCCGGCCCAAGCACGAGGACGCCCGCCAGGGCCTGGTCCTGACCGTCGACCGGGGCCGTCTGACGTGCCTGATCGAGGGCCGGACGGTCACCGCGATGAAGGCCCGCGAGCTGGGCCGCAAGAGCGCGGTGGTCGGCGACCGGGTCGCGGTGGTCGGCGACCTGAGCGGCGCCAAGGACACCCTGGCCCGGATAGTCCGGGTCGAGACGCGCTCCTCCACGCTGCGCCGCACCGCCGATGACGACGACCCGTTCGAGCGGGTGGTGGTCGCCAACGCCGACCAGCTCGCGATCGTCACCGCGCTCGCCGACCCCGAGCCCCGCCCCCGGCTGATCGACCGCTGCCTGGTCGCCGCCTACGACGCGGGGCTGGACCCGCTCCTGGTGCTGACCAAGTCCGACCTGGCGCCGCCGGACGCGCTGCTGGAGTCCTACGGCGCGCTCGGCGTCCCGTACGTCGTCACCAACCGCGAGGAGCTGGCCGACGGCGCCGCCGCCGAGCGGGTCCGGGAGAAGCTGACCGGCCGGATGACGGCGTTCGTGGGGCACTCCGGGGTGGGCAAGACGACCCTGGTCAACGCCCTGGTGCCGGAGCGCCGCCGGGCCACCGGGCACGTCAACGCGGTCACCGGCCGCGGCCGGCACACCACCACCTCGGCGCTGGCGCTGCCGCTCCCGGACGACACCGGCTGGGTCATCGACACCCCGGGCGTCCGCTCCTTCGGGCTGGCGCACATCGACCCGTCCCGGGTCATCCACGCCTTCCCGGACCTGGAGCCCGGCACCGTCGAGTGCCCCCGGGCGTGCAGCCACGACGAGCCGGACTGCGCGCTGGACGCCTGGGTGGCCGACGGGCACGCGGACCCGGCCCGCCTGTATTCCCTGCGCCGACTGCTGGCCACCCGCGAGCGGCGCGAGGGCGACTGAGCGCGGCGATCCCCTGCCGACCATCCGGACCGCGGGCATAATCGCCTTCAACCAGGACGCGGTCCGGTCTGGTCCGGTCCGTTCCCGTCCGATCCGGTCCGGCCCCGCCAGAAGTGCTCAACCGGCTGGAGCGGCCCCGAGCTGACGGAGGCATGGGATATGGCGTGGCTGCTGGTCGTGGTGGCGGGGCTGCTGGAGACCGGCTTCGCGGTCTGCCTCAAGCTCTCGCACGGCTTCACCCGCCTCTACCCCACGCTCGCCTTCGCGGTCTTCGCGCTGGGCAGCTTCGGCCTGTTGACGCTGGCGCTGCGGAAGCTGGACGTCGGCCCGGCGTACGCGGTGTGGACCGGCATCGGCGCGGCCGGCACCGCGATCTACGGCATGGTCTTCCTCGGCGACCTGGTCTCCACGTTGAAGATCGTCTCCATCACGCTGGTGGTCGTCGGGGTGATCGGGCTCCAACTGTCCGGCTCGGCGCACTGAAGCACGTCGCAGCACACAAAGGCGGCCGGTGGGGCCGCGCCATCAGGCCGTGAGCCCGGCGAACGCCTTCCGGACGAGCCGGCCGACCGCCTCCGTCTCGACCTCCGGCCCCCGCTGCCGCGGCACCTGTGCGGACGCCCCCGCCGGCGCCGCGTCCGGTGCCGGTCCCGCCGGGACGATCACACAGGACAGCGTCAACCGGGCCGCGGTCTCGCAGGCGGTTCCCAGGGCCGGCAGCTCCTCCCGGGGCCGGCCGGGCGCCAACGCCGCCACCGCCCGGTCGCGGAAGTGCCCGACGAGTTCGGCGGGCCCGGTCTGCCCGGCCGGCAGCCGCTCCCCCCAACACCCCGTCAGCGCCGCCTTGACCAGCGGATTCGTCCGTGCGGTGCGCAGCGTCCAGGCGGCCGCGGCGGCCACCCGCGCGGCCGCGTCGCCCGCCGGGCCGTCCGGGCCGCCGACGGCCAGCGCCCGCTCCACCCCGACCAGATAGTTCTCGGTCTCCCGGCGGACCAGCGCGCGGGCCAACCCCTCCTTGCTGCCGAAGGCGTTGTAGAGCGTCTGCCGGGAGACCCCGGCCGCGGTCGCCACCTCCACCATCCGGACCTCCACCCAGGCCCGGTTCAGCAGCGCCGCATAGGCGGCATCCAGCAGGGCCTCACGCGCCGAGGGCATCCGCCACCTCCCCGACCCACCCGACTTGTGGGCCAGGTCACAGAATTGACGCACCGTCAGAGGCTGTCAAGACCCGCTACGGGCACCACCGGCGCGAAGGCGGCCGGCACCGACGGGCAGACCACCCAATGGGCGCGGCATGGCCGTGTGGCTCCCGCGTATACCAGTCGATACTGTTCGCCCATGCCCGACTATCACGATGATCTTCGCCTGGCACACGTCCTGGCGGACGCCGCGGACGCCGCGACCATGGAACGGTTCAAGGCCCTCGACCTCAAGGTGGAGACCAAACCGGACATGACCCCGGTGACCGAGGCGGACAAGTCCGCCGAGGAACTGATCCGCAGCCACCTCCAGCGCGCCCGGCCGCGGGACGCGGTGCTCGGCGAGGAGTTCGGCAGCGAGGGCTCGGGCCCGCGCCGCTGGATCATCGACCCGATCGACGGCACCAAGAACTACGTGCGCGGGGTGCCGGTCTGGGCCACCCTGATCGCCCTGATGGAGCGCGGCGAGGGCGGCGACCGCCCGGTCGTCGGACTGGTCTCCGCGCCGGCGCTGAACCGGCGCTGGTGGGCCGCGGAGGGCCTGGGCGCCTTCACCGGCCGCAGCCTGACCTCGGCGACCCGGCTGCAGGCCTCCCAGGTCGGCCGCCTGCAGGACGCGTCCTTCGCCTACTCCTCGCTGACCGGCTGGGAGGAGCGCGGCAAGCTCCCCGGCTTCCTCAACCTCTCCCGGGACTGCTGGCGCACCCGCGCCTACGGCGACTTCTGGCCGTACATGATGGTCGCCGAGGGGACCGTGGACATCTGCGCGGAGCCGGAGTTGTCGCTCTGGGACATGGCGGCCTGCGCGGTGATCGTCCAGGAGGCCGGCGGGCGCTTCACCGGGCTCGACGGCCGACCCGGCCCGCACAGCGGCAACGCGGCGGCCTCCAACGGCCTGCTCCACGAGGACCTGCTCTCCTACGTCGGCGACGACCGGAGCTGATCCCGCAGGGGTGACCGGCGCCGGCTTTCACGTCGCGCACACCCCGGCCGACCTGCACAGGGGCGGATGTTCGGACTGACGTCCAGCATCTGCCCCTTGTTGTGGGCCCGGGAGCATGTGAACATGAGAAGCCCCCACTTTGTGAATTTGTGAATCGTTTCGCATTTTCACAGCCCCAAGGAGGTGGCTCTTCTCCATGCCCCTGCTCGTCAAAGACGCCATGAGCACGACGGTCCTCACCATCGGGCCGGCTCACACCCTCCGCCAAGCGGCGCGACTGATGGCGGCCCGCCGCATCGGCGCGGCCGTGGTCCTCGACAACGACACCTGCGGCATCGGCATCCTCACCGAGCGCGACATCCTCAACTCCCTTGGCGCCGGCGAGAATCCCGACCGGGAGACCGCACAGGGCCACACCACCTCGGACGTGGTCTTCGCGGCGCCGGACTGGACCCTGGACGACGCGGCGGGCGCCATGGTCCGCGGCGGCTTCCGCCATCTCGTCGTCCTCGACGCCATGGAGCCCGTCGGCATCGTCTCGGTCCGCGACATCATCCGCTGCTGGTCCGGCGTCCCCGCCCGGGCGGTCGCGGCGGCGTGAGGGGCGCCACCGCGCACCCCGGCCACGGGCCCGCCCCGTGCGGGCTCGGGTCGGCGTACGCGCGAAGAGGCCGGAGCCCCATGGCTTCCGGCCTCTTCGGCATGTACGGCAAGCGACGACGGATCGTCCCGTGCTGCGGCCACCGCGCGGGCGGCGACCGCGGCGCGTGGGACGTCAGCCGCGCAGGGCCTGGACCGCGGCCTCCAGCCGCTTGCCGTAGTCCGCGTCCGCCTTGCGGAAGTTCTCGATCGCGCGCTGCGCGATGTCGTCGCGGGAGACCTTGGCGATGAAGCCCGCCAGGTTGTTGACCAGGCGCTCCTTCTCGGCCTCGGACATCAGGCGGTAGAGGTTGCCGGCCTGGACGAAGTCGTTGTCCTCGGCGTGCGAGGGCGCCGCGCTCTTGGCGGACTCGCCGGAGACCGCGACCGGCTGCCACAGCGGCCGACCGGTCTCGACCGGGCCACCGAAGCTGTTGGGCTCGTAGTTCTTCTGACCGGCGTGGCGGCCGTCGTAGAGCACGCCGTCCCGGCCGTGGGTGCGCGCCTCGGTGGCGTGCGGGCGGTTCACCGGGAGGTGGTCGGCGTTGATGCCGACGCGGTAGCGGTGCGCGTCGCCGTAGGCGAACAGGCGGCCCTGGAGCATCTTGTCGGGCGAGGGGCCGATGCCCGGCACGAAGTGGTGCGGGGAGAAGATCGACTGCTCGACCTCGGCGAAGATGTTCTCCGGGTTGCGGTTGAGCTCCAGCTTGCCGATCTCGATCGGCGGGTAGTCCTCGTGCGGCCAGACCTTGGTCAGGTCGAACGGGTTGAAGCGGTAGTTGGCCGCCTCGGTCGCCGGCATGATCTGCACCTGGACCGTCCAGGTCGGGAACTCACCGCGCTCGATGGACTCGCGCAGGTCCCGCTGGTGGCTGTCCGGGTCCTCGCCGGCCAGCTTGTTGGCCTCGTCCTGGGTGAGGCTCTTGATGCCCTGGTCGGTCTTGAAGTGGTACTTGACCCAGAAGACCTCGCCCGCCTCGTTGCTCCACTGGAAGGTGTGCGAGCCGTAGCCGTTCATGTGGCGGTAGCTGGCCGGGATGCCGCGGTCGCCGAAGAGCCAGGTCACCTGGTGGGTGGCCTCGGGCGACAGGCCCCAGAAGTCCCAGACGTTGTCCGCCTCCTGCGAGCCGGTGTACGGGTCGCGCTTCTGAGTGTGGATGAAGTCGGGGAACTTGATGGCGTCCTTGATGAAGAAGACCGGCGTGTTGTTGCCGACCAGGTCGTAGTTGCCCTCTTCGGTGTAGAACTTCAGCGCGAAGCCGCGGGGGTCGCGCACCGCGTCGGCCGCACCGAGGTTGCCCGCGACGGTCGAGAAGCGCAGGAAGGTCTCGGTCTGCTTGCCGACCTCGGAGAGGAACTTCGCGCGGGTGTACTTCGTCACGTCCGCGGTCACGGTGAAGGTGCCGTACGCGCCGGCGCCACGGGCGTGCACGATGCGCTCCGGGATGCGCTCGCGGTTGAAGTGCGCCAGCTTCTCGATCAGGTTCTGGTCCTGGATCAGACCGAGGCCGCCGACGCCGGCCGTCTCGCTGTTCTGGTTGTCCGCGACCGGGGCCCCGGCCTCCGTGGTCAGCGGTCCGGTGGTGCTCTCTACCGACACGTGCGCCTCCTGATGTCTTTCGTACACCTGCCCTTGGCTTCCGCCGAGCCCGATCCTACATTGGACATTGTCTAAGTCAAGAAGTGGCCGAAAGTCGTACACGATCCGGTGATGGACGGCCGCTGGTACCCTGGTGGCTATCTGACTGATAGGTGATTGGCATGAGTGACCTGCTGGAACGACTCCGGGGACGCGGCTGGCGACTGACCGCACAGCGCCGCGTCGTCGCCGAGGTCCTGGACGGGGACCACGTCCACTACACCGCCGACGAGGTGCACGCCAAGGCGTCGGAGCGCCTTCCCGAGATCTCCCGCGCCACGGTCTACAACACCCTCGGCGAACTGGTCTCGCTCGGCGAGGTGATCGAGGTGAGCACCGACGGCCGCGCCAAGCGCTACGACCCCAACGCCCACCACGACCACCAGCACCTGGTCTGCTCGCGCTGCGGCACCATCCGCGACGTACACCTGCACGGCGACCCGCTGTCCGCCCTGCCCGAGCCGGAGCGCTACGGCTTCGACGTCTCCGAGGTCACCGTGACCTACCGGGGCATCTGCCCCAACTGCAACACCGATTCCTGACCCGGGCCCGGCCCCCGTCCGGGCCGCGCCCCAGGCCCCCGCCGCCACCGCGCGCTCCCCTCGGCCACCCCGCGGGACCGTTCCGCCCCTGGAGCAACGGCCCGCCGCCGACCAGGACACCCCCGGCCCACAGTCGACGACACCCCGGCCACCCCCTCGCGCCCGCCACACCCGCGCACAGGGCGCGCATGCCCCGTCGCCACAACTGACGGCACGTCAAATCCCTGCAGTGTCACACGCTTTGATCACGTGGCGACGACCCGCCCGGGCGCCCGTATCGGCCATCGGGTCCGCCCTCCTCCCAGGGAAAGCACACCGCGAGAGCCCCCACCCCGCGGCCGCACGCACAGCCAACCGCGCACGACGCCACCACCCCCACAACACCGAAGGCCCGGATCCTTGAGGATCCGGGCCTTCGGTTTCAGTAGCGGGGACAGGATTTGAACCTGCGACCTCTGGGTTATGAGCCCAGCGAGCTACCGAGCTGCTCCACCCCGCGCCGTTGTGACTCAACTTTAACCCCACCGCGACGACCAGCGCAAATTCCCTCCGCGGGACCCCGGGGCCGGCCCTCGGACCGGGTCCCGGGCACCGGACGCGGACGCGCCCGGCCGCCGTCACGCGCTCAGTTCCTCCTGGAGCGCCGCCCGCAACCGGGCCGCCCGCTCGGCCACCTCCGGCGGCCCCAGCTCCACGGCCCGCGCGCACCAGCGCTGGGCCTCCGCGAGCGCCCCGCGCCGGGCTGCGATCAACGCCAGCCGCAGCGCGGCCCGGCCGTGCCCGCCCTCGGCGGCGCGCTGCCACCACAGGGTGGCCTCGGGCAGGCTGCCCTCGCGGGCCAGCAGCAGGCCGAGGTTGAAGGCGCCGTTGCGGCTACCGGCCTCGGCCGCCGCGCGGTACCAGTTCGCCGCCTCGACGACGTCCCCCTGAGCCGCCGCGAACATGCCAACCCGGACCTGGGCGCGGCGGTGGCCCTGCCGGGCGGCCCGCTCGTACCACTGCCGGCTCTCGTCGCCCTCGGCCCGCTCGCCGTCCGCACCCGCGGAGCGCCGGTCCAGCAGGTCGGCGAGCCGGAAGGCCGCCTCGGCGCTGCCGCCCCCGGCCGCGCAACGCAGGTTCCGCTCGGCGTCCTTGACCTCGCCGTCCCGGAGTTGCGCTATGGCCACCTGGAGCGCGGCCTCGGTGTGCCCGGCGGCCGCCGCACGCTCGTACCAGGAGAGCGCCAGCCGCTCCTCGCCGCGCCCGGCGAACAGGATGCCGAGGTTGAACGCCGCATCCACGCTGCCGGCCTCGGCCGCCTTGGAGAACCACGGCTCGGCCCCGGAGGCGTCGCCGCGCTGCAGCAGCAGGATCGCCAGCGCGTTGGCCGCCTCGCGGTGACCGGTGTACGCGGCGCGGCGGTACCACTGTTCGCCCCGGCCGGGCCGGCCCTGCTCGGCGCAGAGCAGGCCGAGGTTGTAGGCGCCGTTGATGTCCCCGGCGTCCAGCGCGGCGCGGTACCAGCGCTCGGCGGTCTGGAGTTCACCGCGGTCGGCGTGGAGCGCGCCCAGGGCGTTGGCCGCGTTGCCGTCGCCGTCCTGGGCCGCGCGCCGCCACCACTCGGCGGCGCTCTCCTCGTCGCCGGCGTCGCGCAGCAGGAAGCCCAGCGCGCAGGCGGCGCGGGCCTCGCCGTCCTTGGCCGCGGAGAGGTACCAGCGGCCGGCCTCCTGGATGTCGCCGCGCTCCTCCAGCAGCGCGCCCAGTTGCAGCGCGGCCCGCCGGTGACCGCGGGCGGCGGCCTGGCGGTACCACTGCTGGGCCTCGGCCTGCTGGGTCAACTCCCCGTAGGCGGGCGCCGTTCGGCGCTCGGCGTCCCGACCCTCCTCGATGAGCCGGGCCAGGCGGTAGGCGGCCTCGCGGTGGCCGCGCTCGGCGGCGGCCCGGAACCACCGCTCGGCGCCGATGTCGCCGCGGTGCTCCAGGAGGTCGGCGAGGGCGTAGGCGCCCAAGTAGTGGCCGGACTCGGCGGATTGGCGCAGCCAGTACTCGGCGGCCGGCTCGTCGCCACGCTCGCGGTAGTGACGGCCCAGGGCATGCGCGGCGGCGGCGGAACCGGCGACGGCGGCGATCCGCCACCAACCGGCGGCCTCGTCGCCGTAGCCCCGCTGGTGCAGGAGGACGCCGAGGTTGTTGGCCGCGGCCCGGTCCCCGGCGGCGGCCGCGGAGCGCAGGTGAGGTTCGGCGCCGTCCAGATCGCCACGGCGCAACAGCAGTGCGCCCAGGGCGCTCATGGCGGCGGTGTCGCCCGCCTCGGCGGCGCGGCGGTAGCCGGACTCGGTCACCGCGTCGGACGCCTCGGCCGTGCCGTCGGCCTCCATCGCGTCCATCGCCTTCTCGGAATCGCGCCCGTCGTCGGGCGCCTGCACAAACCGGTCCGTCTCCAACAACCTTGCCTTGTCCCCCATAAGAACCATCGTCGCATCACCTGTAACGCGCGTACACCTGGTATACCGCAGCAAGTGAGGTCACTTCAGCGGTTTGTCGACTTCCCGACACGGCGACATGTCAAACTCAAGCACACAGCTTTCCCACATGGGGTGTCCGACCCGCCCGTCGGTCGCTTTGACACGAACGCATGACAAAGGCCCGGATCCTCAAGGAATCCGGGCCTTGGTCTTCAGTAGCGGGGACAGGATTTGAACCTGCGACCTCTGGGTTATGAGCCCAGCGAGCTACCGAGCTGCTCCACCCCGCGCCGTTGTGACTCCAACGTATCACGCCACGGGGACCGCGATTGACACTCGGTGCGCGGTGGCCGCCGGTTCGCGCCGGCGGCCACCCCGCTGAGGCCCGCGCCGGGCACCACCCCGTGGCGCCCGGGGAAGGCTCAGTCGCCCGACTTCCCGCCCTTCTCGGACGCCTTGGCCGCCCGGTCCAGCGCGGCCTTCAGCTTCTTCTGGGCGTCGCCGTACGCGGCCCAGTCGCCCGCCACGCGCGCCTTCTCGCCCTCGTCGTACGCCTTCTCGGCGTCCGACAGGGCCTGTTGGACGGTCTGGCCGGACGGCGGCTGCTCGCCGGTCTGGCCGCCGCCGGGCGGGTTCTCCGGGGTGGTGCCGGCGCTCGGCGCCTTCTTGCCGAAGACCACGTCCAGCGCGTCCTTGAGACTGTTCTCCAGGACGGGCTTGTTGTCGCCGTAGCTCACCAACACCTTCTTCAGGAGTGGGTAGTTGGTGTTGGCGCCGCGCAGGTAGACCGGTTCGACGTAGAGCAGACCGCCGTCCAACGGGACGGTCAGCAGGTTGCCGTACTCGATCTCCGAGTCGCCGAACTTCTTGAGGATGTTGAGCTCGTTGGCGATGGCCGGGTCGGAGTTGAACTTCGACTGGGCCAACTGCGGTCCGGGCACCGGGGTCTGCGCGGGCAGCTTCAGCAGTCTGATCTTGCCGTAGTCACCGCTGTTCGCGTCCGCGTCGACCGCCATGAAGGCGCCCAGGTTGTCCTTCTTGTTGGGCGTGAAGGTGGTCGTCAGCGAGAACGCCCGGTCCTTCTGGTCGGGCATCTTCATGCTGAGGTAGTACGGCGGCACCGCGTTGCCCGACTTGGTGGTCGGGTCGTTCGGGATCTGCCAGCGCTCCGAACCGGTGTAGAAGGTGCCCGGGTCGGTGACGTGGTACGTGGTCAGCAACTGGCGCTGCACCTTGAAGAGGTCCTGCGGGTAGCGCAGGTGGGCCTTCAGCTCGGGGCTGATGGAGCTCTTCTTCTCGACCGTGCCGGGGAACGCCTTCATCCAGGTCTTCAGGACCGGGTCCTTGGTGTCCCACTGGTAGAGCTTGACCGTGCCGTCATAGGCGTCGACCGTCGCCTTGACCGAGTTGCGGATGTAGTTGACCTGGTTCTGCTGGGCCACCACCGCGCGCTGACCGTTGGTGAGCGAGTCGGCGGTGCTGTCCCCGAGGGTGGTGCGCGAGGCGTACGGGTAGCCGTTGCTGGTGGTGTACGCGTCCACGATCCACTGGATGCGGCCGTTGATCACCGCCGGGTAGGCGTCGCCGTCGATGGTCAGCCAGGGGGCGACGGACTCCACGCGCTCCTTGGGCGTGCGGTTGTACAGGATCCGCGACTTGTCCCCGATGGCACCGGAGTAGAGGATCTGCGGCTCACCGAACGCCACCGCGTACGCGGCGCGGTTGATCGGGTTGGACAGGCTCACCCCGCTCTTGCCCTGGTAGCGGTAGCCCTTCTCACCGCTGTCGTCGGAGTAGTCCAGCTCCTTCTGCGGCCCGCCCACGATGGAGTACTGGGTGGTCTTCTCGCCGTAGTAGATGCGCTGTTCGTACGGGGGAAGCTGGCCACGGGAGGGGAGGTTGGCCTCGGTGTAGTCCGGGGCGCCGCCGTCGGCGGTCTCGGTCCCCTTGGCGGTGACCGCGCCGTAGCCGTGGGTGTACTTGAAGTGGTCGTTGATCCAGTTGCGTTCGGGGATGCCGGCGATGTTCAGCTCGCGCAGGCCGATGACGGTGTCCTGCTCCTTGCCGTCCTTGTCCTTGTACCGGTCGACGTCCAGGGTGGACGGGAACTGGTAGTAGGACCGCACCTGTTGCTGCTGCTGGAAGGCCGGCGAGACCACGTTCGGGTCGAGCAGCCGCATGCTGGCGGTGGTGTCCGCCGCGTCCCGCAGCCGCTGACTGTCCTCCTTGGTGGTCGGCTTGTAGTTGCCCTTGTAGGGCGTCACCTCGGCGTCCTGGATGTCGTACGCGTCCCGGGTCGCCTTGATGTTGTTCTCGATGTACGGCGCTTCCTTGGCCTGCTCGTTGGGCTGGACCTGGAACTTCTGCACGATCGCCGGGTACAGCCCGCCGATCAGGACGGCGGAGAGCACCATCAGCCCGAAGCCGATCACCGGCAACTGCCAGGTGCGCCGCCAGAGGGTGGCGAAGAACAGCACCGCGCAGATCGCCGCGATGAAGAACAGGATGGTCTTCGCCGGCAGATAGGCGTTGGCGTCGACGTAGCGCAGGCCGGTCCAGTTGTCGGCCGACCTCAGGCCGCTGGACTTCACCGCCAGGCCGTAGCGGTCGAGCCAGTACGCGACCGCCTTCAGGGAGACGAAGAGGCCCAGCAGCACCGAGAGGTGGCCGGTGGCCGCGGCGGTCGCCCGGGAACCGGGGCTGGTCAGCCGCAGTCCGCCGTAGAGGTAGTGGGTGAGGGCCGCGGCCACCAGGGACAGCACCGCGCAGGCGAAGCCGAAGCTCAGCAGGAAGCGGTACCAGGGCAGGTCGAAGGCGTAGAACGAGACGTCCTTGTGGAACTGCGGGTCCGTGGTGCCGAACGGGACGCGGTTGACCCACTGGAGCCAGGTGCGCCACTCACCGGAGGCGGAGGCCCCGGCGATCAGCCCGATCACCGCGGTGATCGCGATCAGCGCCCACTTCTTGAACGGGGCGATGCCCATGCGGTAGCGGTCCAGGCTCTGCTGCTCCATGGACATCGCGGCGAGTGGCGGCCGCAGCCGGTGCGCCAGCCAGATATTGATGCCGACGGCGATCGCCATGACGATGCCGAAGGCGAAGAACAGCCCGATCTTGGTCCACAGGGTGGTGGTGAAGACCGAGGAGAAGTGGAGCGAGCGGTACCAGAGCCAGTCGGTCCAGAAGCCCGAGAACATCACGAAGAGCATGGCCAGCACGGCCAGTGCGCCCAACGTCATGAGCAGGGTTCGGAACCGCCGCGACGGTCGGCCGACTCTGATCCGTGGCCCGGAGGGGCCTCCGCCGCGGTCCGGCATCTGGAAAGCCAAGGTGCGCACCTCGAAGTTCGCTGTCGTGTGGAGCAGGCCCGGCGATAGTAGGACCCAGTGATGCAACTTACGACGGCTTTACTCGGTTCCCGATTTCCGGGGTCTACAGGGCACGATGTTGGGCATGACCAACCTCCCCGTTGACGGCACCCCCCTCGCCGCCGACCCACTGACCCGCGCGGTGCTCGAAATCGACGAGTACGCCGCCGGGCTCGGCTGGGACCAGCCCGCCCGACTCTTCGCCCTCGTCGACACCGCCAAGCTCCGCGCGCAGGAGCCCTCGCTCGCCGCCCAACTGGGCATCGACGAGTCCTCCGGCACCTCCCTGACCCCCATCGAGCAGGACGAGATCCCCGCCGGCGCCCCGCTGGACGAGTTCCTCGCCACCATCGCCTGGCCGGACGCCGTCGTCGGCTGCGCGCTCACCGTGGAGCGCCTGATGCTGCCGCCGTCCGCCGAGGAGGCCGAGCCGGCCGGCATGAGCGGGGAGCAGCTCGCCAAGTGGGTCGCCAAGCACCCGGACCGCCAGGAGGTGCGGATGACGGTGGCCGTCCTCCGGGACGGCGCCCGCGAGTCCGCGCTGCGACTGCGCGAGAAGGACTCCACCTCCGAGGTGCTGACCGGCAAGTCGCTGGTGCCCGGCCTCGCCGAGGCGCTGGCCGCGACCTTCGAGGAGTAACGGCCGCGGCGGGCCGCGCGGGCCCGCCGGCCGCCCCCGCTACCGGCCTGCCGGGCTACAGCTCGGCAGGCCGGCGGTGTCGTGGTTGCGGATCTTCTCCAGCGCCTTGACCGCGTCCTGAATGGAGCCGACCTTCACCAGCCGGAGGCCGCCGGGGGTGTCGTTCGCCGCGGCCGCGCAGTTCTCCTTGGGCGTCAGGAAGAACTCCGCGCCCTTGTCCCGCGCCCCGATCGTCTTCATCGAAATGCCGCCGATCGGGCCGACCTTGCCCTGATCGTCGATGGTGCCCGTACCGGCGACGAACTTGCCGCCCGTCAGATTGCCGCCCGGGGTGAGCTTGTCGACGATGCCGAGCGCGAACATCAGCCCGGCGCTCGGGCCGCCGACGTCGGCCAGCTTCACGTCGATGGGGAACGGGAAGATGTGGTCCAGCTGGGCCTGGATGCCGACCACCGCCCGGCCGCCGTCCGACGCCGTGGTGATCGCGAGCTGCTTGACGGGGACCTCGGGCCGCTTGCCCTTCTTCTCCGCCGCGGCCGCCTCCTTGGCCGGAATGATGGAGAAGACCACCTTCTCGCCCGGCTTGTGCTGGGTGACGAACTTGGCGACGTCGCTGGCCTGTTGGACGTCCTTGCCGTCCACCGCCTTGATCACGTCGCCGGCGTGCAGCACCCCGTCGGCCGGCTTGTCCTTCAGGACCGCCCCGACGACGGTCTGGGTGGCGACCGGAATGTTCAGTTCCTTGAGCGCGGCGACCTTGGCGCTCTCCTGGGACTGGCTGAACTCCTCGGCGTTCTGCTGGTCGGCCTGCTCGGCCGTCTGTCCCTCGGGATAGAGCGTCTTGTGCGGCACCACCGCGCTGTTCGGGTCCAACCAGCCGTAGACCGCCTCAAGGAGGTTCATGTTGTAGTCCGGCCCCGTGACCCGGACCGTGGTCATGTTGAGGTGCCCGGACGTCGGATACGTCTTCCGGCCGGAGATCTGCAGGACCGGCTCCCCGTTGTGCTCACCGAGGGTGTTGACCGTCGGGCCCGGGGACATCTCGGCATACGGGACGGGAATCAGCACCCCGGCGCAGAGCAGCGCGATCAGCATCAAGGTCGAGGCGAGCAGCGTCGCGGTGCGGCGTGGCATGGAACGACAGTACGGGACGGGTGCGACAACCGGCCCGCGGGGCCGTCCGTACGGGGGCGGGCGAGGGCGCCGGACCGGCCGCTACGACGTCAGGCCGGGTCGGAGGCGTGCTCGGGGGCGGTCGCGGCCGGGGCGTGCCCGCGCTCCATCGCGGCGCGGAACCGGGCGTAGCCCGCCAGTTCGGCGACGTCCCCGGAGCGGCGGTTGCGCATGGCCCAACTGCTCCACATCGCAGCGGCCAGACCGGCCAGCACCGGAATCAGCAGCCAGAGGAGCGCTCCCATGGCGACCTCCTACCCCTTGCGCACCCGCGATCGACAAATAAGCAGATTAACCATCTGCCACGTCAACGCTGGTCCCGAGGACGGGGTTACGCAACCGGAACCCAAGGCACCGGTTCGGCCGCATGGCCCGGGAGCGCGGGATACGCACTCGGCCTACGCACCCGGCCTACGCACCCGAGGAGAGCGCTACTCTCCCGCCCGTCGCCCGACCCCCACCCCCAGATGAAGGCGCTACGCGCCTACCCATTCCTCGGTCCCGTTCGAGAACGTCTGGTGCTTCCAGATGGGGACCTCGTGCTTGAGGTCGTCGATCAGCTTGCGGCAGGCCGCGAACGCCTCGGCCCGGTGGGGGCAGGCGACCGCGACGACCACGGCCAGATCGCCGATGGCCAGATCGCCCACCCGGTGAACGGCGGCCAGCGCGCGGACCGGGTAGTCGGCGACGACCTTCTCGGCGATCCGGCGCAGCTCCGCCTCGGCGGACGGGTGCGCGGAGTAGCCCAGGCCGTCCACGTCCGCGCCGCCGTCGTGCGAGCGGACGGTGCCGACGAAGAGGGCCGTGCCACCGGCCGATTCGTCACCGACCGCCGCGAAGACCTCGTCCACGGACAGCGCGGCGTCGCGGATCTCCAGAAGCCGGATGGGGTCCTCGGCGGCCTGCTCACCAGGGTGGTCGCGGCCGGTGCGGGAGTGCGTGCCAGACATGGTCCCATCGTGCCGTACCGGGAGGGCACCGCGGAATGGCCGTTTCCACCGGGCGTCCGCGGCCGCGTATGGAGGCTCGTACAGTCCCGTGGCCCCGGTGGCCGAGTCGGGCGGGTGTACGGGCGGACGGAGGGTCCCGATGGGTGGCGTCAGATGCGGCGACGGGCCTTGCGTGCGCGGCGGACCAGGGCCGCGGTGCCCAGGAGGGCGACGGTGGCGCCGGCGGCGCCCGCGGCGGTGGCGTCCTTGCGGCCGAGCCGGCGGCCGGCGACGGTGTGCCGCCCGGCGACCTCCTCCAGCAGTTCGGCGAGGACCTCCTCGTTGGTCCACCGGGGCCGCCAGCCCGCGTCGTGCAGCCGACTGCCACTGACCACCCAGGGGTGCATGGTGTACGCCAGGTCTCCGGCGGGCGACGGCGTCAGGCCGATCCGGTGCAGCCGGGCGGCGGCGCCCAGCGCCACCGAGGACGGCAGCTCCATCCGCCGGATACCGGAGAGCTCCTCGACCTCCTCCTGCTCCAACCAGCCGTCGCAGCCCACCGCCAGCTCGCCCTCGACCTTCTCCAGGGCGGCGTACTCCAGGGCGCTGACCAGGTCCTCCACGTGGCAGAACTGCCAGGCGGGGCGGGAGCCGGCGACGACCAGGAGGCGCGGCGACTCGAAGTAGCGGGTCAGCGCGGTGTCGGTGCCGCCGACCAGGACGACGGGGCGGAGCACGGTGACGTTCAGGCCCGGGTGGGCACGGGGGGCGCGGCGCGCCAGGTGCTCGATCTCCAGGAGGTCGCCGACCCCGGTGGCGTCCGCGGTGGCGCGCAGTTCGGCGTCCTCGGCGAGCGGGACGTCGTTGTCCGGCAGCGCCCCGTAGACCATCGCGGAGGTGCACAGCACCACCCGGTGGACGCCGGCGGCCGCGGCGGCGGTCAACACGGTCTGGGTGCCGCGCACGTTGTAGGCGGTGCGGGCCGCGGCGTCGGTCTCCAGGTCGAGGTCGAGCGCGAGATGGACGACGACGTCCGTTCCGCGCAGTTTGTCGGCGATGGCGGGGTCGCGGACGTCGAGGACGTGCCACTCCGCCTCGGCGACCTCACCGACCCGCTCGTCGATGGCCACCACCTGCTTGACCTCGTCGGACGCGACCAGGGCGCGGGTCAGCAGCGCGCCGACCCCGGAGGCGGCTCCGGTGACGGCGACGACGGGGCGGCGCAGCGGCCGGCCGGCGTCGGACGGGCCGCGGTCGGCCTGTTCTGTTGTGGCGGCAGCGTTTCGCGCTGCGCGAACGGTCGGATCTGGGGAACTCACCGGGCGTCTCCAGCGGTTGTCTTCAGTGCGGGCGCGTCTGACGCGTTCGCACCAGGTGGCGTCCATCCTGCCGCAGCCACCGGGACAGCGAAGCACCGAGCCCCAGGGCGGGGCGAGTGTCTACGCTGGAGGTGATGTCGGGCAGCCGCCGTCGGCGTAGGGCCGGCGGCCCTACGAGCCGAGGAAACCCGTGAGTGACACCCCATTTGGATTCGGCCTTCCGCCGGAGGAGCCGGAGGACGGCGACAACGGCAAGCAGAAGGGCGGCCAGGGAGGTAGCCAGGGCCCCGCGAACCCCTTCGGGTTCGGCGGCGGGAGCGGCGACGCGAACAATCCGTTCGCGGCGCTCTTCGGCGGCATGGGGGGACCCGGCGGCCAGATGAACCCTGGCGACCTCGGCGCCGCCTTCCAGCGCCTCGGCCAGATGCTCTCCTACGAGGGCGGCCCGGTGAACTGGGAGATGGCCAAGGACATCGCGCGGCAGACCGTCGCGCAGGGCGCCGAGGACGGCAGCAAGGACGCCAGCGTCTCCCCCGGTGAGCGCTCGGCGGTCGAGGACGCCGTACGGCTCGCGGACCTCTGGCTGGACGGCGTGACGTCGCTCCCGTCCGGCGCCGGCACGGTGGTGGCCTGGAGCCGCGCCGAGTGGGTCGAGGAGACCCTGCCGGTGTGGAAGGACCTGGTCGACCCGCTCGCCGAGCGGGTCGGTTCGGCGATGGGCGACGTGCTGCCCGAGGAGATGCAGGCCATGGCGGGCCCGCTGCTCGGGATGATGCGCTCCATGGGCGGCGCGATGTTCGGCACCCAGATCGGGCAGGCGCTGGGCGTGCTGGCCTCCGAGGTCGTCGGTTCGACGGACATCGGGCTGCCGCTGGGCCCGGCCGGCAAGGCCGCGCTGCTGCCGGCGAACGTCACGGCGTTCGGCGCCGGGCTGGGCGTCCCCGAGGAGGAGGTGCGGCTCTACCTCGCCCTGCGCGAGGCCGCCCACCAGCGGCTGTTCGCCCATGTGCCGTGGCTGCGCTCGCACCTCTTCGGTGCCGTCGAGGGCTATGCGCGCGGCATCAAGGTCGACACGACCAAGCTGGAGGACGTGGTCGGCCAGCTCGACCCGCAGCACCCCGAGGAGCTGCAGAACGCCCTCCAGCAGGGCATGTTCCAGCCCGAGGACACCCCGGAGCAGAAGGCCGCGCTGGCCCGTCTGGAGACCGCGCTGGCGCTCGTCGAGGGCTGGGTCGACGCGGTGGTGCACGCCGCGGCCAAGCCGCACCTGCCGTCCGCCGACAAGCTCCGCGAGACGCTGCGGCGGCGCCGGGCCACCGGCGGTCCGGCCGAGCAGACCTTCGCCACGCTGATCGGCCTCCAGCTCCGCCCGCGGCGCCTGCGGGACGCCTCGCGGCTGTGGGCCTCCCTGACGGACGCGCGGGGCCTGGACGGCCGCGACGGCCTGTGGGAGCACCCGGACATGCTGCCGACGGCGGCCGATCTGGACGACCCGGACGGCTTCGTCCACCACGAGCACCCGGACTTCTCCGAGCTCGACAAGATGCTGGGCGAGGCGGCGTCCGGTGCGGGCCCGGACCTGACCAAGCGGTCCGGGGACGCCGGCGAGGCACCGTCGGACGGCACCAAGGACGAGGGCGGCGCACGCGGCCCCGAGGACGAGGGCAAGGGCGGCGGCGCCCAGTGACCCTGCGGGAGGACTCGGCGCGGGTGCTCAAGGAGTGGCCCGCGCCGTCGGCCGACCAGGAGCGGCTGCGGCTGGCCTATCTGGACCACCTCGCGGCCCATCAGGACGGCATGTGGAAGCCGTGCAAGGACGGGCACCTCACCGCCAGCGCGCTGGTGATCGACCCGGAGGGCGGTCGGGTGCTGCTCACCCTGCACCGCAAGCTGGAGATGTGGCTCCAGATGGGCGGCCACTGCGAGCCCGAGGACGCCTCGCTGGCCGACGCGGCGCTGCGGGAGGCGCGCGAGGAGTCCGGGATCGCGCGCGGGCTGACGCTGCTGGGCGGTGCGCCCGTGCGGCTGGACCGTCACCAGACGCCCTGCGCCGTGCACTTGGACGTCCAGTACGCCGCGCTGGCGCCGCCGGACGCGGTCGCGGCGATCAGCGACGAGTCGCTGGACCTGCGGTGGTTCCGCTACGACGAGGTGCCCTCGGTGGCCGATGCGTCGGTGGTCAACCTGGTGGCGGACACCCGGGCACTGCTGTCGGCGACATCGTGACGCCGCCGCACGCCATTTGACGTAGCGTCAGTTACGTCAACTCCGGCGCCCGCCCCCAACGGGGCGGGCGCCGGACGCATTTGGGGCCGGGGCGGGGCCGCCGCGTGCGCGCCGGTCAGCGACCCCGGTGCGGGTGGCCCTGCGGGGCGCCCGGGCCCGCACCCGGTTCCTCTTCGGGGTGCCACTGCCCGCCGGCGCCCTCGGGAGCCGGCGCGCCCTGCCCCGGATACGGGGCGTAGGGCGCCCCCGGGGGCGGCGGCTGCTGGCCCGGCTGGCCGTACGCACCGGGCGGCGGCGGGAGCGGCACCGGCGGCCCCTGGGGCGCGGCGTACCCACCGGGCGGCGGGGGCGGCGACTGCTGGCCGTACGGAGGCGGCGGAGACTGCTGACCGTATGGCAGCGGAGGCTGCTGACCGTATGGCAGCGGCGGAGGCTGTTGGCCATACGGGGGCGGCGGGGGCGGCTGCTGGCCGTACGGGGGCAGCGGCGGGGGCTGTTGGCCGCCGGGCACCTGGCCGTACGGGGGCGGCGGGGGCGGACCCGGCACGCCGACGACCGGCGGCGGGGGGAGCGGCGGGGGCGGCGCCTGAACGCCCGGGGGCGGCGGCGTCCCGCCCGGCGGGACCAGCGGCGCAACGAGCGTCGGCGCGCTGTGGATCTGCGCGGCGGCCGGCTGGGGCAGCGGGGGCGGGGCCGACTGCGGCTGGTACGGCGCCGGTTCGCGCGGATCCGGGGTGGTCGGTGCCGGCCCGGGCACCCCCTGCGCGGTGACGGGCGGTGCCGGGGGTGGGACGGGCCCGGGATCGGGTGTCGGGGCGGGGACGCCCTGTGCCGTGACGGGTGGCGCCGGAGCCTCGCCTGCGGGCCCTGTCGCTCCCTCGGTGCCCCCGGTACCCTCGCCCCCCTCCAGTACCTCGCCGCCGAAGTGCGTCAGCAGCGACTCCAGGCCGCCGTCGAAGCCCTGGCCCACGGCGGCGAACCGCCAGACGTCCTTGAAGTAGAGGTCACCAAGCATCACCGCGCGCTCGGTGCTGAACTCGGCGCCGGTGAAGGGGTATCGGGCCACTTCCCGGCCACCGGCGACGATGCGCAGGAAGCCCGGCCCGATCTGCGACATCTGTCCGTCACCGTCGAGGGTGGCGGTGAAGGTCAACTTCCGCACCTGCGGCGGGACGCGGTCGAGGGCGATCCGGAAGGACTCGGTGTCGCCGCCCTGCGCGCCGAGCAACTGGATGGCTTCTTCGGGCGACTTGGGCTGGTTGTAGAAGATGAAGTAGCGGTCGTCGGACAGCCGCTCGTCGGCGTCCAGTCCGAAGCAGCTTATGTCGACGACCAATCCGGGACCGGCGATCTGCACGCCGACGTACAGCTCCCGTTCCGTCGTCAGATCGGCAAGCCTGGCCTTGTGGCCGCGCTGGAATTCCCTGGCCATGGACACCGGCCCTCCCCCGCCCTCGCGTTGAATCCGTACCCTCGCCAGGCTAACGGCTGGTACGGACAACGGGCCTCCCCGGTGCGCGCCCCGGGGCCTTCGGACCCGTCAGCGGCGGCGGGCGGCCGGCAGATGCGGCAGCCGGTCGGCGGCCACCACGCCTTCGAGGTAGCCGCGGGCCCGTTCGGTGCGCGGGTAGGACTCCAACAGGCGCCAGAACTCCGGCCCGTGGCCCGGGACGAGGAGGTGCGCCAACTCGTGCAGCAGGACGTAGTCGATGACGTACTCGGGCATGCCCTGGAGGCGGTGCGACAGCCGGATGCTGCCCTCGGCCGGGGTGCACGACCCCCAGCGGGTGTTCTGGTTGGTGACCCAGCGCACCGACCCCGGCCGGGCCCGCCCGTCGAGGTACTGCTCGGAGAGCCGCTCGGCCCGTTCGGCCAGGTCGCCGTCGCCCAGCATCCGCTTGCTCTCCTGGGCGGCGAGCTTGTCCAGCATCACCGAGACCCAGCGCTGCTCCTCGGACTGCGACATCCGGGCCGGGATCAGGACGATGGTGCGGTCGCCCTCGCGGTACGCGGAGACCGTCCGGCGCCGTCGCGCGCTGCGCCGCACTTCGACCGCGCGGGCCGGTGGGCTCGGCTCGTCCCGGCGCGGGCGGTCGGCGGCGCGGCGCAGAGGCGTCTCCCCGGATCCGCGCGGGGAAGGGTCGGCGGGCACGCGCCCGACGTTACCCGTTGGCACTGCGGGAAGTCCCGCCCCTCGGACGGTTCGCCACCTGAACGCCCCCGGCGTGCACGCGTTGTACGACGAATGACCGCCGCCTGTGGATAACTTCCGCCGCGCTCGGGCGCTCGGCGCATGCTGGAGTCCGGTCGAGAACGAACGGGGGCGGAAGACATGCATCCGATGCTCAAGCCCGCGCTGCGGCGCGGTTGGCGGGACCGGGAGACGGTGTGGTTCGGGGTGGCACCGGCCCATGCGCGGTCGGTCGGGCCGGTCGATGTGGCGACCGGCTGCTTCATCGAGTTGCTCGACGGCACGCGCTCGCTGCCGCAGCTGCTCGACGAGGCGGTGGCGCTGGACGTGCCGCCGGAGCGGGCGCGCGGGGTGGTGGAGCGGCTCGGCGCGGCCGGGCTGTTGGAGGCGCCGACGGCGGACGGGCCGGCGGCGGACGCCCTGCGGGCGGACGGCGCGGCCACCGAGCGGTTACGGGCGGATCTGGGCGCCCTGTCGGTGCGGCAGCGCGGGGGCGCGTCGGGACCGCTCGCGCGGATGGGGGCGCGCGGGTCGGTCCGGGTCAAGGTGAAGGGGGCGGGGCGGGTCGGCGCGCAGCTCGCGGCGCTGCTGTCGGCGTCGGGGGTCGGCCGGGTGGACGTGGTGGACGGCGGCACGGTCGCACCCTGGGACGTGGTGCCGGGCGGGCCGGCGGCCGGGCAGATCGGCGAGCGCCGGGCCGAGGCCGCCGGCCGGTTGGTCCGGGAGTCCTCCCCGTGGAGCGGCCGGGCCCGGTCCGGTGCCCCGGTCACCGAGTCCGGCGAGCCCGGCATCTCCCTCGTGGTGCTCGCCCCGCGCGACGGCCTCGGCGCCTTCGCCCCCGATCCCGTGCTCGCCGAACCGCTGCTCACCGCCGGCATCCCGCACCTCTACGCGGGCGTGCTGGAGGGCACCGGAGTGGTGGGCCCGTTGGTGGTGCCCGGCGTCTCGGCCTGTGCCGGCTGCGACCAACTCCGGCGCACGGACGCCGAGCCGGCCTGGCCGCGGCTGCTCGCGCAGTGGCGCTCGGGGCGCGGCACCCCGGCGGTGCCGGCCTGCGACGCCGCGTTGGCCACGGCGGTCGCGGGGCTCGCCGCCGTCCAGGCGCTGGCGTTCCTCGACGGCGAACCACCGCCGTGCACGGGGGCGCGGATGGAACTGCCGCTGCCGTGTGCGAGCGTACGGACGGTGCGGATCGCCCCGCATCCCGACTGCGGCTGCGGTGCCGCCGCGGAGCGGGGCGCGGCGGACGCCTCGGTTCCTCGGCCGCGACACGCAACAATGACCGGGTAACCCCGGTAGGGGACGGTGTGAGTTGGAGGGGCGCATGTCTGATCTTCCCCGCAAGGCGGTCACCCGCACCGCCAAGCTGGCCGCGCTGCCACTGGGGTTCGCCGGCCGTGCCACCTGGGGCCTGGGCAAACGGCTCGGCGGCCGGTCCGCCGAGATCGTCGGCCGCGAGCTCCAACAGCGCACCGCGGAGCAGCTCTTCAAGGTGCTCGGCGAGTTGAAGGGCGGTGCGATGAAGTTCGGTCAGGCGCTGTCCGTCTTCGAGTCGGCGCTGCCCGAGGAGATCGCCGGCCCCTATCGCGCGGCGCTGACGAAGCTCCAGGACGCGGCGCCGCCGATGCCGACGAGCACCGTGCACGCCGTGCTGGCCGAGCAACTGGGCACCAACTGGCGGGAGCTGTTCGCGGAGTTCGAGGACAAGCCGGCCGCGGCGGCGTCCATCGGGCAGGTGCACCGGGCGGTGTGGCACGACGGCCGCGAGGTGGCCGTCAAGGTGCAGTACCCGGGGGCGGGCCCGGCGCTGTTGTCGGACCTGACGCAGCTCAGCCGGTTCGCCCGGCTGCTCGGGCCGCTGATCCCGGGCATGGACGTCAAGCCGCTGATCACCGAGTTGCGCGACCGGGTCGCGGAGGAGCTGGACTACTCCCTGGAGGCCGAGGCCCAGCAGGCGCACGCCGCGGAGTTCGCCGCCGATCCCGACGTGGTAGTGCCGGTGGTGGTGCACCAGGGCGACCAGGTCCTGGTGACGGAGTGGTTGGCGGGGGTGCCGCTGTCCGAGGTGATCGCCGACGGCACCGAGGAACAGCGGGACCGGGCCGGGCAGTTGCTGGCGCGCTTCCTCTTCTCCGGCCCGGCGCGCACCGGCCTGCTGCACGCCGATCCGCACCCGGGCAACTTCCGGCTGCTGCCCGGGGAGTCGCCGGACGGCCCGGTGGCGGAGTGGCGGCTGGGCGTCCTGGACTTCGGCACCGTCGACCGGCTGCCCGACGGGCTGCCGCCGACGATCGGCGCCTCGCTGCGGATGGCGCTGGACGGCGAGGCGGACGCGGTCTACCGCATGCTGTGCGAGGAGGGGTTCGTCAAGGAGTCCATCGCGCTGGATCCCGACGCGGTGCTGGAGTACCTGCTGCCGATCATCGAGCCCGCGCAGGCGGACGCCTTCACCTTCACCCGGGGCTGGATGCGCCAGCAGGCGGCCCGGATCGGCGATCTGCGCTCCCCCGCCCACCAGTTGGGCAAGCAGCTCAACCTCCCGCCCTCCTACCTCCTGATACACCGGGTGACGTTGAGCACCATCGGGGTGCTGTGCCAGTTGGGGGCCACGGTGCGGCTGCGCGACGAGTTGGAGGCGTGGCTGCCGGGCTTCCTGCCGGACGCGTACGAGGAGGACGCGGCGGCGGAGGAGGACGCGACCGGCGAGGACGAGGTCGGGGCGAGCGCGGCCGCGCGGGAGGCGGGCGCGGACGGCGCCGCCGGGAGCCCGGCGGAGCGCCCGGCCTGACCGTCACCACCAGTCGGAGTCCAGCCGACCCTCGATGGCACGGATGTTGTCCCGGGCGCAGCGGTCGCAGAAGTACCGGCGTTCGCCGTTCTCGACCGAGCAGCTCCAGGTCGGCGGGGAGCCCTCGGCCACCGCGCCGCAGCGCGCACACACCGTGCCGTCGACCGTGCCGTCGGAGGTCAACTCCGCCTGTTGCCGCGTCTGATGCGTCTTCTGGTCCACCATCCGACGATATCCCCGCAGGAGTCGTGAACCGGGACGCAACGCAGTACGGGGCCCGTCCGGTCGAACGGGCCCCGTGGCGCGGGCGGTTCAGTGCGCGGTGCCGGGGTGTCCGGTCACTGCATCACGGCCATGGCCAGCGCCCGGCGGGCACGCAGCGACGCGCGCTCGGCGCGCCGCTGCATCCTCCGCGCGGCGGCGAGCCGATGCCCCCTGCGTTCGGACTCGGCTTCCTGGAGGCGTTGCTCCACATGAGCCCTGGCCAGGGCTTCTGGCATGAGTTGCATGGCGAGGTTCCTGTTCTGACGCGACTTCAGCGCGCCGGAGTTCGCGGGTGCGGGGGTTTCGGTGAAAGACGGGGTCATCGTGGGGTCCTGCTTCTGGGGGTCCCGGGTGGCGGGACGGTCGATCGTTCCTGTGCGCGCGGTGCTCATGCCACGACCGGGTTCTTGCGCGGACGGCCCCGCGGACGCTTGCGCGGTACGACGACGCCCTGGACGAAGAGCTCACCGCCCCACACGCCCCACGGCTCGCGGCGGTCCTTGGCACCGGCCAGGCAGGCCTCGCGCACCGGGCAGGTCTGGCACAGCGTCTTGGCGTACTCGACGTCGGCCGGGGACTCGGCGAAGAAGACCTCGGGGTCGTAGGTGCGGCAGGGGACGGCGGTGCCGAGGCGGTCGATCTCGTCGTCGAGCTCGGTGAGGGGCAACAAGGGGTTCTCCTGGAGGTCAGGCGGAGGGATCAGGTCGGTGGCTGACGGGGTGTGCGTCTTGAGTTGCACTGGTGTGTGTTCCTCGTCTGTTGCGGCCCTGGGTGGCGGGCGCGTTGGGCAAAACAAAAGGACCGCGGATCCCGGTGTGGGTTCCGCGGCCCTGGAAGGTGCCGACCTGATCGCCGATCAGGCTGGATCTCTCCAGGGTTCGAGGCCGCGGTAGGCCCACATGTCGTGCTGGTACTGCTTCCGGGATTCGGCACCATGGGCCGCCGTCACGAGGGCAAAGGAATTCGCCGTCGTTACCGCTGCCGCGGGTGCCTCGGTCGGTCGCGCGACGCGCTCGCCCGCCGTCGGGACGGCGAGGGCCTCGGGACGCGCGACCTCAATACCGGACAGGCGGCCGGAGCCGGACAGACCGGTACCAAGGAGCGAAACGCCGAGAGCGCAGGGGGCGACGACCGAGAGATCGGTCATTTTGTTGGTCTCAATGAAGCTGATCACGGGGTCTCGCCTCCTCTCGGCGTCTTTGGGGACCGGGAAAATCCCGATCCGGGCGTTCAAGTACAGCACGGATCCATCGGATCTCGGAAGTTCCGTCGTTTCCGTTGCTCCCGCAGGCTATGGGGATGCGCTCCGCGCGCGCAAACTATTTTTCCAACGAGTTTTCCGCGCCCTCCGCGCGCCCCCCTGCGGCGCCCTCACCGGGCTCCTCACCGGCGCAGATCGCCAGGACGTCGGTGCCGAAGCGGTCCAGCTTGCGGCGGCCCACGCCGGGGATGACGGCCAGTTCCTCGGCGCTCGCCGGGACGGTCTCGGCGATGGCCATCAGGGTCTTGTCGGTGAAGACGCAGTAGGCGGGCTGGCGGGTGACCGCGGCCTGCGCGGAGCGCCAGTCCCGCAGCCGCTCGTAGAGCCCCTCGTCGAGCTCCGAGGGGCAGTCCTCGCAGCGCATCAGCTTCATCTCGCCGGGGTCGGTCAGCGTGCGGTTGCAGACCCGGCAGCGGGCGGGGCTGCGGTGCGCGCGGCGCGGCCGGTCGGGGACGGCCGCGGCGCGACCGCGCTCGACGCCGCCGGCGGACGGGCCCCCGGCGGCGCGGTAGCGGGACCCGCCGGAGCCGGGGCGCAGGCCGTCGAGGAAGCGGCTGGCGCTGCGCGAGGGCCGACCGCCGGGCGAGCGGGCCAGCGACCAGGACAGCGTCAGCCGGCGGCGGGCGCGGGTGATGCCGACGTAGAGCAGCCGGCGCTCCTCCTCGACCTGCTCGTCGGTGCGGGCGTGGTGGATCGGCACCATGCCCTCGGTGAGGCCGACCAGGAACACCGCGTCCCACTCCAGGCCCTTGGCGGCGTGCAAGGAGGCGAGGGTGACGCCCTCGACGGTGGGGGCGTGCTGGGCGCCGGCCCGCTCGTCGAGTTCGGCGACGAGGTCGGCGAGGGTGGCGGTGGGGCGGGCCCGGGCGAAGTCCTCGGCGAGGCGCACCAGGGCGGCGAGCGACTCCCAGCGGTCGCGGACGGCGCCGGAGCCGGCCGGCGGCTGGTCGGTCCAACCCATGTCGCTGAGCACCGCGCGCACCTCGGACGGCAGGCCGGCCGCGCCGTCCAGCAGGGTGTCGTTGCCGCCGAAGCGGGCCGCGCCGCGCAGCTTGACGCCGGCCTCGCGCACCTCGGGCCGCTCGAAGAACCGCTCGGCGCCGCGGAGTTGATAGGGCACGCCGGCGTCGGCGAGGGCCTGTTCGTAGACCTCGGACTGGGCGTTGATGCGGAAGAGGACCGCGATCTCGCTCGCCGGGATGCCGGCGGCGATCAGGTCGCGGATCCGGCGGGCGGTGCCCTCGGCCTCGGCGGGCTCGTCGGCGTACTCGGTGAACGCCGGCTCGCCGTCGGGCTCGCGCTGCGAGACCAGCTCCAGGCGGTGCTCGGCGGCGCGGCCCCGGGCCCGGGAGAGCAGGCCGTTGGCGAGGTGGACGACCTGGGGGGTGGAGCGGTAGTCGCGGACCAGCTTGACGACCGTGGCGTGCGGGTGACGGACCCGGAAGTCGAGGAGGTGGTCGGGGGTGGCGCCGGTGAAGCTGTAGATGGTCTGGCTGGCGTCGCCGACCACGCAGAGGGTGTCGCGGTCGCCCAGCCACAGGTCCAACAGCCGCTGCTGGAGCGGGCTGACGTCCTGGTACTCGTCGACGACGAAGTGCTGGTACTGGGCGCGCACCTGCTCGGCGATGTCGTGCCGGTCCTGGAGGACGCCGACCGTGAGCAGCAGCACGTCCTCGAAGTCGATGGTGCCGCGGTCCCGCTTGAGCTGTTCGTACGTGGCGTATATCTGGCCGATCTCGGCGGGGTCGCGGGGGGCCTCGCGGCCGGCCTTGACGACCGCGGCCGGGTAATCGGCGGGCACGGTCTGGGTGACCTTGGACCACTCGATCTCGCCGGTGACGTCGCGCAGTTCGTTGCGGTCGAGCTTGAGGCGGCAGCGGGCGGCGGCCTCGGCGACCAGCGGGCCCTTGCGGTCCAGCAGCCGCGGCAGCTCGCCGCCGACCGCCCGGGGCCAGAAGAACTGGAGCTGGCGCAGGGCCGCGGAGTGGAACGTGCGGGCCTGCACGCCGGCCGCGCCGAGCTGTCGGAGCCGGCCGCGCATCTCGCCGGCGGCGCGGGCGGTGAAGGTGACCGCGAGCACGCTGGCGGGCTGGAGGATCCCGGCCCGGACGCCGTACGCGATGCGGTGGGTGATCGCGCGGGTCTTGCCGGTGCCGGCGCCGGCCAGGACGCACACCGGCCCCTGCAGGGCCGTGGCGACCTCGCGCTGCTCGGGGTCGAGCCCGTCGAGCACCGCGTCGGCCGTCGCCGGAACCTGCGGGAAGAGAGTGGCGTCCGTTGCTGCTGTCACCCCGCCATGCTGCCAGGTCCGCGGGGGCACCCGAGAACGTCGTCCACAGCGCCCGGGAGCGGTCGTACCGGTGGGCGCTGGTGGGGACGGCGGTGGCGCGGCGGCGGGCCGATCGGGAATGGTTGGGGGCCGGTGGGCGTTGTGCTCATCGGTGCCACGGTGTCGGAAGGACGCGCGTGGCACGTGATCACAATCGAGACGACCCCCGAAGGAGCGCAGGGCACATGGCGGGCACTGTGACGATGTACAGCACGACCTGGTGCGGTTACTGCCGTCGGCTGAAGGGCCAGATGGACCGCGAGGGCATTGCCTACACCGAGATCAACATCGAGCAGGACCCGGAGTCCGCAGCGTTCGTGGAGAAGGCCAACGGCGGCAACCAGACGGTGCCGACCGTGCTCTTCGCCGATGGTTCGACGCTGACCAACCCGTCCCTGGCGCAGGTCAAGGAGAAGGTCGCCGCGGCCTGAGGGCCCGGCGCACCACCATGGCGGGGCCGCCGACCGGTCCGGTGAGGGAGCCGGTCGGCGGCCCGATCGCGCCCGCGGCCCGGGCCGTGCGGCTCAGGGCCTGGGCAGCGGCTTGCCGTACCACTTCTCGATGAGCCGCGCGGCGATGGAGATGCCGTAGGGCGGGAGGACCTCACCGGAGGCGAAGGCGGCGGCCAGGTCGTCGCGGGAGAACCACCGGGCCTCCTCGATCTCCTCGCCGTCCACCTGGATCTCCGAGGAGGTGGCGCGCGCCATGAATCCCAGCATCAGGCTGGAGGGGAAGGGCCAGGGCTGGCTGGCGACGTACTCGACGTCGCCGACGACGACCCCGGCCTCCTCGTAGACCTCGCGGGCGACCGACTGCTCGATGGACTCGCCCGGCTCGACGAAGCCGGCGAGCGTGGAGAAACGCCCCTCGGGCCAGTGGACCTGGCGGCCGAGCAGGGCACGGTCCTGGTCGTCGGTGACGAGCATGATCACGGCCGGGTCGGTGCGCGGGTAGTGCTCGGCGCCGCAGGCCGGGCAGCGGCGGATGTGGCCGGCCGCCGCGATGACCGTCCGCTCGCCGCAGCGGGAGCAGAAGCGGTGCATCCGCTGCCAGTTCTCCAGCGCCACGGCGTGCACCAGCAGACCGGCGTCCCGCGGGGAGAGCAGCATCCCGGCCTCGCGCAGTCCGGCGGCGCGCGCGGACTGGTCAAGGCGGCCGGGCAGCGCGTCCTTCTGGAGCGCGAAGTAGCTGACCCCGTCCTCGTCGGTGCCGAGGTAGTAGCGGTGGGCCTCGGTCAGCGGCGCCTCGAAGGACGGCGTCATGATCAGTTCGGTGCGGCCGTCCGGGGTGTCGTCGATCAGCGCCTGCCCCCCGGACACGACGAAGACCCGCGTCGTCGGGTGGCTCCAGGCCGCCGCCAGCCATGCCTCGTCCAGACGGTGGTGGGCACTGCGGTCGACGCCGCTCGGCGCGCTGAAGGTGATCGGCCGGTCGGCCGTGCGGTCGGTCCAGGTGGTCACTGCTGTTTCCAACTCCCCCTATGGCGTGGGTGATTGCTGCGTGCGGCGCGGAGCGGTACGGCGGTGCGCGCGGGTCAGGACGGGCGCCAGGCGTCCGCCAGGTCGCCCCAGAGGTGGGCGGCGGTCTCGACGCCCTTCATCAGCAGGTCGAGCTCGACCTTCTCGTTCGGCGCGTGCCAGCCGTCGGAGGGCACCGAGATGCCCAGGAACAGGACCGGGACGCCGAGGACGTCCTGGAGATCGGCGGCCGGGCCGGAGCCGCCCTCGCGGGTGAAGCGGATCTCCGTCTCGAAGGCCCGGCCCATGGCACGGACCACGGACTGGAGCGCGGGGTGGTCGAGCGGGGTGAGGCAGGGGCGGGTGGCGCCCCAGAAGGTGATCTCGTGGCGGATGCCGGCCGGGAGCCGCTCGGCGACCCAGGCGCGGACGGCCTGCTGGACGGCGTCCGTGTCCTGGCCGGCGACCAGCCGGAACGAGAGCTTCAACTGGGCCGAGGACGGGACGATGGTCTTGCCGCCGGGGCCCTGGTAGCCGCCGGCGATGCCGTTGACCTCGGCGGTGGGACGGGCCCAGATGCGCTCCAGGGTGGTGGCGCCGGCCTCGCCGAGGGTGGCGTGCGAGTGCGCGGTGCGCAGCCAGCCCTCCTCGTCGAAGGGCAGCTCGGCGAAGAGCTCCCGCTCGCGGTCGGTGAGCTCGATCACGCCGTCGTAGAAGCCGGGGACGGCGACCCTGCGGTCGGCGTCGTGGAGGGCGGCAGCGAGCCGGGCCGCCTCGGTGGCCGGGTTGGGCACCGCGCCGCCGAACGATCCGGAGTGGATGTCCTGGTCGGGCCCGTACAGGTCGATCTGACAGTCCGTCAGCCCGCGCATGCCGGTGCAGACGGTGGGGGTGTCCCTGGACCACATCCCGGTGTCGGAGACGATCACCGCGTCGCAGGCCAGGCGGTCGGCGTGCCGCTCGATCAGGGCCGGGAAGTGCGGCGAGCCGGACTCCTCCTCGCCCTCGATGAGCAGCTTGAGGTTGACCGCGGGGGCGGTGCGGCCGGTCGCGGCGAGGTGCGCGCGGACGCCCAGGGTGTGGAAGAACACCTGTCCCTTGTCGTCGGCGGCGCCGCGGGCGTACAGCCTCCCGTCGACGGTCTGCGGCTCGAAGGGGTCGGTGTGCCAGCCGTCCTCGCGGGCGGCGGGCTGGACGTCGTGGTGGCCGTAGACGAGCACGGTGGGGGCGGACGGGTCCCCGGCGGGCCACTCGGCGAAGACCGCGGGCAGTCCCCCGGTCTCCCAGACCTCGGTCACCGGGAAGCCGGTCTCGGCCAGCTTGGCGGCGAGCCACTCGGCGCTGCGGCGCACGTCGGCGGCGCGGTCGGGGTCGGCGGAAACCGAGGGGATGCGCAGCCACTGGGCGAGGTCGTCGAGGAAGGCGTCGCGGTGGCCGGCGATGTACGCGCGGACGGCGTTGTCCGGGGTGGTGCTCATACGCCCGAGCCTATCGGCCTTCCGGGGGATACCGGCCGGCGGTCTCGCCCCGCAAGATCCGCTCCAGCCCCTCCCGGCCTGGTAGTCGGGCCGGTCTGACCACTTCCCCGGTGCGGACGAAGAGGAACGCGGCGCCGACCTCGGACGGGGCCAGGCCGTACCGCTCGGCCCAGGCCAGGCGGTAGACGGCGAGCTGGAGGGGGTCGGCGCCGCCGGCGCCCGAGGGGAGGTTCCGGCCGGTCTTCCAGTCGACGATCTCGAAGCGGTCGCCGTCCGGGCCGGGCTCCTTGTAGACCGCGTCGATCCGGCCGCGGATCACCCTTCCGGCGAGCGTCATACGGAACGGGACCTCCACCCGGAACGGGGCCCGCCGGGCGTACGGGCTGCGGGCGAACGCCTCCTTGAGCGCCTGGAGGTCCTGCTCGTCGGCGATCTCCGGCTCCTCGCCGGGCTCGGCGCCCGGGAGCTCGTCCGGGCCGAGCAGCGGCAACGGCAGCTCCTCGAAGCGGGACTGGACCCAGGCGTGGAAGCGGGTGCCGCGGCGGGCGGCGCGCTGCGGTGCGCGCGGCATCGGGCGGGCCAGCTCGCGGGCGAAGCCGTCCGGGTCGGCGGCGACCTGGAGGAGCTGGGTGGCGGTGAGCGAGGCCGGGAGCGGGACATCGCGGACCCGGGCGCGGGAGCTGCGCAACTCGGCGGCCAGCGCCGTCAGATCGCGGTCCCAGGACGCCGCGAGGCGACGCTCCTCGGGGAGCAGCGGGGGGTCCTGCTGGCCGGCGGTGCCGTCGGGGGCGCCCGCGACGGCCGTCCCGTCGACAACGCCTTCCAGGGTGGCCGGGTCGGGCTCGGCGGAGCGCTGGGCGATGAGGCGGGGGCGGCGGCCGTCGGCGTACGGCTCGGCGGCCGGGGCGTCCGCCCCGTACGGGGGCTCGCCCTCGTGCGGGAACCCGTCCTCGTACGGGGCCTCCTCGTACGGGTCGTCCTCCGGGGGCGGCGGGAACGGATCGTCCTCGTAGGCGGCCGTCCACTCCTCGTCCTCCGGGGGCGGCGGCCACTCCGGGTCGTACCCGGGGGCCGGGGGTGCCGGGGCGGCCTCCGGGGACTGGTGGGCGAGGTGGGCGCGGACGGTGGCGGCGGCCGCGCGGCGGCGGGCGGTGGCGTCCTCGTCCAGGGGCAGCGGCCAGGGCCGGTCGGCGGCGGCCTCGGCGAGGGCGGGGTTCTCGGCGCCCTCCTCGGGCTGGTCGGCCCAGACCTCGATCTCGCCGTGGCCCGCCTCGCAGTGCTCGCGCAGCGCCGTGAGGAAGGCGGACGGGCCGCGCGGGCGCTTCTGGCTCGGGCCCCACCAGTGGCCGGAGCCGAGGAGGAGGGAGCGGGGGCGGGTGAACGTGACGTAGCCGAGGCGGAGTTCCTCGGTCTCCTGGTGGTGCCGCATCGCCTCCTTGAAGTCCTTCACCCCGCGGGCGGTCCACTCCCCCACCTCGGGCAGGGTCGCGGCGTCCCCGCGGAGCGGGTGCGGCAGCACCTTGGCGCGGCCGGTCCACGACTCGCGGGCCTGCTCGCTGGGGAACTGCTTGGTCACCAGGCCGGGCACCGCGACGACGTCCCACTCCAGGCCCTTGGACTTGTGGGCGGTGAGCACCTTGACGGTGTTCTCGCCGCCCGGGAGCGAGCTGTCCAGGCCCTTCTCGAACTGGACGGCGGTGCGCAGGAAACCCAGGAAGGCGAGCAGGGTGGCCTCGCCGTCGAGGGCCGCGCCGCCCTCCTTGGCGGCGAAGCCGGCCGCGAGGTCCAGGAAGGTGCCCAGGGTCTCCCGGCGGCGGGCGGCCAGGGCGTGCGGCGAGGCGGACAGCTCGACCTCCAGGCCGGTGACGGCCAGGATCCGGTGCAGCACGTCCATCAGCGGGTCGGCCAACGCGCGCCGCAGATCGCGGAGTTCGGCGGCCAGCCGGGCGAAGCGGACCCGGGCCTCCGGGGAGAACGGCAGGCCGTCGTCCGGGCCGCCGGCCTCCAGGAAGGTGTCCAGCGCGTCGGCGAGGGAGACCGTCTCGGCCGGGTCGACGCCCTCGACGGCCGCGGCCAGGCGGCGCTCCGGGTCGTCGTCGGCGGGGGTGCCGGGGCGGGCCAGGGTGCGCGCCCGGCGGCCCAGCAGGGCCAGGTCGCGCGGGCCGATCCGCCAACGGGGGCCGATCAGCAGCCGCACCAGGGAGGCGTTGGCCGTCGGGTCCTGGAGGACCTCGCAGACCGCGACCAGGTCGGCGATCTCGGGGAGGTGGAGCAGCCCGGAGAGGCCGACGACCTCCACCGGGACGTCCCGGGCCACCAACTCGCCCTGGATCTGCGCGAAGTCGGCGGCGGAGCGGCACAGCACCGCGATCCCGCCGGGCGGGGTGCCGGTGCGGACCAGGTGGGCGAGGGAGTCCGCGAGCCAGGTGAGCTCCTCGGCGTGGGTGGGCAGCAGGGCGCAGCGGACCTGGCCGTCCCGCTCGGCGCCGGGGGCCGGGCGCAGCGCCTCGACGCCGGCGTGCATCGCGCGCAGCGGGGCGGCCAGGCCGTTGGCGAGGTCCAGGAGGCGGCCGCCGCTGCGACGGTTCTCGCTGAGCGCGAAGCGGCGGGCCGGGGTGCCGTCGGCGAACGGGAAGTGGGCGGGGAAGTCGTCCAGATTGGCGACGGAGGCGCCGCGCCAGCCGTAGATGGCCTGGCAGGGGTCGCCGACGGCGGTGACCGCGTGCCCGGTGGCGGGACCGGCGCCGGCGCCGAACAGGCCGGCGAGCAGCAGCCGTTGGGCGACGGAGGTGTCCTGGTACTCGTCGAGGAGGACGACGCGGAACTCCTCACGCAGCAGCGCGCCGACCTCCGGGCGGGTGGTGGCCAGCGTCGCCGCGAGGGCGATCTGGTCGCCGAAGTCCAGCAGGTCGCGGCGGCGCTTCTCGCGGCGGTAGGCGCCGACGAGGTCGAGCAGCTCCAGCCGGCCGCGGGCGGCCTCGGGGACCTTGCGCAGATCGGCGTTGCTGAGCTTGGCGCGCTCCAACTCGGCGAGCAGCGCGGTGTCGTGGGCGTGCAGGGCGGGCGGGTCCACCAGGTGCTCGGACAGCTCGCCGTCGAGGGCGAGGAGGTCCTCCACGAGGGTGGGCAGCGAGGTGGTGAGCGAGGGATACGGGCCGGGGGCGGCGCGCAGGGTGCGGGCGGCGAGCTGGAAGCGGGTGGCGTCGGCGAGCAGGCGGGCGCTGGGCTCCAGACCGATGCGCAGGCCGTGGTCCTTCAGGAGCTGGCCGGCGAAGGCGTGGTACGTGGAGATCCGCGGCTCCCCGGGGGGCTCGGCGCCGGCGGCCACGCCCGGGAGGGGGTCGGGGTCGGTGACGCCGGCCGCCAGGAGGGCCGCGCGGACCCGCTCGGCCAGCTCGCCCGCCGCCTTGTTGGTGAACGTCAGCCCGAGGACCTGCTCGGGGGCGACCTGGCCGGTACCGACCAGCCACACCACCCGCGCGGCCATCACCGTGGTCTTGCCCGAACCGGCCCCGGCCACGATGACCTGCGGGGCGGGCGGCGCCGTGATGCACGCCGTCTGCTCCGGGGTGAACGGGATGCCCAGCAGCTCCTTGAGCTGCTCGGGGTCGGTGAGGTGAGCTGCCACATCGGACACCGTAACGGCCGCCACCGACAGTCCCGCCCCGGCCGCCGTCGGCGCAGGTCAGCGCGGTACGACGGCGGGTGTGGGGCGGCTCACTCGACGATCTGCCGGCCCTCGGGGCGCGCGCTGCAGGAGGCCCGGAAGGCGCAGTGCGTGCAGTGCGCGCCGGTGGTCGGCGTGAAGCGCTCCTCCAGGACGCGGCCGGCGGCGGTGGCGAGCAGCTCGCCGACCCAGTCGCCCTCCGGCGGCGGCTGCGCCTGGACGGCCGGGAACGCCTCGCCGCCCTCCTTGCGGGGCGCGCCCAGCCGCAGGTGGACCAGCTCGGCGCCGCCGGCCTCCGGCCGCTGTCCGTCGAAGGCGTCGTCGAGGGCGCCCTCGCGGACCGCGAGCTGGTAGACGGCGAGCTGCGGGTGGCGGGCGACCTCGGGGCCGGTGGGCTTCTGCTTGCCCGTCTTGAAGTCGACGACGTAGGCGCGGCCCTCGGCGTCGCGCGCGACGTGGTCCATGCTGCCGCGGATGCGGACCTCGTAGGCGCCGGCGGCGAGGGTGACGTCGAAGCCGTGCTCGGTGGCCACGGTGTCCCGGCCGAGGCTCTCGCGCTCCATGACGTGCCAGCGCAGGAAGCGCTCCAGGGCGGCGCGGGCCTGGTCCTTCTCCTGGCGGGACTTCCAGGGGGCGTCGAAGGCGAGCGCGTCCCAGACGGAGTCCAGGCGCGCCATCAGGACGGTCAGGTCGGCCGGAGTGCGCCCGGAGGCGACCTCGTCGGCGAGGACGTGGACGACGTTGCCGAAGCCCTGGGCGGCGGTGGCCGGGGCGTCGGCCTTCACCTCGCGCCCCAGGAACCACTGGAGGGCACACGTGTTGGCCAGTTGGTCGAGGGCGCTGCCGGAGAGCACCACGGGGCGGTCGCGGTCGCGCAACGGGACGGAGTTGTGGGTGGGCTCTTCCAGCCCCCACCAACTGTCCGGGTGCGCGGCCGGCACCAGGGGGTGGCCCTCGTCGTCGCGCAACGCGGCCAGCCGGGCCAGCCGTTGGGCGGCGGCGTCGCGCAGCGCGGGACCGGCGTCCGGGTCGACGGTGGTGGCGCGCAGTTCGGCGACGAGCGCGGCGACGGTCAACGGCCGGCGGGGGCGGCCGGTGACGTCCTGGGGGGTGACGCCGAGTTCGGTCAGGAACCGGGACGGCTGGTCGCCGTCCTCGGCCGCGGCCTTGACGGCGGTGACCACCAGGCGCTCGCGGGCCCGGGTCGCGGCCACGTAGAACAGCCGGCGCTCCTCGGCGAGCAGGGCACCCGGGGTGAGCGGTTCGGCCAGGCCGTCCCGGCCGATCCGGTCCGCCTCCAGGAGGGAGCCGCGGCGGCGCAGGTCGGGCCAGAGTCCCTCCTGGACTCCGGCCACCACCACGAGCCGCCATTCCAGGCCCTTGGCGCGGTGCGCGGTCATCAGACGGACCGCGTCCGGGCGGACCGTACGGCGGGTGAGGGTGTCCGCGGCGATGTCCTGGGCGGCCAGCTCCTCCAGGAAGTTCCGGGCACCGCGGCCGCCGGTGCGCTCCTCGGCGCGGGCCGCGGTCTCGAACAGGGCGACCACCGCGTCCAGATCGCGGTCGGCGTTGCGCCCGGCGGCCCCGCCGCGCCGGGCGGCCCGCTCCAGCCGGGCCGGCCAGGGGGTGCCGTTCCACAGCTCCCACAGCGCCTCCTCGGCCGTCCCGCCGCCGGCGAGCAACTCCCGCGCCTTGCGCAGCAGCAGGCCGAGCCGCTGGGCGCCGCGGGCGTGGCCGGGGTCGTGGGCCACCAGCCGCTCGGGCTCGGCCAGCGCGCGGGCGATGAGCTCGTCGGAGGGCGGCGGCACCGGGTGGCCGGCGGCCCGCTCCTCCTCGCGCAGCGCCCGGCCCAGCCGCCGCAGATCGGCCGCGTCCAGCCCGCCCAACGGGGAGCTCAGCAGGTCGATGGCGGTCTCGGGATCGACGCGGAGGGCGGCCGTCCGCTCGGACGCGACGTCCGCGGGGTCCGGGGCCTCCGGTGCCGAGTCCAACGGTGCGGCGGACGCGGGCCCACCCGGTACGCCGGCCGCCACCCGCAGCGCCGTCAACAGCGGCGCGACGGCCGGTTCGTGGCGGAGCGGGAGGTCGTCGCCGTCGATGTCGAGGGGGATCCCGGCGGCGGTGAGCGCACGGCGCACGGCGGGGATCGAGCGCCCCCCGGCGCGCACCAGGACGGCCATCTCGCGCCAGGGCACGCCGCGTTCGAGGTGGGCGCGGCGCAACAGGTCGGCGATGTTGTCGAGTTCGGCCCCGGGGGTCGGGTAGGTGAAGACCTCGACCCGGCCGCCGTCCCGGACGGGGGCGGGCTCCCGGTGGGCGCGGACCGCCTCGGCGGGGAGCCGGGTGAGCGGCATCCGGCGGGTGAGCAGGCGGGTGGCGGCCAGCAGCGCGGCGCCGGCGCGCCGGGAGGTGCGCAGCACGGCCACCGGGGCGGGGGCCCCGTCGGCGCGCCGGAAGGTCTCCGGGAAGTCGAGGATGCCGTTGACGTCGGCCCCGCGGAAGGCGTAGATCGACTGGTCCGGGTCGCCGAAGGCCAGCAGCGTGCGGCCCGGGGAACCGGGGGCGGCCGGCGCGCCCCGGTGGCCGGCGAGCGCCCGCAGCAGCCGCACCTGGGCGGCGTCGGTGTCCTGGTACTCGTCCACGTAGACCGCGTCGTAGGCGCCGACCAGTTGGGCGGCGACCTCGGGGCGCTCGGCCAGCAGCACCGCGCGGTGCACCAACTCGGCGTAGTCCAGCACCCCTTGGGCGTCCAGGACGTCGAGGTACTCGGCTAGGAAGGCGGCCGCGGCCCGCCAGTCGGGGCGGCCGGTGCGGCGGGCGAAGTCGCCCAACGCGTCGGGTCCCAGGCCCAGTTCGCGACTGCGGGCCAGCACCGCGCGGACCTCGTCCGCGAAGCCCCGGGTGGTCAGGCAGGCCCGCAGCTCGTCCGGCCAGCCCACCCGGGCGCGGCCGTCACCGGCCAGCTCCGCCTGGCCCTCCAGGAGCTCGCGGACGACCAGGTCCTGCTCGGGGCCGGACAGCAGCCGCAACGGGTCGGCGAAGAGGTCGGCGTCCTGGTGACCGCGGACCAGGGCGTAGCAGAAGGAGTGGAAGGTGGTGGCCTGGGGGGCGTCGGGCCGGCGGGCGGCGGACGGCCCGCCCCCCTCGTCGGCCAGGCGGGCGGCCAGCCGGTCCCGGAGGGCCACCGCGGCCTTCCGGCTGAAGGTGAGGACGAGGATCCGCTCGGGGTCCGTCCCCGCCCGCACGCGGCGCACCACCGACTCCACCAGCGTCGTGGTCTTGCCCGTCCCCGGCCCGGCGAGGACCAGCAGCGGCCCCTGCCGGTGCTCCACCACGGCGCGCTGGGCGGCGTCCAGGGCCGGCGGCGCGGTCCGCTCCGGCGGGGTGCGCACCAGGCGGTACGCGCCGGGGGCGCCCCGCCGCGCGGCCTCGCGGGGCTGCGCCGACGGAACGGCCGGAAGGGAGGAGCTCAACTTGATCGCCGGTCCTGGGAGGGAGGTGCTGGTCGGGGTGCGGACGGTGCCGCCGGTGCGCCGGGCCCGTCCGGGCGTCCGCGGCGGGACGCGGCCGGGGCGACGGCCCCATCGACCGTACCGGGTCGGGCGGCCGGCCCCCGAGCGCGTGCCCTGGAGCCCGTCCGAACCCTGACCCGTCGGAAGCGCCCTAGCGTCCTTCGTCCCCGGACGCGGCGTCGCCGTCCCACCGCGCCCGCCGCATGTCGATCCGCGGTATGTGACCCTCGGTGGCCGCCGAGGCGCCCCTGAGTGGCGTGCCCTCGTCCCGGTAGTGGGCCAGGGCGCGCAGTTCGTGGCCGGGGAGCAGCACGCCGTCCGCGCGGACCACCCGCCACCAGGGCACCACGCTGCCGTAGAGGGCCATCACCCGCCCCACCTGGCGGGGGCCGCCCGGTGCCGGGCCCTCGGGATGGTCCTCGTCCTTGAGCCACTCCGCGACGTCCCCGTAGGTCATGACCCTGCCGGGCGGGATCTCCTCGGCGACGCCGAGGACCCGCTCCGCGTAGTCCGGCAGGGCCTCCGGCGCGGCCCGGTCACCGGCGGCGCCGGCGCTGTCCATGTCTCCGGTCCCCTTCATTCGGCCCATCCTGCCGCACAGCACCGACAATGGGCTTGGACGCCTGGTCCCGCGCCGGCCGGAGAGGCCCGGAGGGCGGCGGGGCCCCGGTGCGGTGGCCGCGGTTCCGCTTTCCGTGGCCCCCAAATGCACCCTGATGCCTCCCCGGACCGGACGGCCGTGCCACCATCTTCCGGACGGTGACTGGTGATACGAGATCAAGAAGAGACGGCCGAGCAGCAGGGTGCGGTGCCTCCACGGGAGGCCGGCGCCCCTGATGTGCTGGCCGCCGGCGACACCGGCACCACCCCGGAACCGACCGCAGGGACCGCGCAGCCGCAGGGGCCGCGGGCGGCGACACCGGGGACGCAGCAACGGGAGCCGGCGACGGCTCCCGCTACCGAAAAGGCGAGCACGATCGAGAAGGCCGAACGACCCGAGGCGTCCGCGAGGCCAGGACGGCCCACGGCGCCCGAGCCACCCGAGCGGCACGAGCCCGACCGGCGGACTGAGGAGAAGGACCAGGGCGCTGCGCAGCCGGACGAGCGGCCCGAGCACCACAAGGCCGCGGACGACACCCCCCGGGGCGGGCCGCCGCCCCGTACGGGCGCGCACCGTGCCGAGGGCGGTCCCGAGGACAGCGGCGAGTTCCACGTCGACCGGCTCGCGGTGGACGAGCCGCTGCTGCCCGCCCGGGTGCACCGCCCCGCCGACCTGCTCCGGCTGCTCCTCGGCATCGCCGGGATCGCGCTGGTGCTGGCGCTGGCGACGTTCGCGCACGGCACCACCCAGGGCCTGAAGAACGACATCGGGCAGGGCGCCGGAGCGGCGCCGCCGCTGCTGATCAACCTCGCGGGGCTGGCCTCCAGCGTCCTGGTGCTGATCGTGCCGGTGGCCTACGCCGTGGAGCGCCTGATCAAACGGGACGGGCTGCGGATCGCCGACGGCGTGCTGGCCGCCGTACTGGCGCACGGGGTGTCGCTCGCCACCGACCTGTGGGTGGCCGAGGCCGCCCCCGCCTCGATCCGCAGCGCGCTCACCCAGCCGCTGGCCAACGGGTCGCTCTCCGCGCCGGTGCACAGCTATCTGGCGCCGGTGATCGCCTACATGACGGCGGTCGGGATGTCGCGGCGGCCGCGTTGGCGGGTGGCGATGTGGTGCGTCCTGTTGCTGGACGCGTTCGCGGTGCTCATCGGGCGGTACACCACCCCGTTCGCGATCGTGGTCACCATCCTCATCGGCTGGACCGTCGCGTTCGGCACCCTCTACGCCGTCGGCTCCCCCAACGTCCGCCCCACGGGCCAGAACCTCCTGGCCGGTCTGCGGCGGGTCGGCTTCCGGCCGGTCAGCGCGATGCGCGCGGAGGACGGCAGCCCCGACCACGCCGACCGGGGCCGGCGCTACCTCGTCGCCCTGGAGGACGACGCACCGATCGACGTCACCGTCGTGGACCGCGAGCAGCAGGCGCAGGGCTTCTTCTACCGGGTGTGGCGCCGGCTGTCGCTGCGCGGGATCAACCAGCGCCGCAGCCTCCAGTCGCTGCGCCAGGCGCTGGAGCAGGAGGCCCTGCTGGCGTACGCGGCGATCGCGGCCGGGGCCAACGCGCCCAAGCTGATCGCCACCTCCGAGCTGGGCCCGGACGCGGTGATGCTGGTCTACGAGCACATCGAGGGCCGCCGCTTCGACCAGCTCGCGGACGAGGAGATCACCGACGAGCTGATGCACAGCGCCTGGCGCCAGGTGGCCGCGCTCCAGTCGCGGCGGATCGCGCACCGGCGGCTGGTCGGGGACGCCCTGGTGGTGGATCGTTCCGGCAGCATCGTGCTCACCGACCTGCGCGGCGGCGAGATCGCCGCCGGTGATCTGGTGCTGCGGATGGACATCGCCCAACTGCTGGCCACCTGCGGACTGCGGGTCGGTGCCGAACGGGCGGTCGCCGCGGCCGTCGAGGTGCTCGGCCCGGACGCGGTGGCCGACAGCCTGCCGCTGCTCCAGCCGATCGCGCTCAGCCGCACCACCCGCGCCACCCTGCGCCAACGGGCCCGGGAGCGGGCCCAACGGGAGCGGGAGGCGGTGCTGGCCGCCTCGCAGGCCGTGAAGGAGGCCCGGGAGGCCCACGCCGCCGAGGCCCCCAAGGACCGCAAGGCGCTGCGGGCCGAGCGGAACGCGGAGAAGAACGCCGAGAAGCGGGCCCTGGAAGAGGCGTCGGAGGAGGTCAGGGAGGAGGACCTGCTGGCCCAGATCCGCCGCCAGGTGCTGCTGATCCGACCGACCGCGGTCATCGAGCCGGCGAAGCTGGAGCGGCTCAGCCCGCGCATCCTGATCAGCTGGATCGCCGGTGCGTTCGCGGCCTATCTGCTGTTGTCTCAGCTGAGCAACTTCGACCTGAACGACGTGATCAGCAAGGCCCGGTGGGTGTGGGTCGTGGTCGCGATGGTCTTCTCGGCACTGACCTACCCCGCGGCCGCGATGAGCCTGTTGGGGTTCGTCACGGAGAAGGTGCCGTTCGTCAAGACGGTCATCGCGCAGATCGCCGGCAACTTCGTGAAGTTGGTGGCGCCCGCGGCGATCGGCGGCGTGGCGCTGAACACCCGCTTCCTCCAACGGGCCGGGGTGCGCCCCGGGTTGGCGGTGGCCAGCGTCGGCGCGTCCCAACTCTTCGGGCTGGGCAGCCACATCATGCTGCTGCTGGCGTTCGGCTATCTGACCGGCACCGAACACACCCAGGACATCACGCCGTCCCGTACGGTCATCGCCGGTCTGTTGACGGTCGCCGTGCTGGTGCTGATCGTCACGGCCGTGCCGGTGCTGCGGAAGTTCGTGGTCACGCGGGTGCGGTCGCTGTTCGCCGGCGTGGTGCCACGGATGCTGGACATCCTCCAGCGGCCGCGGAAGCTGGTCACCGGCATCGGCGGAATGCTGCTGCTGACGGCGGCGAACGTGATGTGCCTGGACGCCTCGATCCGGGCGTTCGGCGGCGATCAGCTCAGCTACGCGACCATCGCGGTCGCCTTCCTCGCCGGCAACGCGCTGGGCTCGGCGGCCCCGACGCCGGGCGGTGTGGGCGCCGTCGAGGGTGCGCTGTGGGGCGCGCTGACGTTCTCGGGACTGGCCGCCGACACGGCCCTGCCCGCGGTGCTGCTGTTCCGCCTGATGACCTTCTGGCTCCCGGTACTGCCGGGGTGGATCGCCTTCACCTTCCTCTCCCGCCGGGGCGAGATCTGAAGCGACCGAGCCAGGGGTTTCGCCCCGCAGACGCACCGAAGGCGCCGGTCCGTACCGAACGGACCGGCGCCTTCCGCGTGACGGGTGGAGCGGCGGATCAGTAGACCGGCTTCTCCGGTTCGACGGTGTTGACCCAGCCGATGACGCCGCCGCCGACGTGCACCGCGTCGGCGAAGCCCGCGGACTTCAGGACCGCGAGGACCTCGGCGGAGCGGACGCCGGTCTTGCAGTGCAGGACGATCTTCTTGTCCTGCGGGAGGTCCTGGAGGGCGGTGCCCATCAGGAACTCGTTCTTCGGGATCAGCCGCGCGCCGGGGATCGAGACGATCTCGTACTCGTTGGGCTCCCGGACGTCGATGATGTCGATCTTCTCGTCGTTGTCGATCCACTCCTTGAGCTGCTGCGGAGTGATCGTGGAACCGGCCGCCGCCTCCTGGGCCTCCTCGGAGACCACACCGCAGAACGCCTCGTAGTCGATCAGCTCGGTGACGGTCGGATTCTCGCCGCAGACCGCGCAGTTGGGGTCCTTGCGGACCTTGACCTGGCGGTACGTCATCTCCAGCGCGTCGTAGATCATCAGGCGGCCGACCAGCGGGTCGCCGATGCCGGCGAGCAGCTTGATGGCCTCGTTGACCTGGATCGAGCCGATGGAGGCGCAGAGCACGCCGAGCACGCCGCCCTCGGCGCAGGACGGCACCATGCCGGGCGGCGGGGGCTCCGGGTACAGGCAGCGGTAGCAGGGGCCGTGCTCGGACCAGAACACCGACGCCTGGCCGTCGAAGCGGTAGATGGAACCCCAGACGTACGGCTTGTTCAGCAGCACGCAGGCGTCGTTGACCAGATAGCGGGTGGCGAAGTTGTCCGTGCCGTCGACGATCAGGTCGTACTGGGCGAAGAGCTCCATGACGTTGGTGGAGTCGAGGCGCTCTTCGTGGAGGTTGACCGTGACGTACGGATTGATGCCGAGGACCGTGTCCTTGGCGGAGGCGGCCTTGGAGCGGCCGATGTCCGCCTGGCTGTGGATGATCTGGCGCTGCAGGTTCGACTCGTCGACCTCGTCGAACTCGACGATGCCCAGGGTGCCGACGCCGGCCGCGGCCAGGTACATCAGCGCGGGCGAACCCAGGCCGCCGGCGCCGACGCACAGCACCTTGGCGTTCTTCAGCCGCTTCTGCCCGTCCATCCCGACGTCGGGGATGATCAGGTGGCGGGAGTACCTGCGGACCTCGTCGACGGTGAGCTCCGGAGCGGGCTCGACCAGGGGTGGCAGCGACACGGGGACTCCGTTGGTCGGTCTCGATGGGGCTCCTCCGCCCCGGCCGGAACCGGGGACGGCGGAGGTGACTCTTCCCGTAACACTGCCACGCCCTTCTTCATTCCGAGACACCTGGTCCGATGCGCGAGACAAAGGTGTCCCAGTAGCCGGGCAGCGACTCCCAGGCGACGGCCGCGGCGTCCGCCGCACCGGCCGCCCGGCGGTCGGTGAGGTACACGGTGCCGGCGCCCTGCCAGCGGGCGATCCGCAGCGCCTCGTCCAGGTGCGTGCGCGGGACGCCGTGGACGAGGTGGCAGAAGCGGTCCGGCGGGTAGTCCGCGGTCCACTCGGCCACCTGTGACCAGCGGTAGTCCGCCCAGGATCCGGCGAAGGTGACCAACTGGTCGGCGGACTCGGCGTACCCGGGGTGCGGGTGGGCGCCGTGCGAGAAGACCAGGTAGCCGTCGTCCTCCAGGGCCCGCAGGGCGCCGGCCAGCCGCCGGGTGGCCGGCAGCAGCGTCCGGTCCGTGGGGCAGCGGTCCAGCCAGAAGCCGTCGACCTTGTACCACTCGCGGTAGCGGTGGGCGTCGGCGATCAGCTCGGCGTACGGGCGGGCGCCCCGCCCGAGGTCCAGATGTCCCAACAGGCGGACGCCGGTCTCACGGATGCGGGCGGCGGCCGGGAGGCAGTGCGGGTCGGGGCAGGCGCCGGGCCCGTTGCAGACGTTGAGCACCGCCCAGTGCACCGGCGTCATCCGCCGGTAGCCGGGGCCGGCGCCCACCCCTTCGGGCTCCGGGGGCAGCACGAACCCGCGGGCGGCGCGCAGCAGTTCCGCCCACTCGGCGGGGGCCAGCAGGGGGTGCGCGAAGCCCGGCACCCCCACCCCGAGCGGCCCGGCCCCGGTGGGGGCGCGGGCGCTGTCCACGGGAGCGCTCAGATGCGACACGCGGCCTCCATCCAGATGTCGGCGAGGGACTCCTCCAGGCCGATCCGCGGGCGCCAGCCGAGCCGGTCGCGGGCGGTGCGCACATCGGCCTGCTGCCAGGTGCCGCAGCCGTCCGGGTAGGGGTAGGCAGTGGGCGGCCCGCCCGCCGGGTGCCCCTCGGAGGCGGGGGCCGGGATCACCAACCGGGCCGGCGGGGAGTCGAGTTCGTGCAGCGAGCCGCCGAACCCGGCGACCCGGGCGAGCACCGCGGCCGCCTCCCGCAGCCGCACCGCCCGCCCCGTCCCGATGTTGACCACGCCCTGCGCGGCGGAGAGCGAGGCCGCGTGCACCGCCCGGGCGACGTCCCGGACGTCGACGAAGTCCCGTTGGACGCCCAGGCCGCCCAACTTCAGCTCGGTGTCGCCGGATTGCATGGCGCGGCGCATCGCCTCGGCGAGCCGGCCCAGCGGGGAGCCGGCCGGGGTGCCCGGGCCGACCGGCGAGAAAACCCGCAGCACCACGGCGTCCAGCCCGGAGCCCAGGACCAGCTCGGTGGCGGCCAACTTGCTGACGCCGTAGGGGCCTCCGGGGCGCGGCACCGCGTCCTCAGCGGTGGACGAGCCGGGTTGCGAGGGCCCGTACTCGGAGGCGCAGCCCAGGTGGACCAGGCGCGCGCCGCAGCCGCTGCGGCGCAGCGACTCGCAGATGGTGGCGACCGCGACGGTGTTGTGCCGGGTCAGCTCCCGGGCGCCGCCGCGGGTGGTGCCCGCGCAGTTGACGACGACGCCGGGGTGGACCGCGTCGAGGAAGCGGGTGAGCGCCCCGGGGCTGCCGGTGGCGAGGTCGAAGCGGACGTCGGCGTCGTCCCCCCGGCCGAGTGCGGTGAGTTGGACGGCGGGGTCGGCGAGCAGACGGTCGGCGACATAGCGGCCGAGGTAGCCGTTGGCGCCGATGAGCAGCACCCTCATCGTGCGTCCCCCCTGCGCGCGTGCCGTGTGGTCGGGTGGACGTTCATGTGTCGACTCCTCCTGCGGATCGAGGGAAGCGGGTGGGTTCCGCCGGTTCCGGCCGCGGCTTCGGCGTCCGCCCCTGGGGGCGGGGGCCAGGTGGGGGGTGCGGTCCGCGGCGCGGGGGCCGGGGCGTGCGGAGCGGCGGCACCGAAGCGCCGCGCCGCGGGGTGCGCGTGGCACGGGGGCCCGGGCGGGCGGGTGGGACGGGTCATGACCGGTGTCCCTCCGCCGCGTCGGTGAGGGGGGCGGCCCCGCGCCGGTCGGGCGCGGGGGACGTCACGGGGCCGGAAGCGGCCCGTCGTTGCGGGGTGGCGGGCGGGTGGGCGCAGGCGCCGGTGAGCGCCCGCAGGGCGTGCACCAGGAGGGCCAGGGCCGCGGGCGCGCAGGCGAGCGCCGGGATGGCGGCCGGACCGGCGGCACCGACCAGGGCCGTCACGGGGGTGCCGAGCGGGGCGAGTTCGGGGAGCCGGGCAGCCAGGGCCAGGCCCAGGGCCGTCGCTTCGAGGGCGGCGGCGAGGCCGGTGCCGGCCGCCGCGGCGGTCGGGAAGCCGTGCACGGTGAGCAGCCGGGCGAGGAAGAGCAGCACCGCCAGCGCGGTCGCCGCCGGGACGGCGCACCGGCCGCCGGGGCTCCCGCCGGCGCCGAGGAGCAGCGCGGCGCCGGCGGCCAGCGCCCCCGCGACGGCCAGGAAGAGCAGGGTGACGCCGAGCAGCAACGGCCTTACCCTGGCGGCGAGTTCGCCGAGCGCGCGGCTGACGGCCAGGCCGCGCCGGGCACGCCGGGCGAAGGCGGCGGCGCAGGCGGCGGCCGGGGCGACGGCGCAGACCAGCGCGACGGCGGTCGCGACGGCCGCCCGGGGGTGCGGGCCCGGCACATCGGGCCCGCCGGACAGCGCCTGGGTCAGCAGCCAGTCGCCGTAGACCGCGTACCCCAGGGTCCAGGCGGTGCACAGCACGGCCGTACGGGAGCCGGGGCCGCGGCGGGGGCGCAGCGGCCCGTTGCGCAGCGCCAACCGCAGCGCGAGCAGGGTGAGCAGCAGTCCGGCCGCGTCAACCGCCGCCCTGGCGTGCGGAGTTGTGGGCGCGACGGAGGCGTGCGCGGCGAGCGTGGCCAGACCGACCGCGCCGGGCAGCAGCTGGACCGCGCCGCGGACGAGACGGGGGCCGGGGGCGGGGGCCGCGACCCCGACGGCCGGGCCGGGGTCCGCCGGCGGCGCGTCCGGGGGTTCGTCCGGCGGCCCGGCCGGCTCTGGTGCGTCGGCGCGCGGGACCCGGGCGTAGAGCTCCTCGGCCAGCGAGAAGACGTCGCGGTGCCGGAAGCCGGCCGCGGTGCGGTCGGTGACGCCGTGCGCCTCCAGTCCGGCGGCGATCTCCAGGGGGTCAACGGCCCGTTCACACAGGGCACGGTGACGATGCATCAGGATCTTTACCGGGTCGGCGGGGCCGAACCGGGGGGCCGACCGCGCGGGCCGGACCGCGGTGTCGCTCTCGGGTGCGGTCATGCGCGAGCCCCCCTCCCCCGCCGCCGGGCATACGGGTCGGGGCCGCGCCTTCCGGGGACGGGCAGCCGGCGGCCGGCACCCGGGCAGTCGGACCGCCGGGCGCCGTCCGGGCTCCCCCCACTCCCCTCGTGCGCCACGTCCACCCTCCCCGTCACCAGGGCCGCGCCGACCACGCCCGTCGCGCAGAGCGCATCCAGCACCACTGTCACCATCGCCGTCTCCCTCACCCTCACCACACCTGTCCGGCGGCCCGCCCGCCGGCCGCTCCGTACCGCCTGCGCCGGGGCCGTCCGCCCGCCGGCTCGGCCTCCTCGGCCCGCGCCCAGCTCGGGGTGCGGACGGCGCCGACCGGGGCCGGTCCGCCGGCCACATGCGACTCGGCGGGCCGGGCGAAGGGCCGCGGGGCGTCGCCCCCGGCCGCGGCCGGGCACCCGGCCGGACGGGCCGGGGCGTGCGCGATCAGCTCCAGGTAGATGCCACGAAATGCCGCGATGTTCTGCTCGACGGTGAACAGTTCGAGGGCCCGGGCGCGGGCGGCGGCGCCCAAGCGGGCCCGCCGCTCCGGGTCGGCCAGCAGCGCCCGGCAGGCGTCGGCCAGCGCGCGGGGGTTGCGCGGCGGGACGACCAGGCCGGTGCCGCCGATCACCTCGCAGACCGCGCCGGTGTCGGTGGAGACGGTGGCGCGGCCGCAGAACATCGCCTCCACCAGGGAGCGCGGGAATCCTTCGACCGTGCTGGAGAGCACCACCACCGTCGCGGAGGCGTAGGCATCGGCGAGGGTGGGTGCGGTGGGGTCGCCGATCTCCTCGAAGCGGACCGGGTTCTCGCCGGCGGTCAGCGCGTCGGCGGCCTCGTCGGGGAAGAGTTGGGCGGCCAGCGCCCGGCACTGGGTGCGGTAGCCGGCGGCCTCCGGGTCGTCGCCGAGGCCGCCGATGATCCGCAGGGTGGCGGTCGGCACCGCCCGGCGGAGGTCGGCGAAGGCGTGCAGCAGCCCGACGAGGTCCTTGTCCGGGGTGATGGCGCCGGTCCACACCAGGGTCGCGGAGTCGTCCGGCGCGGCGTCCGGCACCGCGGCGAACGGACCCGCGGCCATGCCCGGGTAGACCGTGCGCAACCGCGCCGGGTCCGCGCCGCAGTGCTGCTGCCAGCGGCGGGCCCGGGTGGAGCCGGGGGTGAGCAGCGCGGCCCGGGCGTAGGTCTCGACGGCCAGGGCGCGCCGGAAGGCGGCGAGCAGCGCGCGGACCGGGGCGGAGCGGGGCGCATCGGAGTACGCGAGGTAGTGCTCGCGCAGCCGCACGCCGTGCTCGGTGACCAGGAGCGGGGTCCCGAAGAAGCGTTTGCCCAGCAGTCCCGGGAGCGCGGCGGAGCCGGCCGAGGTGGCGTGGCAGAGATCGACCCGGGCGAGGTCGGCGCCGCCGTACCAGTCCAGGGAGAGCGGGCGCAGCGCCGACTCCAACTCCGCGGCCAGCGCCAGGAGATCGGCGACCTGGGCGCCCTGGGCGGCGGGCGGCGCGCCCGGGCCGTGGCAGACCGCCTCCAGGACGCGTACCGCGCCCTCGGAGCGGAGCAGGGCGGGCAGCGGGGCGCCGTCGCGGGCGAGGTCGGCGAGCCCGTAGAGCCCCCTGGCGAAACGGTCCGCCTGACCTTCTTCGGCGGCGGGCCGTTCGCCGGCCGGCAGGGCGGCGCAGCCCGCCACCAAGTCGTCGAAGTGCTCGACGAAGCGCCGCCGGACGCGCCGCCCGGCACCCCGCTCGCCGCCGCCCCGCCGGGACGCCGTGGGCGTCTCCCCCCACAGCGGCGCCCGCCCCCTGAGCTCCGCGTTGACCGGCAACGCGGCCGGGCCACGGGCCTCCTGGCGAGGGGTCGTGGTCAGCGCGTAGAGCGCGAAGTCATGGCCGGCGAGCCCGCGCACGAGCCGCTCGCACCACGCGTGCGCCTCACCGGACGCGTAGGGATAACCACCCTCGGTGAGCAGTCCAATGCGCACGACGGCACCCCCGTCCTCCCATATCGGCGTCCTGGCGCGGCACGTCCCCCGCCACCTGCAGGAAGAAGCTACGCAAAGGGGCCGGTGGCGCGATGGACGGTTGTCCATCGCGCCACCGGAAGGGGTGAACGCGCGTGACTTTCCACCCCTCGGGGCGTTTCTGCGCGCTATGGGGCCGTTGGCCGGGAGCGCCCGATGGCTAGGCGGTCGCCCGCAGCGCCCGTTTCCCGGCCGCGAGCTGCGGGTCCAGTACGGGGACGGCCGCCAGCAGCCCCTGGGTGTAGGGGTGTTGGGGGGCGTCGTACACCCGGTCGACCGGTCCCTCCTCGACGATCCGGCCGGCCCGCATCACCGCGACCCGGTCGCTGACCGCCCGGACCACCGCCAGGTCGTGCGCGATGAAGACCAGCGCCAGGCCCAACTCCCCGCGGAGCTCGGCGAGCAGCGCCACGATCTGCGCCTGGGTGGTCACGTCCAGCGCGGAGACCGGCTCGTCGCAGACGAGCAGCCGGGGCGCGGGCGCCAGGGCCCGGGCGATCCCGACGCGCTGCCGCTGGCCGCCGCTGAACTCGTGCGGATAGCGGTGGTACCAGGCCGGGTCCAGGCCGACCCGCGCCAGCAGCTCCCGCGCCCGCCGGACGGTCTCCCGGTCGTCCAACTCCCCCGCGGCGCGCAGCGGATCGGCCACCGACTCGCCGATGGTGCGACGCGGGTTGAGCGAGGAGGTCGGGTCCTGGAAGACCATCTGCACCTCCCGGCGCAGCGGCCGCAGCTCCCGCTCCGGGAGGCGGCCGATCTCCCGCCCGCGGTAGCGCAGGCTCCCGGCGGTCGGCTCGGACAGCCGCACCAGCATCCGGCCCAGGGTGGTCTTGCCGCTGCCGGACTCGCCGACCAGGCCGAGGACCTCGCCGGCGGAGACGGTCAGCGAGACCCCGTCGACGGCGGTGGTGCGGGCCCGGCCGCGGCCGAACTCCCGTCGCAGGCCGGTGGCTTGGAGCAGCGGCGCGCCCGGGCCGGGGTCCGCCGCGCCCCTCCCGCCCGTCGCCGCCGGGCCCCGTACGGCGTCCACCCGCGGCACCGCCGCCAGCAGCTCCTTGGTGTACGGGGCGCGCGGGGTGCCCAACACCTCGGCGACGGGCCCGCGTTCCACCGCCCGCCCGTCGCGCAGCACCAGCAGCTCGTCCACGCTGCCGGCGGCCACCGCGAGGTCGTGGGTGACCAGGAGAAGGCCCAACCCGCGCTCCGCGCGCAGCTCGTGGAGCAGGTCGAGGATCTGCGCCTGGACGGTGACGTCCAGCGCGGTGGTCGGCTCGTCGGCGATCAGCAGCCGCGGCTCGCAGGCCAGCGCCATCGCCAGCAGGGCGCGCTGCCGCATCCCGCCGGAGAACTCGTGCGGACGGGCGCGGGACTGCCGGGCCGCGTCCGCGATACCGACCCGGTCCAGCACCTCGACGGCCCGGGCCCGGGCGGCCCGCCGGGAGGTGCCCGGCCGGTGGACGCGGTGCACCTCGGCGATCTGGTCGCCGATCGCGTGGTACGGGTCCAGGGCGGACAGCGGGTCCTGGAAGACCATCGCGGCGGTGCCGCCGCGCAGCCGGCGCAGCGCGGCGTCGGGGGCGGCGAGCACGTCCAGCCCGTCGACCCGGACCGTGCCGGCCACCCGCGCGCCGGTGCCGCGGTGCAGGTCCAACAGGGCCGCGGCGACGGTGGACTTGCCGGATCCGGACTCCCCGACCAGGCCCAGCGCGCGGCCGGGCGCCAGACGGAAGGAGAGCCCGTCGACGGCGCGGACGGGGCCCTCGGCGGCCGGGAAGTCGACGGTCAGGTCGGCGACCTCGACCAGGGCGTCGGTCGCTGGCTCGGTCATCGCAGGGCCACCCTTCGGTCGGCGAGCGTGTACAGGACGTCGGCGACGGCGTTGGCGGCGACCACGGCGGCGCCGACGCCCAGCACCGTGCCGACCACGACCGGCAGGTCCACGGTGCGGACCGAGTGGACCAGCAACTGGCCCAGGCCCGGCAGCCCGAAGAGCGTCTCGGTGAGGACCGCGCCGCCGAACATCGTGCCGAGGTCGATGGCGCTCAGCGCGATCACCGGCGGCAGGGCGCCGCGCAGCGCGTGCCGGCCGACGACCCTGCGCTCGCGGAGCCCGTAGGCGCGGAAGGTGCGGATGTGGTCCTCGGCGAGGGTCTCCAGGGTGGCGGAGCGGGTCAGCCGGGCGTACTTGGCGGATTCCAGCAGGGCCAGCGACACCCAGGGCAGCAGCAGGTTCCAGGCCCACTGCTCGGGGTCCTCGGTCAGCGGGACGTAGGACGGGAACGGCAGCCACCCCAGGGCGGCGCAGAACAGCATCAGCAGCAGGAGCCCGGTGATGAAGACCGGGGTGGCGGTGCCGGCGAGGGTGAGCACGGTCAGCAGCCGCTCGGTCGGCCCGCCGCGGCGCAGCGCGGAGAGCAGCCCGGTGCCGACGCCGAGCAGCAGCCACAGCACCATCGCACCGAGCGCGAGCGAGGCGGTGACCGGCAGCCGCTCGGCGAGCAGCGCGGTGACCGGCTGCCCGTTCTGGTACGAGAGGCCGAGGCAGGGCGCCGGGCAGTGCAGCACGCCGGTCCCGGTGGAGTAGTCGCGGCCGACGACGAGGGCCGCAAGGAAGTGCAGGTACTGCGTCAACAGGCCGTCGTTCAGGCCGAGTTGCTCGCGCACCTGACGGAGCTGGCCGGGGTCGCAGCGGGGGCCGCAGGCCAGCTTGGCGGGGTCGCCGGGGGCGACGTAGAAGAGCAGGTAGACCAGGACGGAGAGCAGGAACAGGACGATCAGGGCGCCGCCGAGCCGGCGCAGGAGGTAGCCGGTCATGCGGTGGCGCTCCGTTCCGGGCGGGCCCGTCGGCCGGTCGGGACGCCGACCCGCAGCCGGGACCGCTCCCGCGGGTCGAGCGCGGCGCGCACCGCGTCCCCGAGGACGGTCAGCGCGAGGACGGTGACGAACAGGCAGGCGGCGGGCAGCAGGACGTAGAGCGGGTCGGCGCGGAACCAGGTGGTGGCGGTGGACAGCGTCTGTCCCCAGGAGGAGGTGGGCGGCTTGACGCCGATGCCCAGGAAGGACAGCGACGCCTCGATGACGATGTTGGTGGGGACCAGCAGCGCGCCGTAGGTGAGCACCGGCGCGGCGAGCGCGGGCAGCAGCTCCCGGCGGGCCACCCGCCAGGGCCCAAACCCGCCGAGCCGGGCCGCGGCCACGTGGTCCAGCGTGGTCAGCGTGAGGGTGTGGGCCCGCACGATCCGCGAGGTACCGCCCCAGTTGAGCAGCCCGATCAGGACGACCAGCAGCAGCGGCCGGGGGAAGTCGGCCGGGACGACGGCGGTCAGGGCCACCCCGCACACCAGCATCGGCAGCGCCACCAGCACGTCGGTGAGGCGGGAGAGCACGGTGTCGGCGAACCGGCCGCCGAGCGCGGCGGCCAGCCCCACCGCCACCCCGACGACCACCTGGACGACGGTGGCGCCCAGGGCAACCACCAGGGAGACCCGGGCGCCGTACAGCAACCGGGCGAACAGGTCCCGCCCGGTGCCCGGTTCGACGCCCAGCCAGTGGTCGGCGCTGATCCCGCCGTACGACCCGAGCGGCACCCCGCCGCGGGCCGAGTCGATCAGGTCGTCGTGGTACGTCGTGGGGTCCTGGCCCTCCAGGGCCGACAGGAGGGGCGCGGCGAGCGCGAGCAGGGCGAGGAGCGCGAGTCCGGCGGCGGCCACCACGGCCCCCGGACGCTGCCGCAACCGCCGCCGGAGCGCGCTTTCTTGACGTGTTCTCACTTGACCGCGACCCGCGAGATGTCGAGCACGCCGTCCCAGTCGCTGATCACGACGTTCTTGATGTCCTTGCCGTAGAGCCGCTTGTAGATCGGGTGGAAGAGCGGCACGGACAGCGCCCGCCGGCCGATCGAGCGGTCCAGGGCGCCCCAGCGCCCGGCCGCCGCGGTGAGGTCGGTGAGCTGGTTGATCGCGTCGATCTCGTGGTTGACGGCGGGGTCGTCGAGCTGGGCGTGGTTGAAGTTGGCGGCGTCCTTGACGATCTGTCGGCCGTCGAAGATGGGCGCGAGGAACGGGCCGCCGGAGGGCCAGTCGGCGCCCCAACTGCCGAGGAACAGCCCCGGCTCGCCCTTGAGGCCGTGCACCTTCTCCTTGTAGGCGTTGTCCTCAAGTCCGGCCAGTTTCACGGTGATTCCGGCCTTCTTGAGGGCTTCTTGAACGGCGGTGGCCACTTCCGGGCTGGTGGAGAAGTTCTTGGCGGTGGAATGGGTGAGGGTGATCGTCAGCCCGTCACCGTGGCCGGCCTCCTTCAGCAGTTCCCTGGCCTTTTCCGGATTCCCGGTCCTTCCGGCCGGAAAGGGGTCGTCCGGGGTGTAGCCGAAGACCTTCTGGTTCGGCAGGAAGGTGGTCGCGGGGTCGGCGAGCGAGGAGCCGCCGGCCGCGTTGACCACGCTCTGCCGATTCACCGCGTAGGCGATGGCCTGCCGCACCTTCGGGTCGTCGAAGGGCTTCACCTTCGGGTTGAAGGCGAGGTAGTTGGTGTAGCCGAAGCGGCCGGTGCCGACCCGCTTCCTGAGCTCCGGATCGCCGGCGATCCGGGCGAGTTCGGCGGGGCCGAGGTTGGTGTCGGTGGTGACCGCGGCGGCGTCGGCGCCCGCGCCGGTGGCCAGCCGCTGGTTGATGACCGCGGGGTCCAGCCCGGAGACCACGTTGACGGTGTCGGGATAGGCGTGCCGCTGGTCGTCGCTCTTCTCCGACCAGTGCGGATTGCGGGCGAGAACCAGCCGTTCGCCGTCCCCGGTATTGGAGACGACCTTGTACGGGCCCGAGGAGACCGGGTGTTCCTCGTATTTCGTCCCGGTGTCCTTCGCCCGTGGCACGGGGGCGAATTGGGTCTGCGTGGCCAGGAGCGGGAATTGCCCCTCCGGCTTGCGCAGATGGAAGACCAGGGTCTTCTCGTCCGGGGTCTCGATGGATCTCAGGCCGGCCTTGGAGGTGTCCTTGTACGGGCCCTGATAGCTGTCCCCGCCGACCAGCCAGTCCCGCAAATAGGGTGCCCCGCCGGAGAGTTCGGGGGCGAAGGAGCGCTCGATGCCGTATTTCACGTCGGCGCTGGTGATCGGCGTGCCGTCCTCGTACGCCAGGCCGTTCTTGAGGGTGTAGGTCCACACCGTGGCGTTCTTGCTGGGCCGTCCGGTGTCGGTGGCGAGGTCCGGGACGACCTGGGTGCCGGCCGCGCCGTCGGCCCGCTTGCGGGTGGTCAGGGTACGGAAGACCAGGGTCGGCACCTTGCCGCCGCCGGAGGTGTAGAGCCGGGCCGGGTCGAAGTTGGTCTGCGGTTCGGAGTTGAGGACGGTGAGGGTGCCGCCCTTCTGGGGTGCGGCGTCCGCGCCGCCGGCGGCACCGGCGTCCTTGGGGCCGCAGGCCGCCGCGCCCCCGGCGAGGGCGGCGGCGACCACGGCGGCGGCCACCCGGGTCGCGGTGCGGGACGGGGGGCGGGAGGGGACCTGCTCGGCCATGGGAACGGGTGCCTTTCACAGCGGGAAGCACCCGCACGGGGCGGCATGGGGGCGCGACGGCGCACGGGGGCCGCCCCCTGCGGACACGTCAACGGCGGGAAAACGAAACGGAGTACGTGGCTGCGCGAGGGGGAACACCCCGGTCCGGGAGGCAGGCGCGCCTCAACGGGACCGGGCGGGCCTCAGCGACACTCGATGTCGGCCACGCTCTGCACGGACACGCCGATCAGCGCCAGCTTGAGGGCGGCGAGGTCGGAGGCGTGGCGGTGCGGCATGCGCAGATGATGGAACGGGAGTTCGGCTCCTGGCAAGGCGTCTCGCCATGAGAGACAGACCGTCTCGCGCCGAGGGCGCCGGCTCAACTCCCGGTCGGGTACGGCCAGGAGTTGGGCCGACAGGTCACCCCGTCCGTGGTGAGGAACTTGGTCTGCTGCATCATCACCGGCGCCAACGCGCCCTGCCGGGTGCAGGATTCGTGGTTGTGGCCGAGCCGGTGCCCGACCTCGTGATTGATCAGCATCTGCCGGTAGGCCAGCATCTTGTCGGGGCCGTAGGTCGTGGCGCCCTGCGCCCACCGGTAGGCGTTGATCATCACGCGCTCGGTGATCGCCGAGTCGCAGGAGACGTTGTCCTCGGTGGTGTCCAGGCCCGACTTGGCGCACCACTTCGCGGTGGTGCCGGGGCTCGCCAGCGAGACCACGAAGTCCGCGTCGCCGGACCCCACCCGCTGGAAGGTCCGCCGGCCGCCGTGCGCCCAACTCCGGTCGTCGTTGAGGGTCTTGTGCACCGCGTCGGCGAACAGCTCGCCGTCCAGCGGCAGTCCCTCCTCGACGTCGACCCGGTAGCGCAGCACCTTCCCGTGACCGGGCGCCTTCGCGTCGCCGCCGGCCGGCCGGAACTGTCCGCTGGCGGTCAACCGCGGGTCCAACGGGAAGACCCGCGCCATCTGGGTGGCGTAGTCGGCGGCCTTGGCGTCCTGGCCGGGCCGCGCCTGGGAGCGCGACGCCTCGTCGCCGCCGTCGGCCCGGTCGTCGCCGCTGCGGGGCGGTGAACCGCCGGCGCCGTCCTGGCGCTGCTCGGCGACCTGGCCCGCGATGACGACGGCGAGCGCGGTGGTCACCGCGGCCGCGGCCGCACCGGTCAACGTCCGCGCCCGGTGCCCCTTCCGGGCCCCGCGCGCACCGACCCCGGCCGGCACCCGGTCGACCTCGGCGGCGACCGGCGCGTCGTCGCCGTCCACGGGACGCTCCAAACGGGGCCCGGCCTCCGCCGTGCCGCGCCCCACCGGCGCGTCGAACGCGTCCAGATACGCGCGCCGCGGACCCGGCGCGCTCCCCCGCTCCCGTGCCGGCACGCCGAACGGGGGCGTCCCGTCACCGGGCGCACCGGAAGCGCCCGCGCCGGGCTCGCCGGCCCGGGGTCGGGGAATCCGCACGCCGGGCGGCATCCCCGGCGCGCCCGGGCCGCCGCCCGTCCCGCGCTGCTCGGGGTGGCCGCCGCGCGCCGCGGGGTCGCTTCCGGCCGGGTCGGGCGTCCGGCGCCGGCGGCCCGTGCCCGGGGTGCCGGGAGTGTTGCCGGCGCTCCTGGCCGCTTCGCCGGACGGGCCCTGCGGCCCGCCCCGGCGGCTGTGTCGTCCCACGAGCCGGTCAGCTCCCGTCCGCGGCGGGCCGGGCGCCCGCCGCATCGACCAGTTCGCGCACGGCCCGCGCCACGGCCTCGGGATACTCCATCATCGCCACGTGCCCCGCCTCCGGAAGTGTCAGCAACCGTGAGCCGCGGAACGCCGCGGCCGCCCGCCGCGCCATCCGGTAGGAGACCAGGCGGTCGCGCCCACCGTAGACGAGGAGCGTGGGCGCCAGGACCCGTTCGGCCTGTCGCCACAGGCCGTGCTGGCCGCCGAGCGTGTAGGCGTTGACCAGACCGCGCGTCGACCGCTCCATCGCCTCCCAGAAATAAGGGAGTTGCAGCCGCTGGGCGTACTCCTCGGTGGCGGCGCCGAAGCCCTCGGGGGTGACCCGGGCCGGGTCGCCGTAACAGAGCGCCAGCACCTCGCGGGTGCGCTGCTCGGGCGTCCACTCGCGGGTGAGCCGGGCGAACAGCCGGGCCACGCCGGGGATCGCCAGCAGCGCGGTGGGCAGCGCCGTGCGCTGCGGCGGGAGTTCCGGCAGCGCGGGCGAGATCAGGGTGAGGGTGCGGACCAGGTCGGGGCGGACGGCCGCGACCCGGGTCACGGCGGCGCCGCCCATGGAGTTGCCGAGGAGGTGGACGGGGCCGCGACCGGCCGCGTCGAGGTAGCGGATGACCGCGCGGGCCTGCCCGCAGACCGTGTAGTCGCCGTCGTCCGGCGGTGGCGACTCGCCGAAGCCGGGGAGGTCCAGCGCCACGCCGTCCAACCGGTCGGCGAGCAGCGACATCAGCCCCGACCAGTTCCGGGACGAGCCGCCGAGGCCGTGGACGAAGAGCGCGGGCTCGCGGTCCGGCGCGGCGGGAGTCTCCGGGCGGCCGGCCGGGCTCCGCACGGCCAGCGTCAGCCGCGGCGGCGAGGCCAGCGCGACCCAGTCGACCAGCTCGTCCGGGGCACCGGTTCCGGCCGGCGGCACCGGGAGGGCGGCGGCTGTCGCGGTGTCCGGCGACTCGGTCGAAGACATGCAGTCGATGTTACGAGACGATCACGCCCCCGATTGTGTGTTCGCGGTCACACACCGCATCGCGCTGCCGCAACCGCTCTCCTAGGCTCGTATCAGGGCGAACGCCCACGACGGGCCACGGCCCCGGCAAGCACCGGAAAGGGAGCCACCATGCGCGTCGACCCGACAGATCCCGACACCTTCGAGGAAGCGGCCGAGGCCCCGGCGGCCGGCCCGTTCGACGTGGAGGCCCCGGAGGCCGACGCCGCCGAGCAGCACGCCGATCTCGCACCTCAGCACGACGACACCATGACCGGCGGGGACTACTCGGCGAACGAGGCGGACCGCGCCGAACAGGCCCGGGTCGTCGAGCTCAACGAAGACGAATACCGATGACCTGGGGCGTTATGTCGGCATCGGGGAGCGGGGCCGGGCAGAATTTCTCGCCGCGTACCGCGCACAGTCCCGTTACCCAAAAGTACGATGACGGCCGCGGTTCACCACCTTGTACGGACCGCGAACGGAACGATCACTGGGAGGCAGCGTGAGCGCCATCGAGCAGACCGAGGCCGCGCGCCCGCGAGGCACACGCCTGCCACGTCGCGCCCGACGGAACCAACTCCTGGGCGCGGCCCAGGAAGTCTTCGTCGCGCAGGGCTACCACGCGGCGGCGATGGACGACATCGCCGAGCGGGCGGGCGTCAGCAAGCCGGTGCTCTACCAGCACTTCCCCGGGAAGCTGGAGCTGTACCTGGCCCTGCTCGACCAGCACTGCGACGCGCTGCTGCAGTCGGTGCGCACGGCCCTTGAGTCGACCAACGACAACAAGCAGCGGGTGGCGGCCACGATGGACGCCTACTTCGCGTACGTGGAGGACCCCGGCGGCGCCTTCCGGCTGGTCTTCGAGTCGGACCTGACCAACGAGCCGGCCGTGCGCGAGCGGGTGGACAAGGTGTCCCTGGAGTGCGCCGAGGCGATAAGCGCGGTGATCGCGGAGGACACCGGGCTCTCCCGGGACGAGTCGATGCTGCTGGCCGTGGGCCTCGGCGGGGTCTCCCAGGTGGTGGCCCGCTACTGGCTGTCCTCGGAGAGCACCGTCCCGCGGAGCACCGCGGTGCAGTTGCTGACCTCGCTCGCCTGGAAGGGCATCGCCGGATTCCCGCTGCACGGCACCGACACACACTGAGCGTGTTCGCTGCTGGCATGGGCGACGGCGGCGGTCTCCGTCCCCGTACCGGGCTAATGTGTGCTGCGTACCGCGCGGTTGGCCGCGCACCTTCCCCAGCCGACGCTGGGGGAACCCCAGAGCATTCGGAGGGACAGAAGCCGTGGAGGTCAAGATCGGCGTGCAGCACGCGCCCCGCGAGATCGTTCTGGAGAGCGGGCAGTCTGCCGAAGAGGTCGAGCGCGCAGTGAGCGAGGCGCTGTCCGGCAAGGCGGAGCTGCTGGCCCTCGTGGACGACCACGGTCGCAAGGTCCTCGTCGCGGCGGACCGGGTGGCCTACGTGGAGATCGGCGAGCCGTCGACCCGCAAGGTCGGCTTCGGCGCGCCCTGAGCGGCGGGCCACGTCGGCGCCGACGGCGCCGGGCAAGGGCATGGGGCGGCGGCCCGGAGACACGATCTCCGGGCCGCCGCCCCATGTCGTCGTCAGCGCCCGACCGAAATCCCTTGCCCGACGGCCGGACGAGGGCGCACGCTGGCCGGACAAGCGGGCCCCACCGGAGGGTTGTCGCCGGTGGCCCTTGGGTACGACCGCCTACGACCGATTTGTTTCGACCGATCGGCCTCGTCAGCGGGAGGGAACGCCATGATCTGGGAAGCGCTCGGCGCCGTGATCGTCGGATACGCCATCGCCCTGTCCGCCCGACGCTGGCTGCCGGAGCGGTTCCCCGACCCGACCCTGACGCTGGCCACCGGCCCCGTCGCCGCGCTGCTCGGCGCGCTGCTGACCCGCTCGATCCTGGGCCCGGGCCACCCGGTGCAGGTGATGGTCGCCGCGGTCGCGGTGGGCGCGGCGCTGCTGTCGGTCCTGGTGCGCCCGCCGCGCCGCCGGCCCCGCCGCCCGTCCGCCCCGCTCAAGCGCCACCGGACGGCCTGTTGACCGTCCGGTGTCCGTCGCCGGTGCGCCTCAGGCCGCCAGGCCCAGCGCCGACATCCGCTTGGTGTGCGCCTCGGTGATCCGGGAGAACATCCGGCCCACCTCCGCGAGGTCGAAGCCGTCGGCGACGCCGCCGACCAGCATCGTGGAGAGCGCGTCACGGTCCGCGACCACCCGCTGGGCCTGCGAGAGCGCCTCGCCCATCAGCCGGCGGGCCCACAGCGCCAGCCGCCCGCCGACCCGCGGATCGGCGTCGATGGCCGCCCGGACCTTCTCCACGGCGAAGGTGGCGTGCCCGGTGTCGTCCAGCACCGCGAGCACCAGGTCCCGGGTGTCGGCGTCCAGCCGGGCCGCGACCTCCCGGTAGAAGTCGCTGGCGATCGAGTCGCCGACGTACGCCTTGACCAGGCCCTCCAGCCAGTCCGACGGCGCGGTCTGGCGGTGGAACTCGTCCAGCGCCGCGGCGAACGGCTCCATCGCCTCGTTGGGCTCCGCCTCGATCTCCGAGAGCCGGTCCCGCAGCCGCTCGAAGTGGTGGAATTCCGCCGAGGCCATCTTGGCCAGTTCGGCCTTGTCGTCCATCGTGGGGGCCAGCTTGGCGTCCTCCGCGAGGCGCTCGAAGGCGGACAGCTCGCCGTACGCGAGCGCGCCGAGCAGATCGATCACGGCGGCCCGGTACTGCGGGTCCGCGGATGCCCGTGCCCAGTCCTGGGCGGCGATTCCGGTGTGTTCCTGCGCGTCAGCAGCGGCGTTGTCAGGCGTCTCCATGACCGCACAATAGCCCGCCTGAGGGGCCGCGGAAGGCCCTGGTCAGCCATGGCCCGGCCACCCGTACGTGTGATCGTCGACACCGCTCCGGCGTGCCGTGATGAATTCCTCAGTCATACACGCCTTCGGATTCACGGGCGATTTCCGGGGTACAGTGCTAAAGGACCCGCCGAGTATCGGTGGGTCGTTCCACGAAAGCGGATGCCCGGTCGGTGGCCCGATCGGCTCCAACCGACCGCCCTCCGCGCGGCGCGTGCCCACGTACGCACGGCAGGAGGGATACCGCTCGCGGCGAGAGCGCCTGAGCGACGGCAGTGGTCCCGCCCCGTCCGGCCCCCTCGGGCCGGCTCCGTACGAACCCGTACGACGGTGCGGTACGACCCCCTCCGCCGCCTCTCTCCGCGTCTCACAGAAGAGGCAAGACTCTGTCTACGACGTTTCGAGAACTCGGGATCTTCCCCGAGACCGCCGAGGCCCTGGAAGCCGTCGGCATCGTTTCCCCCTTTCCCATCCAGGAGCTGACGCTCCCCGTCGCCCTCTCCGGCAACGACGTCATCGGCCAGGCCAAGACCGGCACCGGCAAGACGCTGGGCTTCGGCCTGCCGCTGCTGGAGCGGGTCACCGTGCCGGCCGACATCGAGGCCGGCCGGGCCGCCCCCGAGCAGCTCACCGAGGCGCCGCAGGCCCTCGTCGTGGTGCCCACCCGTGAGCTGTGCCAGCAGGTCACCAACGACCTGCTGACCGCGGGCAAGGTCCGCAACGTCCGGGTGCTGGCGGTCTACGGCGGCCGCGCGTACGAGCCGCAGGTCGAGGCGCTCCAGAAGGGCGTCGACGTGGTCGTCGGCACGCCCGGTCGACTGCTCGACCTCGCCGGCCAGAAGAAGCTGAACCTGTCGCGGGTGCGCTCCCTCGTCCTGGACGAGGCCGACGAGATGCTCGACCTGGGCTTCCTGCCCGACGTCGAGAAGATCATCCAGCTGCTGCCGGCCAAGCGGCAGACCATGCTGTTCTCGGCGACCATGCCCGGCCAGGTCATCTCGCTGGCCCGCCGCTACATGTCGCAGCCGACGCACATCCGCGCCACCGCCCCGGACGACCAGGGCGCGACGGTCGCCAACATCACCCAGCACGTCTACCGCGCGCACTCCATGGACAAGCCGGAGATGGTCGCGCGCATCCTCCAGGCCGAGGGCCGCGGGCTGGCGATGGTGTTCTGCCGCACCAAGCGGACCGCCGCCGACATCGCCGACCAGCTGTCCCGCCGCGGCTTCGCGTCCGGCGCGGTCCACGGCGACCTCGGCCAGGGCGCCCGCGAGCAGGCGCTGCGCGCCTTCCGCAACGGCAAGGTCGACGTCCTGGTCTGCACCGACGTCGCCGCCCGCGGCATCGACGTCGAGGGCGTGACGCACGTCATCAACTACCAGTCCCCCGAGGACGAGAAGACCTATCTGCACCGCATCGGCCGCACCGGCCGGGCGGGCGCCAAGGGCACCGCGGTCACCCTCGTCGACTGGGACGACATCCCGCGCTGGAAGCTGATCAACAAGGCGCTGGAGCTGTCGTTCGACGAGCCGGAGGAGACCTACTCCACCTCGCCGCACCTCTACGAGCAGCTGAACATCCCCGAGGGCACCAAGGGCGTGCTGCCGCGCGCCGAGCGGACCCGGGCCGGGCTGGCCGCCGAAGAGGTCGAGGACCTGGGCGAGACCGGGGGCCGCGGGCGCGGCCGTCGGCCCGGCGGCCGCGCCGAGCGGGACGTCCAGGAGGAGCCCCGGCACACCCGGACGCCGCGCCAGCGGCGCCGGACGCGCGGCGGGGCGCCGGTCGAGGAGTCGGCGGCCGCGCCGCAGGCAACGGATGCCGCGGACGCCGCGGTGAGCACCGCCGAGGGCACCGAGGCCCCGGCCCGGCGGACGCCCCGGCGTCGGCGCCGTACCCGCGGCGCGGTGGCGGCCGGCGCGACCCAGGCCACGACCACCGAGGCCACGGTCGTCGAGCCCGCGCACGCCGAGGCCGGCGACGCCGTCACCACCGCCGTGGTGCCGGCCCCCGCGGCCGAGCCGGACGCCGAGCCGGCCGCGCCGCGCCGGCGCCGTACCCGCAGTGCCGCCAAGGCCACCGCGGAGACGGTGAGCGAGGCGGCGGAGGCCCCGGCGACCGTCGCCGAGGCGGCGCAGGAGACCGCGGCCGAGGCCGCCCCGGCCAAGCCCAAGCGCACCCGGACCCGTAAGGCGGCGGCCACCAAGCCCGCCGCCGAGGCCGCCGTGGCGACCGCCGAGGGCACCGACGCCGCGGAGACGGAGGCGCCGGCCAAGCCCAAGCGCACCCGGACCCGTAAGGCGGCGGCCGCCAAGCCCGCGGCCGAGGCCGCGGTGGAGACCGCCGAAGGCGCCGACGCCGCGCCGGCGAAGCCGAAGCGGACCCGAAAGACGGCCGCGGCCAAGGCCGTTGCCGCCGAGCCGGCCGTCGTCGAGGGTGCCGAGGAGGCCCCCGCCAAGCCGAAGCGGACCCGTAAGACCGCGGCCGCGAAGGTCGCCGCGGACGTCCCGGAGGCCGTGGACGGCGCGGAGGCCAAGCCCAAGCGCACCCGCAAGCGGACCACCGCCAAGAAGACGGCCGCTGCCGAGGCCCCCGCCGAGGGCTGATCTCCCGCTCCACCAACGGCAGTTGACGACCCGGCCCCGCCTCGCGCGGGCGCCGGGTCGCCGGCGTTCGGGGGCGCCCGCCGGGCCGGCCCGCGCCGCCCTCCCGAACGCGTTTGCGCCGGTCAGCGCCCGATAACCTCACCCCATGAGCACGCCGCCCACCCTCACCCTGCCGTCCTGCGCCCGCGCGCACCGGCTCGACACCGAGCGCGGTGGGTTCGCCGTGCACGACGCCCGACCCGATGGCACGCCCGTCGGCACCGTCCTCCTGGTGCCCGGATTCACCGGCAGCAAGGAGGACTTCATCGCCCTGTTGGCGCCGCTCGCCGCGGCCGGGTTCCGGGCGGTCGCGGTGGACGGCCGCGGACAGCACGAGTCCCCCGGCCCGCACGACCAACGCGCATACGAGCAGCGGGAGTTGGCGCTCGACGCACTGGCCCAGGCACGGGCCGTACGGACGCCCGACGGCGACCCGCCGCACCTGCTGGGGCACTCCCTGGGCGGGCTGGTCTCCCGGGCCGCCGCGCTGCGCGAGCCGGCGGCGTTCCGCTCGCTCACGCTGCTCAGCTCCGGGCCGGCCGCCATCGATCCGGCCCAGCAGCACCGGGTGCGGATGCTGATCGACGCGCTCGGAACGATGACCATGGAGCGGGTGTGGGAGGCGATGCGGGCCCTGGACCCCGCGCCGACCGACGCCGCCGGGACCACCGCGGCGGGGTCGCCCCCGGACGCACAGGCGCCCGAGATCGCCGCGTTCCTGCGGCAACGTTGGCTGAACACCGTTCCCGAGCAGCTGATCGCGACCGGCCGGCAGATGCTCGCCGAGCCGGACCGGGTCGACGAACTGGCCCGCACCGGGCTGCCGGTGCACGTCGTCTCCGGGGCCGTCGACTACGCCTGGCCGGTGCCGCTGATGGACGCGATGGCCCGCCGGCTGTCCGCCCACCGCACCGTCGTCGAGGGCGCCGAGCACTCCCCCAACGCCGAACGGCCGGAGCGGACCGCGACGGCGCTGGCGGATTTCTGGCGCGCGGTCGGCTGACCGCCGCCCCGTCCGCGACCGCCGGTGCGTCTCAGGCGCCCTAGAAGCGCCCGTGGACGTGGTCCCAGAACCCGTCGCGCAGCACCCGCCGCAGGTCGGCATGGCCGCGCAGCGAGTGCTTGAGCAGCGCCTCCGCCGCGGTGAGCAGCTCCTGGTCGACGGTGCCGGGCAGATACGGGTGGCCGGGCAGCAGCTCGGCCACCCACGCCGGGCCGCGCTCGGACAGCCACTGGGCGGCGACCTGCGCCCCCACGAACCGGACCTCCTCGCGGGACGGCACCGGCCCCTCGCCGGCCCCCGCCTCCGCGCCCTCGCCGGCCGTCCGCCGGGTCACATAGGGCTTGCAGAAGTCGAGGTCGAAGGTGCGGGCGCTGTCCACCTCCCACATCAGCGGCTCGGCCTGGTTGCGACCGCCCGGGGCGGCCTCGATGCCCCACAGGTGGACCCGGGCGCCGTACCCCTGGGCCGCCTCCACCGCGGAGACCAGGTCCTCGTCGCCGCCGATCAGCACCGCGTCACTGATCGCCCGGTGCCGGGCCAGCGATTCCAGATCGCTGCGGATCAGCGAGTCCACGCCCTTCTGCTGGTTGTGGGCGTTGAGGTTGCCGAGCCGGACCTTGACGTCGGGGAGCTCGGCGATCCGCTGCTGCTCCGGGGTGTGGATCCGGCGGCGGGCGCCGTCGTACCAGTAGACCCGCAGCAGCCGGCTGTCCGGGAAGATCGTGCGCGCCTTGTCGATGAACGCCTCGATGAGCCCCTCGGCGTCCAGCCCGAACGCCTTGCGGTCCTCGGTGCCGGCGACCAGCCGCCCGGCCGCGGCGTAGACGTAGCCGGCGTCGGCGAAGACCGCGTGGGTGGACGGTGTGGTGGCGACCTCCGCGAGGACCCGGGCGAGCAGCTCGTTGGTGCGCTCGATGCCGGCGGCGAGCGACGCGAGGTCGGTGGTGCCCGTGGGCTGGCGGTCGTTCATTGCGGACCCATTGTCCGGGCGGGCACTGGACAGGCACAACCACAGCCGTTCCACAGCGGTTCCCGTGCAGGATTCCTTAGCCCATGAAAAAATTTCCTTAGCGTAGGGAATCATTTCAGCTCTAGGCTCGTTGTACCCGTACGGAACGCCCGACGACGATGCCGGGCGATCCGCTCGAAGAGATCTCCACAGGAGGATCAGACGAAGGGAGAAGCCCGTATGCGCTTCGAGATCATGCGCCTGGACGATGCCGACGGCGCCGCCGTGGACAGCACCGTCGTGGACGCCGCCTCCGTCAACAAGATCGTGCAGCAGGCCGCCGCCATTGGGCAGCGGATCTACATCCGCCCTGCTGGCGCCACCGCCGCGCGCTGACCGCCGGCCGCTGACCGCACCCCGGCGGACGACGACGTAACGCGGGGTGCCGACGACGCACGAAGCCCCCGTACGGACCTGCCGTACGGGGGCTTCGCGGTGTCCGGGAGGCACTCAGGTCCCCTGGATCACCTGCGTCACGCCGTTGATGATCTGCTGCACGGCGAGCGCGGAGAGCATCATCCCGGCCAGCCGGGTCACCAGGACCACCCCGCCGTCCTTGATCACGCGGATGATCATCAGCGAGAACCGCATCGCCAGATAGAGCACCACGTGGATCGCCGCGATCGCCGACCAGACCGCGACCTGGGAGGCGACGGTGTGCGCGTGGTCCACCGCGAGGATCACCGAGACGATCGCGCCGGGCCCGGCCAACAGCGGCATGCCCAGCGGCACCAGCGCGACGTTGACGTCCTTGGTCTGGGTCGGCTCCTCGGACTTGCCGGTCAGCAGGTTCAGGGCGACGAGCAGGAGCAGCAGCCCGCCGGCGATCATCAGCGCGGGCGTGGAGATGTGCAACCGTCCCAGGATCTGCTTGCCGAAGAGACCGAAGACGGCGATCACGCAGAACGCGACGGTGGCGGCCTGCCAGGCCATCCGGCGCTGCACCTTGGCCGGCCGGCCGGAGGTCAGGGCCAAGAAGATCGGGGTGATCCCTGGGGGGTCCATGATCACAAATAGCGTGACAAAGAGGGTACTGAAGACGGCGACGTCGAACACAGTGCTGGCCTTGCGGTGGTACGGGCGAACGGAGGGGGACGCACGGGGCCGGATGCGGCGCGGCCGACGAACGGCCCCGTGAGAAAGAAGAGGGGGAGGAGGGCGCGCCGCGGCACGCCCGGCTCAGGCGCGGGCGCGCGGTACGGCGGACGGCCGGGCGGCCGGTGCCGGCGGGCTCAGCCGCCCGCGCCGGGGACGGGGAAGGCACCGGTGGCCCGGCGCACGATCTCCCCGTAGATCTCCGGGTCGGTGGTGTATTCACCGAGGCGACAGGTCTTGCGGCTGCCGTGGTAGTCACTGGAGCCGGTGGTCAACAGGCCGAGATCGGCGGCGAGTCCGCGCAGCCGGGCCCGGGTCGGGGCGTCGTGTTCCATGTGGTCGACCTCGACGCCGTCCAGCCCCGCCTCGGCCAGCTTCCCGATCGCGCTCTCCGGGAGGCATACCGCGCGCTTGACGGCGAGCGGGTGGGCGAAGACCGTGACCCCGCCGGCCGCCTTGACCAACCGGATCGCGTCGAACGGATCGAGCTCGTGCTTCTCGACGTACGCCCGGCCGCCGTCGGCCAGCCACTCGGAGGTGAAGGCGTCGGAGACCGAGTCGACCACGCCCAACTCGACCATGGCAGTGGCGACATGCGGGCGGCCCACGGCGCCGTCGCCGGCGATCCGCGCCACCTGCTCCCAGGTGAGGGGCACGCCCAGCTCGCGCAGCTTGCCGACCATGGCCCGGGCGCGCGGCACCCGGTCGTCACGGACCAGCTCCCGCTCGCGGGCCAGTTCCGGCTCGTCGGGGTCGAAGAGGTAGGCGAGCATGTGCAGGCTGATCCCGTCGAGCCGGCAGGACAGCTCGGCGCCGGTGACCAGCGTCAGCCCCTCGGGGAGCGCGGCACGCGCCTCAGCGTGGCCGCCGACGGTGTCGTGGTCGGTCAGCGCGACCACGTCCAGGCCCTCGGCGACGGCGTTGCGCACCAGTTCGGTGGGGGTGTCCGTGCCGTCGGAGGCCGTGGAGTGGGTGTGCAGATCGATACGCACGGCACGTTCTCCAGACTGCTGCGGGACGGATACGGCGGCGGGCCGCAAAGCGGACACCACACCGGGAACCACCCCGTAAGGACTGCGGGGCACTACCACGGACTACAGAAGGATACCGGTCGGCCGGACCTGCCCTCGTCAGTCGGCCCTGCCTCCGGCCGACGCCCCGCACCGCGATCCGTAGTCGCGCCGACTTCGTCAGCTCAGAATCCTCGGCGACAGCGCCCCACAGGGCAGGAGATCCACCTCGGCGCCGGCCTCTCGCAGATCCGTGAGTACCAGCTCGTCGTACATCAGCAGCCCGGACTGCTCGGGCCAGGCGACGGCCCACAGCCACAGCCCCCGGGCCTCGCCGGCGAAGACCGCACGGTCGGCGGGCGCGCCATGAACCTGCCACATCGGGGTCGGACGGCCGGCGGCGAGCACCTTGACGTGCGGCGGTCGGTCGACGCGCAGATGCGGGCCGGGGTCGGGGCCGTCGATACCGGCATAACGGGAGCCGAGCCCCACACCCAGTTCCTCGGCGACCAGCAGGAGTTCACCGGGTCCGCCGAGCGGGCCGGGCCCGGAGCAGGCCACCGCGGTCGCCCGACCGCCGCTACGGTCGTCGCCGGCACAGGCCACGCCGGTGAACAACCAACCGACCGGCAGCGGCCAGGGCATCCACACGGGCACCTGCGCACGGTGCACGACGACGCCGAGCGCCTCGACGCTCGGCGGAACGACCGGCTGGAGCGGATGCACGGTGCCGTGGGCGGCGCACTGCCAGGTATCGGAAAAGAGGCCGGGCGCTCGTACCCGGCCTCCGCACTTCGGGCAACTGGGTTCGCCCCTCATAAGGACCAACGGTCCTCCTGAGCCGCCGCCCCGTCAAGGACGATCACTCGACCAGTGTGCCCCTCATCACGTACCGCACCGCACACTTGGCCGTTTCCCGTGACGCGCGAACCCAACCCTCGAAAAACTAGTTGTAGATTGCATTTTTTAGACCGACTAACCTATTGTGTGTAATCAGCAACGATTTTGGTGAGCGCACAGAGACAGGAAGGGGAACCCGGCATGCAGCAGAGCGGTCACGGCGGTGACACCCACGACCCCTTGGAGGGGGACGGCACCTCGCTCCTCCGGCAGCCCAGGGCGGTCTGGGCCACCGCGGGCGCCTCGGTCGTCGCCTTCATGGGCATCGGGCTGGTGGACCCGATCCTCCCGTCCATCGCCAAGGGCCTGAACGCCTCGAACAGCCAGGTCTCCCTCCTGTTCACCTCCTACTTCCTGATCACCGCGGTGGCGATGCTGGTCACCGGCTTCGTCTCCAGTCGCATCGGCGGTCGCAAGACGCTGCTCGCCGGGCTGGCCCTGGTGGTGGTCTTCGCCGCGCTGTCCGGCACCTCGTCCTCGGTCGGCGAACTGGTCGGCTTCCGCGCCGGTTGGGGCCTGGGCAACGCGCTCTTCGTCTCCACCTCGTTGGCGGTGATCGTGGGAGCCGCGGCCGGCGGCAGCGCGGCGGCGATCCTGCTCTACGAGTCCGCGCTCGGGCTCGGGATGGCCTGCGGCCCGCTGCTGGGCGCGGTGTTGGGCAACATGAAGTGGCGCTACCCCTTCTTCGGCACCGCGGCCCTGATGGCCATCGGGTTCCTCGCCATCACCGTCTTCCTCAAGGAGCAGCCCCGACCGCGCCACAGGACCTCGCTGCTGGACCCCGTCCGGGCGCTCGGCCACGGCGGATTGGCCTCGGCCGCGGTCTCCGCGTTCTTCTACAACTACGCGTTCTTCACCGTGCTGGCGTTCACCCCGTTCGTGCTGAACATGTCGCCGTACAGGTCGGGCGGGGTGTTCTTCGCCTGGGGCGTGCTGCTGGCGCTGTTCTCGGTGGTGCTGGCGCCCCGGCTCCAGAAGCGCTTCGGCTCGCTGCGGGTGCTGGGCGGCTCGCTGCTGCTGCTCGCCGTCGACCTGGTCGTCCTCGGCTACGGCGACCACACCACCGCGGTGGTGTGCACCGTCCTCTCCGGCGCCTTCATCGGCCTGAACAACACCGTCTTCACCGAGTTGGCGCTGGGCGTCTCGGACGCGCCGCGGCCGGTGGCCAGCGCCGGGTACAACTTCGTCCGGTGGTTCGCGGCGGCGGCCGCGCCGTTCCTCGCCCCGAAGATCGCGGAGTGGACCGATCCCCATGTCCCGTTCGTGGTCGCGGCGTTGGCCGCGGCGATCGGCGCCGGCATCGTCGCGGTCCGCCGCCGGTCACTGACGCTGCGGGCCGAGGAGTTCGAACCCCGGCACGCGACCGAGGACGGGGTCGCGGTCTTCGCCAACCGGTAGGCGGGGGAAGGAAACTGACGCCCCGCCCGGAGGGGCGGGGCCGGGCCCGTTCAGTCCAGGGCCACACCCGCCCGCAGCGGGTCGCGCAGGTCGGTGCCCCGCTCCAGCCAGCGGGCCTGCAGCGCCTCGGCGCCGTGCACCCGCTTCCAGGCGGCCTCGTTGGGCGTCATCGGCAGCAGCGGCAGGAACCGCACCGGGTCCAGCGCCGCGCCGTGCGGCCCCGTCTCCCCCAGCTCCAGGTCCTCGACGAGGCCACCGGCCGCGCCCACCAGGACCGAGGTGAACGGCGCCCCCGGCCACAGCGGCTCGCCCACGTCCAGCGACGCCCCGGGGGCCACGATCACGCCCTCGACCTGCGGTGACGCGGCGAGGACGGCGAGCGGGCGAAGGACCTTGTCGGTGTCCGCGCGGCCGCCGCGCACCGAGAGCAGGAGTTCGGCCCGGGGGCCGCGGTGCGGATCGGCCAGGACCGCCGCGGGATCGTTCATCGGTTGGGCGGACATCCCGAGCGTGGCGTAGCGGAGCACGTCGCCGTCGACGAAACGCAGCACCTCGATGCGGTCGGTGCCGAGGAAGGTGATGGCGGCGCGCGCGTCCGGTTCGCCCAGCGCCGTGCGCAACCGGGCCTCGACCAACTCAAGAACGTCAGACATGCGGCGAGCATAGGCGTCGGGCCAGGGACCGGCCGCGGCGCCCAACAGCCGCCGGAGAGACCCCCGTCACATGCCGGGGAGCGGTTCGTTATGGAACGGGCAAAGGGGCGTCACAGCGCTTCGGGCGGCTGATAGCCTTGCCGTCTGGTCAGGGAAAGACGAACGTCCCCCAACGGGGACCGGCCGGAGGAGGTGGGGCTGCGGTGGATCCGAGTCGACCGTGCAGTACCGATAGTTCTCCCGTCGTCCCGCTCGCCAGGCGAGCCTTCTGATCCGAGAGCTTCCGTACCCCGCCGCACAGCGGCGAAACGCTTGAAGTTCTTTTGCTCCGGACGCAGATGACGGAAGAGCGCCCTCGACTCTTACTTCCGTGATGTCAGCGAACTGCCGTCGGTAGCACCGCACCGAGCGCCGCCCGCTTTGCGGACGTATGGCTGCTTGTCGCCGCGTACGTCCTCGTTCCGGGCCGCGTTGCGCCTGCGTTCGCCGCTGACGGCCGGCCCGAAGGAGCCTGCCTTGTCGATGATCCGCGACCTGCGCGCCGCCGTCCGTCCCGCCCGGCGCCGCGACGACTCCCCCTACCGCGGCGCCTCCGCCGCCGCGGCCTGCCCCAACAGCGCCGTCGTCGACTGCGGCGTCTACCGCGACGGCCAGCGGGTCGCCGGGCACCCCACCCCGGCCGAGGCGATCGCCGGCGCCCGCGACGACGGGGGCTTCGTCTGGATCGGCCTGCACGAGCCGACCGAGGCCGAATTCGCCGGCATCGCCCGGGAGTTCGGGCTGCACCCGCTCGCCGTGGAGGACGCCGTCCACGCCCACCAGCGGCCCAAGCTGGAGCGCTACGACGACACCCTGTTCACCGTCTTCAAGACCGTGCACTACGTCGAGCACGCCGAGTTGACCTCCACCAGCGAGGTGGTGGAGACCGGCGAGGTGATGTGCTTCACCGGGCCGAACTTCATCGTCACCGTCCGGCACGGCGGCCAGGGCTCGCTGCGCGCGCTGCGGCACCGCCTCCAGGAGGACCCGGAGCGGCTGGCCAAGGGCCCGTCCGCGGTGCTGCACGCCGTCGCCGACCAGGTCGTGGACGGCTACATGGCGGTGGCCGGCGCGGTGCAGGACGACATCGACGAGGTGGAGATCGACGTCTTCAGTTCCGGCACCACCGGGCGGGGCAGCGGCGGCAAGGGGGCCGCGAAGGGCGGCGACGCCGGGCGGATCTACCAACTCAAGCGCGAGGTACTGGAGTTCAAGCGCGCGGTCTCCCCGCTGCTGCGGCCGATGCAACTGCTGAGCGAGCGGCCGATGCGGCTGGTGGACAGCGACATCCAGAAGTACTTCCGGGACGTCGCCGACCACCTGGCGCGGGTCAACGAGCAGGTGCTGTCCTTCGACGACCTGCTGAACTCCATCCTCCAGGCCAACCTCGCGCAGGCCGCCGTGGCGCAGAACGAGGACATGCGCAAGATCACCGCCTGGGCGGCGATCTTCGCCGTCCCGACGATGATCGCCGGCGTCTACGGCATGAACTTCAAGTACATGCCGGAGCTGGAGTGGAAGTACGGCTACCCGACGGTGCTGCTGGTCACCGTCGGCATCTGCCTGGGCATCCACCGCGGCTTCAAGCGCAACGGCTGGCTGTAGCGCCGGCGAGCCGCCCCTCCGGCCGGCCGATTAGGCTACGGACCATGACGGAGACGGTGTCGCAGACCCTGCTGGATCAGGCCCTCATCGAGGAGGCCACCAAGAAGTCCGGCCTGGTCTGGGTGCGCGGGGCGAGCGGCCCGGCGCGGGCGCTGTGGCACGTCTGGCACGACGGGGCGGTCTGCCTGGTGGGCGCCGCCGAGGACGCCGGCCGGGAACGCGTCGGGGCCGAGCAGCCGCTGGCCGGCCTCGGGCTCGCCGACGGCGGCACCGCGACGGTCACCGTGCGCAGCAAGGACAAGGGCGGCCGGCTGGTCGCCTGGCCGGCCGCGGTCCACGAGCTGGCGCCCGACAGCGAGGAGTGGCGGGCCACCGTCGAGGAGTTGAAGGGCAAGCGGCTCAACGCCCCGGACTCCGAGGCGCTCGTCGAGCGCTGGGCCCGGGAGTGCCGGGTGCTGCGGCTCGTCCCGGCCGGCGAAGCGGTGCAGCGCCCCGGCCGGATGCCGGACGGCCCGCACGCCGAGCCGCCGCTGCCCTCGCCCGCGCTCACCCGCCGGCCGGCGCCGGCCGCGCTGCCGAAGCTGCTGCGCCGGGGCCGCAGGGGCTGACGGCCCGGCCGCGGCCGGTCAGTTGGCGCCGGCGATCTTCTGACCGTAGTCGAGGACCTGCTCCTTGTCGGGGGCCTTGAGGTCCACGCCCTTGCCCCAGTCGGAGAGTTTCAGCTCGCCCGCGCCGCCGGCGCGCTGGAGCCGCAGCGGGTAGGGGGTGCCCTCCAGGGAGACGTCGAGGGTGCCGCCGGAACCGGCGCCGGCGGCCACCTGGACGGTACGGTGCCCGTCCACCGTCCCGCGGTTGCCGGCCGTCAACTCGCCGTGCAGCCCGAGCAACCCGGCGAGCAGGGTGTCCTTGTCGGTGAAGCCGCTGAAGCGCTGGTGGACCGGGTCGGCGGCGGGCACCTTGACGTACTTGTCGCCCAGCTTGGCCGCGCTGCCGCCGCCCGGGCCGGCCTTCTCCCCCGCCCAGAAGGCCGCATCGGCCTTCAGATAGAGCGCGTTGCCGACCCGCAGCAGTTGGAACGAGGCGGCCTGGGTGGCCACTTCGCCCCGGGCGCCGTCCCCGGCCAGCCGCATGTCCAGGGTGTAGGTGCTGCCCTGGCTGACGACCTTTCCGGAGAGGTGGACGGTGTCGGCCTTGGCGGCCGCGGCCTTCGCCTTGGCCGCGATCTGCGCGGCGGGCAGCCTGCCGACCCCGTTGGTGCCGGCGTCCGGGTCCTCCGCGCAGCCGGCCACCGTCGCGGTCAGCGCCGCGCACGCCGCCGCCACCCGCGCGACCAGCCCGGGCCGTCGGGATCCGGCCGGCGGTCGGCGGGTGGTGTCCGGGGGGATGACGCTCACGTCGGCTCTGCCTCCTGATGCGGGTGACCTCGACAGCTCACGGCAGCGTACCCGGGGGGCGACGGCCCGTAGGCCCGCTTCCGGCCGGCCACCATACGGCCGTTCCCGCCGGGGCGCGGCCCACCCCGACGGGTTAGCCTGAACCCGAACCAAGGCGTTGTTTTCTGATCAACAGCGGAGCAATCAGGACGGAAAGGGAGAAGGGCGGCGCTCTCCATGGCGGTGGTCACTCCCCGGATCTTCGTCTCCCACCTCTCCGGCGTGGCCGTGTTCGACCCCAACGGCGATCAGGTCGGCCGCCTGCGCGACCTGGTCGTACTGCTCCGAGTCGGCGACCGCCCGCCGCGGCTGCTGGGGCTGGTCGTCGAGGTGGTCAGCCGGCGCCGGATCTTCGTGCCGATGACCCGGGTGACGGGCGTCGAGTCCGGCCAGATCGTCACCACCGGCGTGGTCAACATGCGCCGCTTCGAGCAGCGGGCCTCCGAGACGCTGGTCTTCGGCGAACTGCTGGACCGACGGGTGCGGATGGTCGGGACCGACGAGGAGGTCACCGTGCTCGACATCGGCATCACCCAACTCCCGGCCCGCCGCGACTGGGAGATCGACAAGGTCTTCGTCCGGCGCGGCAAGGGCGGCCCGCTGCGCCGCAAGGGCGAGGTGCTGACCGTCGAGTGGTCGGCGGTGACCGGCTTCTCCCTGGAGGAGCACGGGCAGGGCGCGGAGAGCCTGTTGGCCACCTTCGAGCAGCTTCGCCCCGCCGACCTGGCCGGCGTGCTGCACCACCTCTCCCCCAAGCGCCGCGGCGAGGTCGCCGCGGCGCTCGACGACGACCGGCTGGCCGACGTCCTGGAGGAGCTCCCCGAGGTCGACCAGGTCGAGATCATCGGCAAGCTGAAGGACGAGCGGGCCGCCGACGTCCTGGAGGCGATGGACCCGGACGACGCCGCCGACCTGCTCTCCGAGCTGCCCGAGGAGGAGAAGGAGCGCCTGCTGACCCTGATGCGCCCGGAGGAGGCCGCGGACGTCCGGCGGCTGATGTCCTACGAGGAGCGCACCGCCGGCGGCCTGATGACCACCGAGCCGATCGTGCTGCGCCCGGACGCCACCGTCGCGGACGCGCTGGCCCGGGTGCGCGACCCGGACCTCTCCCCCGCGCTCGCCGCCCAGGTCTACGTCTGCCGGCCGCCGGACGAGACGCCCACCGGCAAGTACCTCGGCCTGGTCCACTTCCAACGGCTGCTGCGCGACCCGCCGTTCACCCTCGTCAGCTTCATCGTGGACACCGATCTGCCGGCCCTGCGGCCGGACACCCCGCTGCCCGAGGTGACCAGCTACCTGGCCGCGTACAACATGGTCGCGGCGCCGGTGGTGGACGAGGGCGGTGCGCTGCTGGGCGCGGTCACCGTCGACGACGTGCTGGACCACCTGCTGCCGGACGACTGGCGGGAGGCCGGGCTGCACGGCCGTCCCCAGGCCCACGGCGGCACCGTCCGGGCGCGCGGAGAGGGTGCCGATGGGCGCTGACGACCGGGAGAACGCCAGGGAGCGGCGGCCGCACGGCGCCTCGGCGGTGCGCCGGGGCGGCGCCGGGGAGCGGCACCGCGGGCCGGAGCCCCGGCCGCGGGCGCGGCTGGACCTGCCGCGGGTGCCGCGCCGCACCTTCTTCCCCGAGTACGACCCGGAGGCGTTCGGGAGGCTCTCCGAGAAGATCGCCCGCTTCCTGGGGACCGGCCGCTTCATCGTCTGGATGACGGTCACCATCATCCTGTGGATCGGCTGGAACGTCACCGTCCCCGGCAACCTGCGGTTCGACAACTACCCGTTCATCTTCCTGACCCTGGCGCTCTCCCTCCAGGCGTCCTACGCGGCGCCGCTGATCCTGCTGGCGCAGAACCGCCAGGACAACCGCGACCGGATCACCCACGAACAGGACCGCAAGCAGAACGAGCGCTCCATCGCCGACACCGAGTACCTGACCCGGGAGATCGCGGCGCTGCGGCTGGGCCTCGGCGAGGTCGCCACCCGCGACTGGATGCGCTCCGAACTCGAAGAGCTGCTGCGGGAACTGGAGGCGCGGCAGAGCGCCGACGGCGAGCTCCCGGAGCGTGACGAACGCGACCGCTGAGGGCCTTTCCGGAGGTGCCCTCACCCGCCGTACGATCGTGACATGGCAACAGACACGCCCCAGCCCAACGGCTCCGCGCCGAGCGAGGACGCGATCCGCGAAGCGCTCGCGACGGTCAACGACCCCGAGATCCACCGCCCCATCACCGAACTGGGGATGGTCAAATCGGTGAACGTCGCCGCGGACGGCTCGGTGGCGGTCGTGGTCTACCTCACCGTCTCCGGTTGCCCGATGCGGGAGACGATCATCAGCAGCGTCCGCGAGGCCGTGGAGCGGGTGCCCGGCGTCACCCGCGCCGGGGTCGAACTGGAGGTGATGAGCGACGAGCAGCGGCGGGAGCTGGCGACGTCGCTGCGCGGCGGCACCGCCGAGCGCGAGGTCCCGTTCGCCAAGCCCGGCTCGCTGACCCGGGTCTACGCCGTCGCCTCCGGCAAGGGCGGCGTCGGCAAGTCCTCGGTCACGGTCAACCTCGCCGCCGCGATGGCCGCCGACGGCCTCAAGGTCGGCGTCGTGGACGCCGACATCTACGGCCACTCAGTGCCCCGGATGCTCGGCGCGGACGGCCGGCCCACCCAGGTCGAGAACATGATCATGCCCCCGTCGGCGAACGGCGTGAAGGTCATCTCGATCGGGATGTTCACCCCGGGCAACGCCCCGGTCGTCTGGCGCGGCCCGATGCTGCACCGCGCCCTCCAGCAGTTCCTCGCCGACGTCTACTGGGGCGACCTCGACGTCCTGTTGCTGGACCTGCCCCCCGGCACCGGCGACATCGCCATCTCCGTGGCCCAGCTCGTCCCCAACGCCGAGATCCTCGTCGTCACCACCCCGCAGCAGGCCGCCGCCGAGGTCGCCGAGCGGGCCGGTTCGATCGCCGTGCAGACCCACCAGAAGATCGTCGGCGTGGTGGAGAACATGTCCGGGCTGCCCTGCCCGCACTGCGACGAGATGGTCGACGTGTTCGGCACCGGCGGCGGCGAGCGGGTCGCCGAGGGCCTGACGCGGACCACCGGCGCGCAGGTCCCGGTGCTCGGCGCCATCCCGATCGACGTCCGGCTGCGCGAGGGCGGCGACGAGGGCAAGCCGGTGGTGCTCACCGACCCCGACTCCCCCGCCGGCTCCGCGATCCGCGCCATCGCCGGCAAGCTGGGCGGCCGCCAGCGCGGCCTGTCCGGCATGTCGCTGGGGATCACCCCGCGCAACAAGTTCTGACCCGCGCGCGGCCGCTCCCCGGTCGCGTACGGCACGAGAAAGGGCGGACCCTCGACGGTCCGCCCTTTCGTCTGCGCCGCGCGCGCCGCCTAATGGGGCGCGCAGAATCTCGCGCACGCCCCCCTGTGCGCGGGCGCTCAGCCTTCGTAGACGCTCAGGTCCTGGATCACCGAGAAGCCCAGCCCGTACGCGCTCATCCCGCGCCCGTAAGCGCCGAGGTGCACCCCCTCGGCGCCCTCCGGACCGTCCTCGCCGGAGGTCCCGGCGAGCACCCAGCCGTACTCGGACTCCCGGTAGCAGAACGGCGTCGGCACCCCGTCCACCGGGAGCATCAGCTCGCTCCAGCCCTCCCCGCCGAGGTCGTCGGCCAACTCCCAGGCCAGCATCGTCTGCTGGTCCAGCCAGTCCTGGCGCAGCGTGCGGTCCATCTGCGTCGGCCAGGTGTGGGCGAGGAGGCCGGAGCCGGCCAGCCAGGCCGCCGTCGAGACCGAGGTGGCCTCCAGCACGCCGGTGCCGTCCGCGCTGCGCCGCACGGGCCGGCTGGCGACCGTCACCACCACCGAGAACCGCTCGTCGTCCTGGCTCTCCACCTTTATGCTGGGCTCCGCGCCGTGGCCGGTCGCGCCGTGCTCGACGGTGCCGTCGGCGGCCGTGCCGACCTGCATCAACCACCGCGGCCCGGTGAACGCCTCATCGAGGCCGTACCACGGGAACGCGGCCAGCAGATAGCCGTCGGCCTTCCGGCCGGTATCGGCGGGCACCTCATGGGTGACTGTCCGACTCGTCGTCTCCATCTGCGCGGAGCCTCCTCGTTGCCCTGCGTCGTGGGCGGCCCGCCCCCCTCAGGCGACCTCACCCCGGACACCGGGAGCATAGCCAGTGGGGTCAACACAGCCGGGCATACGAGATTCTCAGGTCGCGTCGGCGTCGAACGGCGGCGGCTCGCGACGGGAGGCGTCCGCGCCCTTGGTGAACATGTCCGGACGGCCGGCGGAGGCGGCCGACGGTTCCTTCGACAGGTTCACCGAGGAGCCGCCCGCGGCGGCCGCCGCTGAGCGGGGCGCGGTGGACTCCCGGACCGCGTCGGTGACGTCGGTCATCTCCTTCTTCAGGTCGAAGCCCTCGCGCAGCTCGGCGAGCTCCTTCAGCCCGTACTCGTCCTTCTCCAGGACGTGCTTGCGGACGAAGTTCTTCGGCTTGAGGTCCTCGAACTCGAAGTCCTTGAACTCCGGACCGAGCTCGTCGCGGATGTCCTGCTTGGCGCTGTCGGAGAACTCCCGGACCTTCCGGATGAAACCGGTCGCGTCCTGGATCAGCTTGGGCAGCTTGTCCGGCCCGAACAGAAGCACCGCGAGGACGACGATCGCAATCAGCTCTAGGGGTCCTATGTCGAAGAACACCTTGCAGCTCCTTGGGTTATCCGCGGCCTTCGGGGGCCTTCGGGCCAGGCCGCCTCTCACGGTACCTGGCCCCCGGCGTCGGACGGGAGTCGCCCGTCCCAACACCGTACAAACGATCAACCCGGCGTGGCGGAACCCAGTGTCAGCCGGACGGACCGTTGCGCGTCGCCCCGCTGGACCGTCAGCGTCAGCACGTCGCCGGGCCGGTGGCTGCGGACCTTGATGATCAGTTCCTCGCCACTGTGCACCGGCGCCCCGTCCACCTCGGTGATCACGTCGCCCGACCGAAGGCCGGCCTTGGCGCCGGGGCCGCCGGGGGTGACCGCCGGCGCACCGCCCTTGCCGTCCTCGCTGACCCGGGCGCCGTCGCCGGCGTACTCCATCGCCAGCGTGACCCCGAGCACCGGGTGGGTGGCCCGGCCGGTGTTGACCAGTTCCTCGGCGACGCGCTTGGCCTGGTTGATCGGTATGGCGAAGCCCAGGCCGATGCTGCCGCCCTGGCCACCGCCGTCCAGCCCGCCGGTGCCACTGTCGGCCGCCCGGATCGCGCTGTTGATCCCGATCACCCGGGCCTTGGTGTCCACCAACGGACCGCCCGAGTTGCCCGGGTTGATGGGGGCGTCGGTCTGCAGCGCGTCGACGTACGACACATCGCTGCCGTCGGGCTTCTTGCCGCCCGCGGTGATCGGGCGCTGCTTGGCGCTGATGATCCCGGACGTCACGGTGTTGGCGAGGTCGTAGGGCGCGCCGATGGCCACCACCGGGTCGCCGACCTGCGCCGCGTCGGAGTCGCCGAGGGCGAGCGGGTGCAGCCCGGAGACGCCCCGGACCTGCACCACGGCGAGGTCGTAGCCGCCGTCCCGCCCGATGACCTTGGCCTTCGCGGTCTGTCCGCCGCTGAACGTCACCGCTATCTCGCCACCGGTCCCGGCCGGCTCGACGACGTGGTTGTTGGTGAGGATGTGGCCCTGCTGGTCGAGCACGAAGCCGGTGCCGGTGCCCTGTTCGGCGTTGCCGCGGACGTGCAGGGTGACCACGCCGGGCAGCGCCGCCCTGGCGATCCCCGCGACGCTCTCCGGGCTGCGGCCGCCCGCGTCCCCCGCCGCCTGCGGCAGCTTGAGGTCGTCGAGGCCGCCGTACCGCTCGATGTACGCGCCGGTGACCCCGCCGACGCCGCCCGCGAGCAGCGCCAACGCCACGGCGGCGGCCGCCAGTCGGGCCCGCCGGCCACGGCGCCGCGGCGCGGCCGGGTCCGGGGCGCCCGGTGCCGCCATCGGGCCACCGGGGCGGGGCGCGCTCCAGGGGTCGTAGTGCTGCCACGCGCCGGGCGCGGTCGGGGGCGCGGGACGCGGGCCGCCGTCGCCGGGGTGCGGGACGAAGCCGCCGGCGGCGGGCTCGGCGGTCGCGCCGGGGGCGTACGCCGGCTTCGGTGCCACGGCCCCTACTGCGGGCGGGAGTTCGGCCTCGCGCGAGGCGTCGGGGGCCGGCGCCACCCCGCTGGGTACCGCGGTGCCGTGCGCCGGCGTCGCCGTCGGTCGCTGGACGAGCGGCGCGGGCGCCCACGGCCCGGGGCCGCCGTACGGGGGCGTCCCGTAGGGGTCCTCGGGGTGCAGCGGCTGCTGCCGGGGAGCGTCAACAGGGGTGGCACGGGTGGGCGGCACCGCGGAACCGGCCGCGGGCACGGTGCGCGGGTCGGGGCGGGACCCGTCGACCGCGGGCTCGGCGCCCCGGGCCGGCCCGCGCTGCTCGGGGACCTGGGCGGGCACCGCGCCGAGCACCGTGGTCGCGGCGGGGCACTCGGGGGTGGCGGGGACGTTCTCGGCCGAACCGCCTTCGGCCGGACGGTCCTTGGCCAGACACACCGCGGTCGGACGGTCCTCGGCCGCGTCGCCCGTCACCCGCTCCCGCTCGCCCGGGGCGTCCGACGCCGCGCCCTCCCCTACGGGAGCCGATCCGGACGCCTCCGCCGCCGGGTCCGTCAACTCCCCGCCGGCCTCGGCCACTTCGGCGGGTGGGGGCGTGTCCGTCGCCGGCCCCGCCACCATGGGCGCCGTCGTGGGCCGCGGCGGGCCGACGACCCAATCGCCCGACGGCTCCGCGCCGGAGGCACCGGCCGCCGGCGCCCCGGCCTCGCCCCCGGCGGGCTGTCCCGGCCCCGGAACCGGCTCCGGCCGGCTCCACCACTTCAGCTTGGGCCCGGCGCCCTTCGCGTCGTCCATGCTCTCCCCAACACTTCACCCGCGCCCCAGCGCGGCCACCTGCGGCCCGTCCGACGACGGGCCCCGCGGTACGCGCCCCGGGCAGGGGCGCGCCGCCCGAGAAGGGATTCAACCAGTTCCGGGCGGTGACGTGCGCGGTCCGGTCAGTGCGGGCCGGAGGCCGCCTGGCTGCTGCCGCCGTCGGAACCGAGCAGCGGCCGCACCGGCGCCAACGGCGGCAGCGGCGACGGGGCGTGGTGGATCGGGACCTCGGCGCTGACGGAGAGCCGGGCGAAGCGGTCGTCCGTCGGCGGGGCGGTGGCGGCGATCAGCGGCGAGATCCCGAAGCGGCCCGGCAGCGGGCTGAACGCCGGCACGGCGTCCGTGGGGCGGCCCTCGGACGGCGCGAACAGCGACATCGGGCTCGGCGCCGGGGCGCCGGTCGGATCGCTGACGGAGGGCCAGGAACGGGCCCGGGGCTCGTCCGTGGCCAGCGGCCCCTCGCCGCCGACGAACGGCACGGCGCCGGCCGCGGGGTTGGCGTTGAGCGGGGTGACGGCGGTGCCGTTGCCCTCGGCGCGCGGGCCGGGGACGTCGACGGCCGTCTCGAACGGGAGGGCGCCGCCGAGCGCGAACGCCGCCAGCGAGACCGCGCCGGCCGCCGCGAACGCGAGCCGGCGCCGCTGCGGGGTGCCGCGCTCCGGCTCGTGCACCCGAAAGCCGCGCGCCCGGGGCTGCGCGGGGACGGCCGCCATCGCCGGACCGAGGTGCCGCTCCGACGGGACATAGCCGAACGCACCGTCGCCGCGGGCGAATTCGCCCCGGCCGAAGGTGCCGTTGCCGAGCCGGCTGCCCGGACCGCCCGACTCACCGCCGGGCAACTGCTGAAGGCGCGCCAGCAGTCCCTCGGAGGGCCCGGGGGACAACGCCTGCGCGAACACGTTTTTCAGCCGACGCTGCGCGTCGGCCTCCGCCTTGCACTTCCCGCACGTCGCCAGGTGCGCCAGCACCCGTTCTCGTGCGTCGTGCCCCAGTTCACCGTCGACCAGGGCTGCCAGGCGGTCGCCGAGATGTTGCTCGGCGGGGGACGGACCGCCACTGCCGCTCACGCGATTCCGACCTCCCTACTGGGCACCACGGCCAGGGCGCGCCGCTCGTCGCGCTCCTCACGCTCCTCCGCCCGCGCCTCGGGCGAACGGTGCTTGAGCGCCTTGCGCAGATGGGAGCGGCCCCGGTGGATCCGGCTGCGGACCGTGCCCAGCTTGACGCCGAGGGTCGCGGCGATCTCCTCGTACGACAGGCCCTCGATGTCGCAGAGCACCACGGCGGCCCGGAACTCCGGCGCGAGGGTGTCCAGCGCGTGCTGGACGTCCGCGTCGAAGTGGGTGTCGTCGAACTGCTGCTGCGGCGCCGGCTCACGGCTGGGGAGCTTCTCGGCGGCGTCGTCACCCAGCGCGTCGAAGCGGATGCGCTGACGGCGGCGGACCATGTCCAGGAAGAGGTTGGTCGTGATGCGGTGCAGCCAGCCCTCGAAGGTGCCGGGGGTGTACGACGACAGCGAGCGGAAGACGCGGACGAACACCTCCTGCGTGAGGTCCTCGGCGTCGTGCTGATTGCCGCTGAGGCGGTAGGCGAGGCGGTACACCCGGGCACTGTGGGTGCTGACGATCTCCTCCCAGGTGGGCGGAGACCACGCCTGCGCGTCCGCGTCGGCGGCGAAGGTCGCGGTGGGCACGTCGGCGATGGGGGCCCCTCCCCTGGCCTTGGGGCCGTGAGGGCTGAAACGGTCAGCGGTGTTGGTCACGGATTTCGGCCCGGCGAACGACCGTCGCAAGCGCCTGCGCACCCTTCGGTCACCCGCCGCAGCCGCACCTCCCCTGGTGGCTCTGGTGGTGTCCAGTAGAGCCCCTACCATATCCACCTCGCCCGTTAGCTCCGGATAAGCAGTTTTGACCAGCATTTGGTGTGGCTTCTCGTCCTGCCGCGGCTCTCGCCCGGCCTCTTGCGCGGTATCCACCGGTGCGTCCCCCCGTTCTTCCCCCCGCCCTCTCCTAACGCCCGGTCCCATCTGCGGGTTCCCGCGCGCAGCGGATACAGTCACGGTTGCGTCAACTACGGGGACAGGAGAGGGCCATTACCGGCAACCGGCAGACGAGCTTGGCATTCGCCGAGGCGTACGGCGCCGGGACCCTCGACGACGACGCCCACACCGCCCTGCTCTGGTGCCGCGACCGCGCCCGTGAGGTCGGCGTCCGCACCGTGACCGCCGGCGCCGGCGCCGCCCTGCGACTGCTCGCCGCCACCGCGGACGCCAAGGCGGTCGCCGAGATCGGCACCGGCACGGGGGTGTCGGGCATCTACCTCCTGCACGGCATGCGCCCCGACGGCGTGCTGACCACCGTGGACCTCGAACCGGAGCGGCAGGCGTTCGCCAAGCAGGCGTTCCGCGCCGCGGGCTTCGCCGGCAACCGCGCCCGCTTCATCCCCGGCCGGGCGCTGGACGTCCTGCCGCGCCTCGCGGACGGCGGCTACGACCTCGTCTTCTGCGACGGCGACCCCATGGAGTACCTGGAGTACCTCGCTGAATCGTTGCGGCTGCTGCGGTCCGGCGGCCTCGTCTGCTTCCAGGGCGTCTTCGCCGACGGCCGGACCGTCGACTCGGCGGAGCAGCCCGACGAGGTGCTGCGGGTCCGCGAACTGCTGCGGGCCATACGGGAGAGCACCACGCTGGTGCCGGCGCTGCTGCCGGTCGGCGACGGGCTGCTCTGCGCGGTCAAGCGCGGCTAACCGACCGCCCGCCCGCACCGCCGCCCGGGGCGGCCTCCCGGCACACGAAACGGCCCCGGCACGCGGCGCGCCGTAACGTGGCGCGCCGCGTGCCGGGGCCGGGGCGTCCGGCTGGAGCTACCGGGATGTCCCGAAGAGCCGCAGCGGTGGTTCCGTCCGCGTCAGACGGTGACCTTCTCCAGTGCCTCACCCAGGGCCTTGGCCTCGTCGGGGGTCAGCTCGACGACGAGTCGACCGCCGCCTTCGAGCGGAACGCGCATGACGATGCCCCGCCCCTCCTTGGTCACCTCGAGCGGGCCGTCGCCCGTCCGCGGCTTCATGGCCGCCATGCTCGTTCCCCTTCCTGAAACCAGCTCACCTCAGCCGACGGCCTTGATAGGCGCGTGTCACCGGCGTCGAACACATTGCTTCTAGGCCATTATCCCGCATCGAACGACCCGATGACCAACATCAGGGGGCATCCCTTTGGCAACGCGCTCCCGCAAACCCACCCAATTCGGGGAGCGGGCTGCGATACTTCGCCGCTCTGCACCACCCGGCACGCCCGCATTCTTTGACGTACGTCACATGTCGAGGGCGGATGATCTCCGGCATCCTGGGCGCTGGCTGCCGTTGCCGGGCAGCACCGAGCCACGACGGAGGGGACTTCCCAACTATGGCCGACACCGTGCTCTACGACGTGACCGAAGGACTGGCGACGGTCACCCTCAACCGCCCCGACGCCATGAACGCGCTGAACACGGAGGCGAAGGTCGCGCTCCGGGACATCCTTGCCGAGGCCGCCGCCGACCCGGCGGTGCGGGCGGTGCTGCTCACCGCCACCGGGCGCGCCTTCTGCGTCGGACAGGACCTCAAGGAGCACATCGGGCTGCTGGCCGAGGACCGCGAGAGCGGTGCGGGGCGCACCATGAACACCGTACGGGAGCACTACAACCCCATCGTCACGGCGCTGGCGGGGATGCCCAAGCCGGTGGTGGCCGGGGTCAACGGGGTCGCCGCGGGCGCCGGGGCGGGCTTCGCGCTGGCCGCCGACTACCGCGTCGTCGCCGACACCGCCTCCTTCAACACCTCGTTTGCGGGCGTGGCACTGACCGCGGACTCCGGGGTGTCCTGGACGCTGCCGCGGCTGATCGGTCACGGCCGCGCCGCCGACCTGCTGCTCTTCCCGCGCTCGGTCCCCGCCCAGGAGGCGTACGAACTGGGCATCGCCAACAAGGTGGTGCCCGCCGACGAACTGGCGGCGGAGGCGGCCACGGTGGCCCGCCGGCTGGCCGAGGGGCCGACCGCCGCCTACGCCGCGCTCAAGGAGTCGCTGGCCTACGGCGCCGGGCACTCGCTCGCCGAGACCCTGGAGAAGGAGGACGAGCTCCAGGTCCGGGCCGGGACCTCGGAGGACCACCACCGCGCGGTGGAGGCGTTCGTCAAGAAGGAGAAGCCGGTCTTCGTCGGGCGCTGACCGGGGCCCGCCGCCCCGTGGACGGCGGGCGGGCTGGCGCTCAGCCGGCCGCCGCCTCCACCTCCGCGCGCACATGGCAGTCCGCGAGATGGTCGTTGACCAGCCCGCACGCCTGCATCATCGCGTAGGCGGTGGTGGGGCCGACGAACCGGAAGCCGCGCTTCTTGAGGTCCTTGGCGAGCGCGGTGGACTCCGGGGTCGTCGGCTGCACGTCGCCGACGGTGTGCGGCACCGGGCGGCCGGCGCGAGTCGGGGCATGGGACCAGATCAGGGCGTCGAGCTCGCCGGGGGCCAGCTCCACGGCGACCTTGGCGTTGGCGATCGTCGCGGCGATCTTGGCGCGGTTGCGGATGATGGCCGAGTCGGCCAGGAGCCGCTCGGCGTCCGTGTCGGTGAAGCGGGCCACCTCGGCGATACGGAAGCCGGCGAACGCGGCCCGGAACCCCGCGCGGCGCCGCAGGATGGTGATCCAGGACAGCCCGGACTGGAACGCCTCCAGGCTCATCCGCTCGAAGAGCGCGTCGTCGCCGTGGACCGGCCGGCCCCACTCGGTGTCGTGATAGAGGCGGTAGTCGGCCATCTGCTCCGACTCCATCCCCCACGGACAGCGCGGGACGCCGTCCGGCGCCGTCACCACTCCGCTCATTGCTGACCCTCCCCTTCCGCGCGCTCGGCGCGACCGTCTCCCTGCTCCGCGCGGCCGGGGGTTTCCGGTCCGTCGCTCCTCGCCGCACCGCCCGGCGCCCCGTCGGCCCCGGACCGCCCCGGCTCCTCGGCGGGCGCGGGCGGCTCGCCCTCTATGAGGCCCGGCCCGCCCATCGCCGCGGCATGGGCGCCGGCCAGCGCGGCCTCCAACTCCGCGATCCGGGCGTCCCGCTCGGCGAGCTCGGCGCCGACGCGGTCCAGGACGTCGTCGACGTCGTCCATGCGGTAGCCGCGGACGGCCACCGGCAGCCGGACGGCCTCCACGTCGGCCCGGGCCAGCGGGCGGTCCTGGGGCAGCGGGTCGTACAGCGCCGTGGGCTCGGCGTCGCGCAGCCCGCCCCCCTCGCCGCCGGCGTCTCCCCCGCCCACGACGACGAGCGTGACCGCGGCCACCACCACGACCATCGCGATCAGCATGAACCAGAACACGACCATCTCCCCGGACTTCAAGTGCCTGCACCGATCGTGCCATGCGGGTCTGACAGTTAGGGTCGCTGCCGGACCATGGAGAGGGAGCCAGGAAATGCTGCGGCTGGGAAAACGCGAGTTCGGAGCGCATGAGCCGGTGATCATGGCGATCGTCAACCGGACGCCGGACTCCTTCTACGACCAGGGGGCGACCTTCCATGACGAGCCCGCGCTGGACCGCGTGGCGCAGGCGGTCGACGACGGCGCCGCGATCATCGACATCGGCGGCGTCAAGGCCGGCCCCGGCGAGGAGGTCGACGCCGAGGAGGAGGCCCGCCGCACGGTCGGGTTCGTGACCGAGGTGCGCCGCCGCCACCCCGACGTGGTGATCAGCGTCGACACCTGGCGGCACGAGGTCGCCGAGGCGGTGTGCGAGGCCGGCGCGGATCTGCTCAACGACGCCTGGGGCGGGGTCGATCCGCGACTGGCCGAGGTCGCCGCCCGGTACGACGTGGGCCTGGTGTGCACCCACGCGGGCGGCGTCGAGCCGCGCACCCGTCCGCACCGGGTGGTGTACGACGACGTGGTGGCCGACGTGCTCCGGGTGACGCTCGGACTGGCCGAGCGGGCCCGGGAGTTGGGCGTGCGGCGGGACGGGATCCTGATCGACCCGGGGCACGACTTCGGGAAGAACACCCGGCACAGCCTGGAGGCGACCCGGCGGCTCGGGGAGATGGTCGAGACGGGCTGGCCGGTGCTGGTGTCGCTGTCCAACAAGGACTTCGTCGGCGAGACGTTGGACAGGCCGGTCAAGGAACGGGTGTTGGGCACCCTGGCGACCACCGCGGTCTCCGCCTGGCTCGGCGCCCAGGTCTACCGCGTCCACGAAGTCGCCGAGACCCGGCAGGTGTTGGACATGGTGGCCTCGATCGCCGGCCACCGGGAGCCGGCGGTGGCCCGGCGCGGGCTGGCCTGAGGGACGCGTCCCCCGGGGGCCCTCTGGGGTGGAACGCATTAGGGGGCGTGGGAACAGATCCCGTAGGGGATGGCTGCGCCCCCTGCGGGGCCACAACGGGGCGGGAGCGGGCGGTATTCCCGCGCGGGGCCGCCCGCCCCGGCCGTGGCCCGTCGGACAGGCGCTAGATCCCGACCTCCTTGGTGACCAGGGCGATCGCCTCGTCCACGTCGTCGCTGAGGTGGAACAGCTCCAGGTCGTGCGGCGACGCCTTGCCCTGGGCCACCAGGGTCTCGCGCAGCCAGGAGACCAGCCCGCCCCAGTACTCCGAGCCGAACAGCACGATCGGGAAGCGGGTGACCTTGCGGGTCTGGACGAGGGTCAGCGCCTCGAAGAGCTCGTCGAGGGTGCCCAGTCCACCGGGGAGCACGACGAACCCGCGGGCGTACTTCACGAAACAGGTCTTCCGGACGAAGAAGTAGCGGAAGTCGACGCCGAGGTTCACGTACTGGTTCATGCCCTGCTCGAAGGGGAGCTCGATGCCGAGCCCGACGGAGGTGCCGCCAGCCTCGAAGGCTCCCTTGTTGGCGGCCTCCATGGCCCCCGGGCCGCCGCCGGTGATCACCGAGAAGCCGGCCGCGACGAGCGCGGCGCCGATCCGCACCCCTGCCTCGTACTCGGCCGTGCCGCGCGGCGTGCGGGCCGAGCCGAAGACGCTCACCGCCGGCCCCAGCTCGGCCAGCGCGCCGAAGCCCTCGACGAACTCCGACTGGATCCGCATCACGCGCCAGGGGTCGGTGTGCACCCACTCGGAAGGGCCTTCGGAGTCCAGCAGCCGCTGGTCCGTCGTCGTGCCGGTCTGCACCTGGTCGTGCCGGCGCAGTACGGGACCCAGCCGCTGCTCCTCGGGGACGGGCGCTCCCTCGGGGTTGGCCATGACGTGCTCCCTCCGCTGACAGATCGTTTGCCACTTCAGCGTAGATCGGCCGGTGTGACCGGGAGGGGAATTCGACTGGTATGCGAGCGGACGGCAACGGGGCCGTCCGCTCCCGGACGGCCCCGTTGACCAGCCGCTGACCTGCCGCGCCCGTCAGGCCGTCGAGCCGTCGGTCAGCCAGGCGCGCAGCCGCTCCTCGCAGTGCGCGATGTGGTCGACCGCGACCCGCTCGTCCTTCTTGTGGGCCAGCAGCGGGTTGCCGGGCCCGTAGTTGACGGCCGGGACGCCGAGGGCGCTGAAGCGGGAGACGTCGGTCCAGCCGAACTTGGGCCGCGCGGCGCCGCCGACCGCGGTCATGAACGCCTCGGCCGCCGGGTGCGACAGCCCGGGCAGCGCCCCCGGGGAGTGGTCGTCGACGACGAACTCGTCCACGGGGCAGTCGGCGAAGACCTCGCGGACGTGGGCCACCGCCTCCTCGGGGCTGCGGTCGGGCGCGTAGCGGTAGTTGACGGTGACGGTGCACTCGTCCGGGATGACGTTGGTGGCCACACCGCCCTGGATGCCGACGGCATTGAGGCCCTCCCGGTATTCCAGGCCGTCGATGACCGGGCGACGCGGCTCGTAGGCGGCCAGCTTCGCCAGGATCGGGGCGGCGGCGTGCACCGCATTGGCGCCCATCCAGGCGCGCGCGGAGTGGGCGCGCTCCCCCCGGGTGCGCAGCAGCACCCGCAGGGTGCCCTGGCAGCCGCCCTCCACCTCGCCGTCCGTGGGCTCCAGGAGGACGGCGAAGTCGCCGGCCAGCCAGTCGGGATGGGCCTCGGCGACCTTGCCCAGGCCGTTGAGGTGCGCGGCGACCTCCTCGTTGTCGTAGAAGACGAAGGTGAGGTCCCGGTTGGGCGCGGGGACGGTGGCGGCCACCCGGAGTTGGACGGCGACCCCGGACTTCATGTCGGAGGTACCGCAGCCCCACAGGACGCCCTGGTCGTCCAGACGGGAGGGCACGTTGTCGGCGATCGGCACGGTGTCGAGGTGCCCGGCGAGCACCACCCGCTCCGCCCGGCCGAGGTGCGTGCGGGCGACGACGTTGTTGCCGTACCGGTCGACGGTCAGGTGCGGCAGGGCGCGCAGGGCGTCTTCCACGGCGTCGGCGAGGTCCTTCTCGGTGCCGCTCACGGACGGGAAGTCGACGAGCCGGGCGGTCAACGCGGCGGCGTCCAACGACAGGTCAAGGCCGGTGTGAGTAGAGCGCTCCATGGGGCCGACCCTATCGGCAGCCCTCCGGTACGTTGTGCTGCGTGTCCGCCCAGCCCGTTTCCCCCGCCCGTCGCACCCGTCTGTGGCGCACCGCCGCGGCCTTTGTCGTCCTCCTCGGGGTGGTCGCGTATCTCCTGGTGCAGTACCTCACCAGCGGCCCCGGGGCGCCGCACTGCACGGTGCGCGTCCAGGGTGGCGGGGATCCCTACGAGCTCACGCCCGAGCAGGCCGCGAACGCCGCGACGATCTCCGCGGTGGCGGCCTCGCGCGGACTTCCCGAGCGGGCGGTGACGATCGCACTGGCGACCGCGATGCAGGAGTCCGGGCTGCGCAACATCAATTTCGGCGACCGGGATTCGGTGGGGCTTTTCCAGCAGCGGCCGTCCCAGGACTGGGGCACCGTGAAACAGATCATGGACCCGGTCTATGCGTCCGGGGAGTTCTACCGTCATCTGGCGAAGGTGCCGGGCTATTCCCGGCTGCCGCTGACCGTCGCCGCGCAGAAGGTGCAGCGCAGCGGCTATCCGCAGGCGTACGCCAAGCACGAGGCGAATGCCACGCTGCTCACCGGGGCGTTGACCGGCCGCAGTGCGGACGCGCTGAGCTGCACGGTGAGCCACCCCGTGGACAGCCCGGGGCCGGACGGCGCGGCGAAGGTCCGGGAGAAGCTGGTGCGGGAATTCGGGCCCGAGGTGCTGCCGCGGACGGTGGGTGCCGGCGGGCGGTCCGCGACGTCGGGGCGGAGCGTGACGGTGCCGGTGCAGCCCGACGGGTTCCGCACGGCGGCGGAGGGCGACACCGCGCAGCGCGGCTGGCAGTTGGCGAACTGGGCGCTGGCGCACGCCACCGACCTGCACATCGAGCAGATCTCCTACGCCGGGCGGACGTGGACGGCGACCGACTCGGGCAAGGGCTGGCAGGGCCCGAAGGCGCCCGTCGGCGCGGCGGAGTCGGTGCGGATCGTCACCGCGCGGTAGGGGCGTCGGGCCGGGCCGCACGGCTCGACCGGCAATCCTTTTTCCCCGCACGGAATTTCACCTGCCCGCGGCCGTATCCCCAGCCAATTCCCGTGCGTTTTACGGTCCGTGACGTTTCCGCACGGCATCGGCACGCATGCGTATTGCCGCTCTTTAACAAGGGCGGATTATGTGACACGTTGCCAACTCTTTACCGGGGTTCACCGCAACCTTCGGACACCTGAAGCGGTAATCAGGGCGGCCGTCCGCCCGGCGGACATGGCACATCTGTCAGAAGTACGAGTCCTTCTCCGTAAAAGGAGCACCATGTCCCTCCCCGTTACGCGTCGGATCGCCCGAGCCGCCCTGCTGGTCGCAGCGGGCGCCGCTCCCGTGGTCACTGCGGCCGGATCCGCGAACGCCGTGGAGCTGCCGCCCAGGGGCAACGAGCTGGGCGGACTGAGCGCGCTGGACTCCGCGAACACCAGCAAGACTCTGGACAACACCGCCCGGACCGGCGTCGGCATGGTCGACGAGACGGGCAACGAGGCCGCGCGCACCCTCGCGCCGGCGCTGGTGAAGACCCTGGGCCCGGTCGTCGAGCAGGCCGCCCCGGTCGCCAAGGACGCCACCCACAAGGCGGGGGACGTGGCCCGCCCGGTCGTGCGGGACGGGGTCACGACCGACGCGCTCGCCGCCGAGGTGGCCAAGCGTCTGCTGGACTCGCCCGACGGGCTGATCAGGCCGACCGCCGTCCTGATCGGCGGGCTGCCGCTCGGCGGCCGGTGAGCAATCGCTCCACCACACACCGCGCGACGCCGCGAGGGCCCGGGGAGAACGCCTCCCCGGGCCCTCGCGCGTTCAGCGCGTCACCGGCTCAACTCCCGGACAGCCGGCGCACCGCGGCCGCCACGCGCTCGTCGGTGGCGGTGAAGGCGATCCGCACGAAGCGCTCGCCCGCGGCGCCGTAGAACTCGCCGGGGGCGACCAGGATGCCGTGCTTGGCGAGGTCGCCGACGGTGTCCCAGCAGGGCTCGTCGCGGGTCGCCCAGAGGTAGAGCGACGCCTCGCTGTGCTCGATGCGGAAGCCCGCGGCCTCGAAGGCGGTGCGCAGTGCGGCCCGGCGGCGGGCGTAGCGCTCGCGCTGCTCGGCGACGTGGGCGGTGTCGCCGAGCGCCGCGACGGTGGCGGCCTGGACCGGCGCGGCCATCATCATGCCGCTGTGCTTGCGGATCTGGAGCAGGTCGCCGAGGACCGCGGAGTCGCCCAGCAGGAACGCCGAGCGGTAGCCGGCGAGGTTGGAGCGCTTGGAGAGCGAGTGGACGGCGACGAGGCCCTCGTAGGAGCCCCCGCAGACGTCCGGGTGCAGGACCGAGACCGGCTCGGCGTCCCAGCCCAGTTCGAGGTAGCACTCGTCGCTGACGACCAGTACGCCGTGCTGGCGGGCCCAGGCGACGGTGCGGCGCAGCTCGTCGACGGTGAGCACCCGACCGGTGGGGTTGGACGGGGAGTTGAGCCAGAGCAGCTTCAGGCCAGCCGGGTCGAGGGCGGTGGGCTCGTCGTAGGCGACCGGCTCGGCGCCGGCCAGGCGGGCGCCGACCTCGTAGGTGGGGTAGGCCAGCCGCGGGTAGGCGACCTTGTCGCCGGCGCCGAGGCCCAGTTGGGTCGGGAGCCAGGCGACGAGTTCCTTGGAACCGACGACCGGGAGCACGTTGGGGTGGGCGAGGTCGGGGGCGCCGAGGCGGTCCGCGGCCCAGCCGGTGAGCGCGTCGCGGAGCGCGAGGGTGCCCCACACCGTCGGGTAACCGGGGCTGTTGGCGGCGTCGGTGAGCGCCTGCTGGACCAGCGCGGGCACCGGGTCGACCGGGGTGCCGACGGAGAGGTCGACGATGCCGTCGGCGTGCGCGGCGGCGGTCGCCTTGTACGGCTCCAGGCGGTCCCAGGGGAAAGCGGGAAGACGCTCGCGAAGCGACTGGCGGGGGGAGACTGCGCCCACGGTGCTCTCTTTCTCGTACGGGCCTGCTCGCGGGGGGGCGCCGGGACGCCGGGCGCGAAAACGCCTCGGTCCCGTACGGCGTGGCCGTACGGGACCGGGCGGCGCCGTGCGGCCTTCCCCAGCTCGTGCCGGGGCTGCCCCAGCTACCTCGGAGGTGCGGGAAAGCGGGCCGGCTCTCCTCCGCCCCTCCGGGCGGTGTCGGTCAGTGGTCCTGGTTCTGCGGCGGCAGCGCGGCGATGAACGGGTGGTCGCGCTCGATCAGGCCGAGCTTGCTGGCACCGCCCGGGGAGCCGAGCTCGTCGAAGAACTCCACGTTCGCCTTGTAGTAGTCCTTCCACTCTTCCGGGGTGTCGTCCTCGTAGAAGATCGCCTCGACCGGGCAGACCGGCTCACAGGCACCACAGTCGACGCATTCGTCCGGGTGGATGTACAAGGACCGGGAGCCCTCGTAGATGCAGTCGACGGGGCACTCCTCGATGCATGCCTTGTCCTTGACGTCGACACAAGGCTGCGCGATGACGTAGGTCACGCTGTCGTTCCTCCTCGGTAGGGCCGGCGGACCGATCGGCGGTACCGCCGCTGGGCGCGCGGGAGCGCGGCGTCGTCGATGCCCGCCACCTAGTATCTCCGTTCCCGGGCACGAGACGAACAAGAGGGGCGGTTAGAGAGCGATGGAATTCCTCGCCGGCGGTCGCGCGGAAGTCCGCATCACCCATGCTGACGTGGGCAAAAGGGTATCCGTCCGGCGCCTGACCGGGGCCGGTGCGGGGGCTGGGGCGTTCACGGACGCGGTCGGCGTTCTCACATCATGGGACGACGGTGTGCTGAGCATCACACGGCGCAGCGGCGAGTGCGTACGGATCGACGAGTCTTCGCTGGTGGCGGGCAAGGTGGTGCCCGCGGCGCCGGCCCGGAGAAGGGGTCCGGCGGCCTCGGTGCGCGAGCTCCAAGAGGTCGCGGCCCGCAGTTGGCCGGCCCTTGAGACGGAACGTCTCGGGGAATGGACGTTGCGGGCCTCCGGGAGCTTCACCCGGCGCGCCAACTCCGTCCTGCCACTCGGTGACCCCGGTGTCCCGCTGGACGAGGCGCTGGCCCGGGTCACCCGGTGGTACGCCGACCGCGGGCTGCCCGCCCTGTTCACCGTCGCCACCGGGCGGGCCGACGCCGACGAGCAGCTGGCCGCCGAACTGGCCGCCCGCGGCTGGCGCGACGAGGCGCACACCTCGGTGCGGACCGCGGCGCTGGCGCCGCTGGCGGACACCGACGCGGACACCTCCCGGGTGCGGCTCTCCCGGCAGCCGGACGCCGACTGGCTGGGCCTTTACAACCGGACCGGGACGCCCACCGCGGACGCGCTGGCGGTGCTCACCGGCGGCCCGTCGGTGTGGTTCGCGCGGGTACCGGCGTCGGACGGGGGCACCGAGGCGATCGGTCGGCTGGCCGTCGACGGGCGCTGGGCGGGCTTCGCGGCGGTGGAGACCGCTCCCGCGCGGCGGCGCCGGGGGCTGGCGAAACTGGTGATGGCGGCGCTCGCCGAGCGGGCCCTGGCCGAGGGCGCCTCCGCGGCGTACCTCCAGGTCGAGGCGGACAACGCGGGCGCGCTGGCGCTGTACGACGGGCTCGGCTTCACCGAGCACCACGGCTATCACTACCGACGCGGCCCGGCCGGGGCCTGAGGAGGTATTCGTCCGGTATGGGTGAGCGAGCGGAGCGCGGCGGGGAGCCGGAGCGGGACGCGGCGCGCGACGAACGGCGGCGGCAGTTCGCGGCGGCGGCCCGCGAGGAGCGGCCCGACCTCGCCCTGCTGTGCCTGCTGATCGGTGCCGAGGCCGACCCGTCCCTGGACGAGGCCGGCATCGACGCGGCGCAGATCGAACTGGACCGGCTGGCCGGCGCGCTGCCCTACGCCCCGGTCGGTGGCCCCGGTGCCTGGGCCCGCAACCTCGCCGAACTGCTGGGCGCCCGGCACGGTTTCGGGGGCTCGGCCAGCGACTACCGGCGGCTCGCGTCGTCGCTGCTGCACGAGGTGGTGCGGCGCCGGCACGGCCTGCCGATCCTGCTGTCGGTGGTCTGGATGGAGGTCGCCCGGCGGGCCGGGGCACCGGTCTACGGGGTGGCGCTGCCGGGCCACTTCGTCGTCGGGCTGGGGGATCCGGCCGGGCGGCACGTGCTGGCCGACCCGTTCGAGGGCGGGCGGCTGCTCACCGACCAGGACGCGGCGATGCTCGTCGCCGGGGCCACCGGCGAGGCGCTGACGCCGGGGATGCTCGCGCCGGCCGGCCCGTTGGAGATCGTCCAGCGGATCCTCAACAACATCCGGGCCTGGGCGCAGGCCCGCCCGGAGCACAGCGCGGTCCACCTGTGGGCGCTGGATCTGTCGTTGCTGCTGCCCAGCCATCCGGCGCGGCTGCGCCACGAGCGCGCCCGGCTCCTGGTGCAGCGGGGCGAATTCCTGGCCGGGGCGGCCGAGTTGGAGGAGTACGCGCGGGTGTTGGAGCCGGTGCAGCCGGCGGCCGCGACCGCGCTGCGGCAGGAGGCGGCAGCGGCCCGGGCCCGGCTCAACTGACGGGCCGGCGGCGCGCGGTCAGGCCGACGCGCCCCGGGACGGCGCCGCCGGGGCCTCGTCGGCGGGGACGCGGCGGACGATCAGCAGCGTGGCGTCGTCCTTCAGGTCGCCGCCGGTGAAGTGCTCCAGGTCGGCGCGGAGCGTGCGGGCCAGGTCGACGGGCTCCAGTCCCACCCAGGCGGCGATCCGCTCGGCCAACGGGTAGAAGTGGCCGTCGCCGCTGCGGGCCTCGGTGACGCCGTCCGTGCACAGCACCGCCCAGTCGTGGGGCTGCGGGCTGATCAGGGCGCTCCGGCGGGGCTCCCGGCTCAGCCCGGCCAGCCCCAACGGGAGCCCGCCCTCGCCGTCGAAGCGCTCGTGGACGTGGCCGTTGCGCACCAGGTAGTACGGGATGTGGCCGCAGGACAGGATGCGGGCCCGACCGGGGGCGCGCAGCTCCAACAGCAGCGCGGTGACGAAGCGCTCGTCGGTGCCCTCCTGCGCGGAGCGGGCGTTGTAGCGGGTCAGTGCCTGTTCCATCCGGCCCGCCACGCCCTCCAGCGACTCCTGGTACTGGGCCGCCTCGCGGAACGACGCCAGCACCTCCAGGCCCGCGCCGATCGCCGGCATGCCCTTGCCCTGGACGTCGCCGATCAGCAACCGCATCCCGTGCGGGGTGTCGACGGCGTCGTAGATGTCGCCGCCGACCCGGGCGCCCTCCTGGGCCGAGACGTAGAAGCCGTACGCCTCCAGGGCGCCGGCGCGCAGCGGCAGTTCGCGCAGCATCGCCCGCTGCACGGTGTCGGCGACCAGGCTGGTGCGGGCGTGCAGCGCCTCGCGTTCCAGCCGGGTGCGGCACAGCACCAGGGAGAAGACGCCCACCAGGAACGCCCCGAAGACGCCGACGACCCGGCTGGCCGGGGCCCAGTCGGGCACCGTCAGCAGATCGACGTAGGTGAGGCAGACCACGTAGACGACCGCCACCAGCAGCGTCCGGTGGTAGGAGCAGCGCAGCGCGGCGATCAGCGGGGCGATGCCCATGAACGCGGAGATGTGCAGCTCCGGGCCGGTCGTGGCGTCGACCGTCGCGACGACCACGATGGCGAGGATCAGCAGCGCGGGGGCGAGAACGCCGTCCTCGGCGGGGCGGTGGGCTGGCATGACACTTCAAGCCTGCGGGACGTTCCGCGCGCCCGCACAGGGGCGAAGGTCCGCCGGAACACCCGACGGAGGTCCTGGGCGCGGCCGGCGGCGCGGGGGCGGCCGTGGCCCGTCGGGAGCGCCCTGGGGGCGGTCCGACCGATCGCGGCCGGGGCCGCTGGTGGTCCGTCGGACGGGCCCTCCGTCGCGGTGCTAGAGCCACCCCTTGTCGCGGGCGGTGCGGACGGCCTCGGCGCGGTTGCGGGCGCCGGTCTTCTGGGTGGCGAGCGAGAGGTAGTTGCGGACCGTGCCCTGGGAGAGGTGGAGGGCGGTGGCGATCTCGGCGTTGGTGGAGCCGTCGGCGGCGGCCCTGAGGACATCGCGCTCGCGCTCGGTCAGCGGGCTGGCACCGTCGGCCAGCGCGGCCGCCGCCAGCACCGGGTCGATGACCCGCTCGCCGTCCAGCACCCGGCGCACCGCGTCCGCGAGCTGGGCGGCCGGGGCGTCCTTGACCAGGAAGGCGTCCGCGCCCGCCTCCATGGCCCGGCGCAGATAGCCGGGACGGCCGAAGGTGGTGAGGATGACGACCTTCACGCCGGGCAGCTCGTCGCGCAGCCGGGCCGCGGCGTCCAGCCCGGTCATCCCCGGCATCTCGATGTCCAGCAGCGCGACGTCGATCGCGTGCGCCCTGGCCTGGGCGAGGACCTCGTCACCGCGGGCCGCCTGGGCGACGACCTCCAGGTCGTCCTCCAGGGACAGCAGCGCCGCCAGCGCCTCCCGGACCATCGACTGGTCCTCGGCGAGGAGAAGTCTTAGACACCTTATCGGTTCGCCGGTCGGCGTGGCACCGGGCTCGGACTGATTACTCACAGCGCAAGGGTATGCCGATGCGTTGGTATAGGCGCCTGACCAGCAAGAAGCCCCGCCCGACTCATGGCCGAACGGGGCTGGTTCGCTGTCCTACTTGCAGAACGACGACTTCACGGCGTCCACGATCCGGCGCGCCTGAGCATCCGACACGGTCTTGATGGTGCCGGGCACGCCCTGGAAGCGCAGCTTCGCGCCCTCCTGGACATCGGAGTCAGCCTGGCCTGCCCGGATGTCTGCACAGATGGTTCTCGACGCGGTGAGTGCCCACTTTTCGTTCTCCCCGAATGCTGGGCTAACGCGCTTTAGGGCACCTATCAGGTCCCGGGTTTGCTGTGCGTTCGGTGTGGATGCGGGCTGCGACGGTATTGCGGTACTCACGGACGGGGTGGGGTCGGCGGGTCTCATGCTCCCCGCCGGGGCGCCGGGCTGTCCGCTGATGGTGCTGCCGGTGCAGGCTGACAGACCTAGGGCGGCAGTGATTACGGCGATAGTGGTGAGTGCGTGACGCTTGCTGATCATGCGTCCCACCATAGGTAGATATGCGTGAGCCCCGTTCGCCGTTGTGGCTGGAACGGGGCTGGTGGGATCAGTCGTCGTACGCGTTGCCGTCGAAGATGTCCCGGGCCATCTCCTCGATTACGTCCCGCCGGGTCCCGCCGTCGCCCGCTGCGGCCTCCGGGTAGTCGGCCGGTAGATCGTCCTCGACTCGCTGCACTACGTCCGCGATTTGGAACGTCATGCCGGTGTCAACGGCAATCGCCGCGATGGTCTCCATTGCGGCTTCGGTGCGGCGCAGCAGGTCTACGGCGAGCATCTCGTAGTCGTCAAGCGTGTCCATGCAAGAACGGTACTGGCGAGGCGAGTTGGCGGGGGCGACTACGCGAAAGCCCCCACTCGGCAGGGTGACCGAGTGGGGGCTCATGGTGCTGTCTGTGCTACCGGATCACGTCGTCCGGGGTCGGTCCGGCGCCGAGTTCTACGGCGTGCGTCGGGCAGGCGTAGAGGATCGTCCCCGGCCCGCAGGCGCTCGCGATCCAGCGCACGGCAACGGGTGCGGTGGTGAGCGTGTGGCATCGGATGCACAGTGCGACCTGCACGTCCGGTATTGGGCCGACTATGCCGTCGCGGGTCATGCGGCCACCTCCCGAACGGGCGTGATGTTGAGGGTGGGGAAGTCGTAGTCCACGCCGATTTCCGCGAACGCCGTTGCCCACCAGCGTTCGCGCTGTTCGGGGGTGAGCGCTTGTGCTTCCTTGGCGCGGAAAATCGCCCGGGCTTGCGCGGACGAGGGTCCGGTCCATTGGCGGCGCGCGGCGGGCGGCGTGGTGGGCGGGGTGTCCAGTTCGGGAACGGTGGCGGGGGTTGCTGCGTGGCGCCCTCGGGCGGGCAGCAGTATCCGCAGTATGCGCACCAGGGCACGGGCGATAGCATCGCGCATGAGTCGTTCAGCTCCTCGAAAGCTGTGTCGGCTAAGCCCCGGTGGATCGATTAGGCCCGATCCGTCGGGGCGTTTTCGTGCCGACGATAAGCCTTTACGTCAACTGACGTAAAGTGACGTCAATGGACATGGCTGTAAGTGAGTTGTTGTGAGCCACCCGCTAGCGTCATCTCATGGACTACAGCCCCGATGCGGAGATCGTTCGCGACGCTCCCGAACCCCCGTTCGAGCAGCTCGCGGGCATCTTGCGGGCGCGCATCGCGCGGGGTGACTGGCAGCCCCGCAAGCCGATTCCGTCCGAATCGCGCTTGGGCGAGGAGTACGAGCTATCGCGTCCGACCGTCCGTCGGGCCATTGCCGTCCTGGTGGCCGATGGTGTGCTGTTCGTAGTCCCCCAACGGGGCACGTACGTGCGGGACCGGGGCTCAGCGGACTAGCCCTAATCACTCTGGCCTATGATCTGCGGGCCGGCTGTTGCCGCTATGCACCCTCAGTCGTGATTGGGATGGTTATGCCCGCACCGCCGGGGTTCGCGACGCGAGGGAACGGGGCCGGCGGCGCCGGCCGGCAACTGACCCCGCTAGCTAGCCCCCTGGTACGTGCGGGGCAACGGAGTAGCTAGCGGGGTCAACTCGTTGTACTAGCTGCGGTCTTGTGCGTCGCCCGCTCGCTCCGGTAACGTGGCATTGTCCCCGCCGATGCGGGGGAAGAGCAAAGCCCCACCTGATTCAGGTGGGGCTCTTTGCATGTCACACGGGAGACGAGAACCCGCCCGGAATACCGGGGTTCATAATGCTGGCCGGCCCTCTTTTGGGCTCTGCGCAATGGGTTTGGTAGAGCCACAAGGCCCCGCACGTACCAGGGGGACTAGCCCATGGGGCCACCCTCACAAGCAACGAAAGCCCCGCCCATGCGCCACGACACAGCGCACAGACGGGGCCTTCGGTCAGCGCATCCAGGCCGGTTCAAGCGCCCGGACTTCAGAGTGATACTCGGCCACGATCTTGAAAAACGTTTCCGGGTCGCGATCGACCATCTCTGACAGTTCGCAGTACAGCGCGTATGCCTCTTCCTGCATCTCGTATTGGCAGACGCTGGAACTGCACCGCCACCACACGCCCCCGCCGTTGAGCAGGGAACCGCCGCATCGGGGGCACGGCTGGTCTACGCGGGCTTGCTGGTCCCGCACGGGTAGCAGATCCACCAGCCGTCCTGGTTCGGAGTCATTTCCTGTCCGCACTTGTCGCACGCTACCCGTGTTTCGTACAGATCCCTGTTGCACTCCATTGGCCCTCCATTGGGGGAGATGCGATTGTTCCACCGTCCGCCTGGTGGCGGCAGTGGGGCGTGCGGCTGCCATAGGGCTTCAAGCCGATGACAGCGGGCTGACCCGTCCCGGCCGGGATGACAGGTGACCGGGACGGGGGTCTAGGGGCCCCAGCCGTGCGCCTCGGGCGGTCATGCACACAGGTGGGGCAGTCTGGGATGCCCTATCCAGCGAGGTAGGACAGCAGTGTTACCAGGACGATCCACAGCACAACCACCGCCATGATGGCAAGAGTTGCCGCGATGACCAGGCCAGGCGAGAGGGTGCGTGCGTCAGAGTCCTGTGCGGCATGCTTCTTGACGGCCGCCTCGTGTGCCTCGGCGTTGCACTGGTGGCAGTTGGTTGTTTCATGCTCACAGCTCATGTGATTGTCCCGCTGCTGGTAAGGGGCTTGACCCGCCCCGGGAAACCGACCGTGTCAGGGATCGCAGGGCGGGGGCAGAGACTTATAGGACGTTATTCGCCATTCGCGGGGCGTGCCTTAGGCTGCACAGACTGAAGTTTCGCGTCCTTGTAGGGACAATTAGGACCCGTTTTGTCACAGAGGTTACACTGCGGGCAGTCTTTGATTGCGGCGAGCGTAGATGCTTTCATGAACACCCTCCTTGCAGGTCATTTGACACTGGCGACGCATTTCCCCGTGACTCTACTAAGAGATCAGAAGTCGTATTCCCGCTGGCAGTCCTCGCACACGCCGCCACCCCGGCCATTCAAATGAATTTTTCCGCCACACGCCGGACACTGCACCATGCTTACCTATCTCCGTTCTGAACTTCGCTACTTATTTTCAGTGACCCGCCCCGGGAAACCGCGCGTTGCAGGAATCGCGGGGCGGGGGAATTTGGGCCACCCGGGCCGGGGTGGGTTGGACCCGGGTGGCGTCGCGCTCCCCACTGCGTCCCGGGACCCTTGAAACCGGGACGGGGGCCGGGCGTTGTGGCCTCACCGCGAGGAGCGCGCCCGGCGCGTGTGCATCGCCGGGGGTCTATCTAGGGCAGGCGAGGCAGGGTCGCCTGCCCGCTTTTTTGGCCTTTGCTAGCGACCAGACTTTAATGTTCTTCGCGGTGCAACTCCCCAGAGTGACACACATATCTGACTCGTGAAACACCTTGCCAGTCGGGATGATGTAAACCGATGTGTTCTGTTCTTGCTCACCCATGAAAGCCTCCCTCACACTGGCGGAATACCTCGTGCAGCAATCGCCGGTGTTGCCGCGTCATGAAACCCGTCGCACGGCGGGTTTGATTGACAATAAAACCCTCGCCGGTCGCACGACCAACACCCCTGGCCCGCCGCCGCAGTGACACCAAAAAGGGAGGTGTCTACGCGTAATACCTCTCCCCATATCCATCTCTGTCCGCAGCAGTTCGGGCATTGCAGGTGAGGGCCGGGGCAGCTAGACCGGCACAAGGTAGCTGACCGTGATCAAAATCGCGCTCCCCACAATGCACGCGAATCCGGCGCCAACGACCCAACCGTCAAGCGAGAACCACCAGCGCCAGCGCCTGTTGCTCGTCGTCAGCGCCTTTGCCATGCGTCGCGTCGTGCGGGGGTCAGCGGTTCCCAGTACAACGCCATCACGGGTGGGCGTCACGGTCAGCTCCGGCAGGCTCAACTGCATGTCCGCAAGTGCCGTGCGCAGCTCTTCGCACGCCGCGTCCACGGGGTCCTGCTGAGTACGAGTGCTGGCGGCGCGGTGCGTTCCGTGACCTGTCATGTCAGTACCTCCGCCGGGCATTGTCGACGCGCACGCGGGCCCGCAGGTAGCTCAACGTGGGTGAGTCGTGGTCCTGGTGCTCTTCGGTGGCCGGCGTCGAGTCGGGGCACTTCGCGCCACCACAACGGCAACGAGGGAAGTTGAGCGCCGACCGGATCAGAGCTTCGCCACACTCGGAGATGTCAGCCACGGAGCGCCTCCCTCCGTAGTCTCGCCTGAACTCGCCGCAGGATGGCGGGCGTTGGACGGGCATAGGGTCCGCGCGGGATGCCGGCAGGCCAAGGGGCCCACTTGTTGAACCAGACGTGCCTGTCGTCGTCTTCCCTGAGCTTGACCAGGGGAGAGCCTGCGAGCATGGTTCGGCTCCTCTCCGTAGCGGGGGCGCTACCGGGAGCCCTCAGCGTGAACTACAGTCGGCGCATCCATCAACTAGGGAAAACTGATTGACGAGTGGGGATGATCATGGCGAACCGCAAGAAGCTGGACCCCGACGCATCACCCGCTGCCCGCTACGGGGATCGTTTACGCAGGTTGCGAGACGAACACGGTTGGACACAAGACGAGTTGGGCGAGCGCATCGGGGTCACTGGAGCGCATGTTTCAGCCGTCGAAACTGGTCGGAGGCCACCAACTCAACAGTTCTCGGTAAGCACCGACAAGGCTCTAGGGACCGGCGACTTGTTCGAGCGGGAGTGGCGCGAGATCAAGCACGGCAGCCTGTTGGAGGGGTTCCCGGAGTACCGGATGTTTGAGGGGCGCGCTTCAGAGATCAGGTTGTACGAAGTTGGCGTCATCCCAGGTCTGTTACAGACACCGGAGTACACCTCAGCCCTCGTTGAGAGCGAAGTCAGACGGGGCGCCATCACCCCCGATCAAGCAAACGAGAGGATTGCGATTGTCGCTGAACGGCAGGCCACACTGGACCGTTCACGCCCACCGCTGGTCTTCGTAGTGCTGGACGAGAGCTGTATCCGTCGCCCCATGGGTGAAGCCTCCGTCATGGAGCAGCAGTTAGAGCACATCATTGCTTTCGCTGGACTGCCGGACACTGTGGTGCAGGTAGCCCACTTTGCCATGGGGGACCGGCGGCCGTTCAATCTGCCGATCACCGTGCTGACACTGCCGGATCGGTCGCTCATGTCGTACGCCGAGTCAGCCCAGCGCGGGCACCTCGAACGGGACAGCGCAAGCGTGGTCCCCATACTGAGGGCCTACCATCAACTACAGGCCGAATCGTTGTCGCAAGCCGATTCCGTGGCCATGCTCAACCAGTTACGAAAGGGCACCTCGTGAACACCGAATCCCCCCACTGGTTCAAGTCCACCTACAGCGCAAACGGCGGCCAGTGCATCGAGGTCGCTACCAACCTTGTGATGATTCACGGTGTGGTTCCGGTGCGGGACAGCAAGACCCCCACCGCCCCCCACCTGACCTTGACCACCGACGCGTTCGCCGGTCTGGTGCAGTTCGCTAAGGACCGCGCCTGACCGACCGGCCGGACCACGCGCCGGCCCCGGGCCCCCGTCGCTCTTCCCCTATGGAGCGGCGGGGGCGTTTGGTTCCCCGTCTCAGCGACTACGCGGCGGGCGCGTAGTCAGACTGCCGTAGCTCACGCTGACCCAACTCCACTACCCGCACTGCGCGTTGACCCGACACGGCATGTGTTTCGTGGCAGCCGTGATGGAACCCGGGCACGGCCTCGATCCACGTCCCTACACCCGGCAAGTAGCGGTCTAGGAGGCGCGCTAGGTGGTGCTTGCTGAGGAATCCACCGCCCTGGTCGTGATCGTCATGCCGCTTGCCCGTGCTCCTGGTGCTCTTCGCGCGGCGCGGCGTGCGTTCGTTCGCGGGGGCGTCACGTTCGCCGCCGTCCGCGGGGGCCGGCGCACCACTGGATGAACTAGCCGGCAGGTAGGGGGAGTTGTGAGCATCACCGTAGGCCAGCCAGGACAGCAGCACGAACAGGAGCACGGACAGGAGTCCGGCAATGGTGCGTGCGTGGCGGCGTAGCGTCGGTCGGATGGTGGTCACTTCTCCCCCTGCATGGCGTTGGGCGTGGAAATGGGTGGTGCTGTGGGCAGCGTTCAGTGTTGAACTCTCCTGGTGATTAGGGTTGTTGGTGGTCAGGCGGCCATGGGCGCGGCGGTCTCCTCGACCTCCGCGGCGTAGGCGTGCTGGCCGTACTCGCAGGCATCAAAGAGACCCCCGGGGTAAGGCAAGTACGCCCCGGTTTCAGGGCTCGCGTACCACTCTGACCAGCCCACGAGGGCGCCCGTGCACCGCTCGTGAGCGAGAAAGCGAAAACCGTCGTAGAGGGCCGGCTCGCCGAGGAAGCGCGCAACCACCGGCGCCTGCACGCGGAGCACGGCGCTCAGCTCGGTGCAGTGTCGGATGGTCTCCTCCCTCAGCAACGACCCGATCAGGATCGGGCCCTGATCCCATGTAAGACGGTTGCCCTCCCCCAGGCGAGGCACCGACACCGAAAGAAGTGCTGTGTAGACACGGTGTGTAGCCATGTCCAAGACCTTAGGGCATGGGTCTGACAATCGGCACGGAAGTATCCGCATCCCCTACCTACCGGTAGGACCCGGACGATTCAAATCATTCTCAGGTCCCACGCACCCCGTGACCTGGTCCTTTATGCGTCCTTAACGCGTCCGGACGATTGCAACAAACCGTTGAATCTACCATGAGCGCGACAGTTAGTGGCATGCTCATGCAAGGTACGCGTGACGGGCTCTCGTGCCACGGAAACGCGAAAGCCCCCCGCCACATGGACGGGGGGCTGGTCACCGCATCACGTGATGCGATGGTGGCATGCGGGCACCGGCATGTCGCGGGGCGCGCTCTACCTAGGCGCCGTGTTCCCAGAGCTGGGCGAACCGGTCCTTGGCCTTGTGCCGGATGATGCGCACCTGATCGCGCATCAGGCCGTAGTCGGCCGCTAGCTCGTCATCGCGCTCAGCCCCGTAGTAGCTGATGGGCACGATGCCAGTCAGCGCCATGAGGACCGTGCTCTGTTCCCAGCTCATCCGGGCCAGGGTCCGGCGAACCCGCACGCCGGTTTGCTTCCGGCGCTCCCGCTCGTAGTCGCTAGCTTCAAGGAGGTCTGCGGGGACCTCGGCCTCGGCCGCCAACGTGTCCGCCAGGGTGAACGTTTCTCCGCCCTCGCCCTGCCGTATGGGCGCATCAAGGTACTCGACGCCCTGATAGCTCAGGCGTGCGGCGTAGGCCATCTCCGGGCTAAGGCGCCGCTCTCCCAGCGCATTTGGGTCCGTCGCGATCCGCTCGGCCTCGTACGCATCGCCGCCCGCAATGGACAGCGCGGACTCATAGGACGCCGCAACGGACCGGGATACCCCCTGCCTGGTTTCCTCTTTGCGGGTGTCGGACATGACGCCCTTTAGTGTCCGGTCAACGTAAGCGAAAAACTCGGCAACGGTCGTGCCGGAGAATCGGGCGAGGCATTCCCAGACGGCTATACGGCCCTCCTGGGCGAGATCTTCCGCGAGAGTGTGGTCTGTGCGTCCGCCGCTAGTGGCATTCCTCCAGGCGAGTTGCTGGATTCGGTCTTCCGTCGCGTCAACAACGGCGGTTACGGCCTCAAGCTCATTGTCCTTGGCTGCGGCAATCTGAGCTTCGGTCAGGTTTATCAAGAGAGTGCTCCGCGTATTCCTGGGCTGGTTGCACTCCCGTTGGGAGCGCAATGGTTGCCCGGAACGGGGCAGAGCGTGCGCAAGGTCCATCGCGATTGGGAATCGCGTAAGCGTCTGACTCAGGGCATGCAAAAGCCCCGTCCGGGATCGCTCGGACGGGGCTTGCGCATTGCCGTTCGTCGTCGCTGGGGAGTTACCTAAGCCGCACGGAGCGGGGCGCGACAACGACGTTTGGGACCGGTTAGACCGCTTGTCTTTTATGGAGTTGTAGAACGTTTCCGAGGCGTGACGGGCTATCCCCCCACGTGCGTACGCCTCGGATTTCTCTCATACCTGGGGAGGACGTTTTGCAACGGCGAGATAACGGGCCGGTGAGTTTGAATAGATACCGACACTCAGACCTCACGCCGACGCGTACGGGCGGGGCTCCTCCCTGAGGATGAGGGAGGTAACGAGGGGGTCACGTAGCCCGCGGCGCCTAGTAGTCCGCCCCGTACAGGCTTCCCCAGGACCGTCCGCCGATCTCGGCCTCGGCAACGATGGGCACCCCGTAGAGGCGCATGGACATGCACCGCTCGAACTCTCGCGCCACATCCGCAGCGTCCTCACGGGGTGCCGACGCGAGAATTTCGTCATGAATCGGAAGCCGCATGTATTCGAGCAGTCCCGCCCTTTCCATTTCGATCATTGCTTGCCCTAGAACGTCTCTTGCCGCGCTCTGGCACGCGTAGTTCGTTACGGCGTAGCTCCTGTCACGATCCAGTGGTAGCCGGCGGCCGGTTACCGAGATGAACACCATCCTGTTTTGGAATGCCTGGCGCTGCCATCGCTTCCCCGCACGCTTGATCTCCGGGAATGCACTGTCGTACGCGGCTACGGCCTGCGAGATTTCAGTTTCGGTTGCGCCCGTCTGCCGTGAAATCGTGTGGACGCCCCCGCCGTAGACCTTTCCGAATCCTGCACCCTTAAAAATCTTCCGGTCGCGCTTAGTCGCAGCATCCCCCTTGATGAGCCGCGCCGTATACATGTGGATATCGAACTCGTCCCCGCCATTAACAAAACCCTCCTTCATGCGTCTCACGTCGGCGAGGGCCGCGAGGACCCGCATTTCGATCGCCTGAAAGTCGGTGCTGATCATCACGTGTCCGGGCTCGGCGAGGATCGCGCGGCGTACTACGTGATCAGAGCTGGGGAGCTGGTGCAGCCCATCTGTGACACTCATCCGGCCTGTGCGTGCGGCGAGAGGCGAGATCACGGGGTGAATGCGTCCCCCGGTATCCAGCTTGGTCATGAAGCCCGCGGCGTAGTCCTCGCCCCACTTCTTTGCACGCTTTGCACGCAGCACCGCATCTCCAAGAGGGTTCGGCTCTCGGCCCCCGATGCGCTGCCAGTCCCGATCAAGGTCCGCGAGGGGGAGCAACACGGTTTTGTCCGTGGACAGTGCACCGCCCTTGGTTCGCTCGGTGAGCCGTTCGCCCATGCCCAACAGCGCCTCGGCAACCTGCGCCGAGCTGCCCACCTTGGTCACGCCGTACCGGGCCGCAACGGTGCGGTATTTGTCGGCCTCCTCGGCGAGCCGGTCGGCGAGGGGCACGGTGTAGTCCTGATCCACCAGGAGCCCGGTCCGTTGCATGACTGCACAGATGCGGGCCAGCTCGTGCTCATACGTCACCAGCGCGTTCCGCACGCCGAGACGCGCGAGTTCGCGCCGTAGGACGGGTTCGAGACGGGCTGTGAGAATGACATCAAGTCCCGCGTACAGCAGGTACGTTGGGTGATCCAACGGGATATGAGTCCATCCGGTTTCCTTGGTGTACCCGAGGGAGTTGAAGACGCGCGTAAGCCCGCTCTGTGTGTCCGGGGCCGCGGGGTCGATGTAGTGCGCGGATAGCGCCTTGAGCCTCGTACCGATGCCGTGTTCTGACGGCTGCCGCGGGTCTATGAGGCTCGCCAGGATGCGGGTGTCTGTGGTGCGCGGGGCGAGGTCTTCCAGCGGGATTCCGGCATGCGCGCCCAGGACCAGCCAGTCGAATGCCGCGTTGTGAATGAGGAGCCGGCGGGCCATCGTCAGGGCCTGGAGCGCTGCGCGCTGGAAGTGCCCCCCGCGCTCCCACCCAATTACCCACGCGTCGTGACTGTCGCCGAGCTGGATGGTGCGCAGTCGGTACCCCTCGCGGAACACATCGAGGCCGGTGGTTTCTGTGTCCAGTGCGAGCGGCCCGCGGGCACTTGCCGCCCGGACCCAGTCGGTGAAGGCATCGAGTTCTTCAGGGCTATCCGGGACATGTACGCGCACAGTGTCACCGGCTATGGAGTGCTCATAGGTCAACATTCACGGTCCCCCATGCAAAAACCCCAGCGCCTTATGTGGCTACTGGGGTCAATTGCTTTGTAATTATGGCTAGTTGGAGATGCCAGTCACGAGCTGCGCCGGCCCGTTAGCAGGGCCAGGCCGACCGAACAGCCTGATGCAACGCGCCCGGAAAGGCCGCGGGGTCAGCGGCGCGCCAGTCTGTGAGGTCATCCCCGGGGTTGGGTAGGGCCAGCGCGAGGACGGGTAGGCCATGCGCGGCCAGCCCTTTGGAAAGTCGCCGGTTGAAGGTGTGCCCCGCCGCATCGTTGTCGCCAGCCGCGATGACCTGCCGTCCACGCAGGCCGGCCGCTAGCTCTTCCAGCAGGGCAGGATTCCCTGCGATGGACGCGCCACGGATAAGCACCGCGTCATAGCCCGCCGCAACCGCCGTAAGACCATCTCCGGGGCCCTCGGTAACGAGGGTGACCCCGTGACCGCCCCGGCCCCGGAGAACGCCGTATGGGGCCCATCTCTGCCCCTCCGGATTGCGTAGGGATATCCAACGCCCAGGACACCGCCCAGTGAGGTCACGCCCCTGCAATCCGCGGGCCACTCCTTGGAAGTCGTGGAGTGGCACCGTGAGTCGCCGATACCGCGTGAACACATCAGACCTGTATGGGAAGTTGGGTGCACTCTCGCCGTCGTCTACACCGAGCATGAGGTCTGCCGCTGTCTCCAGATCGAGACCGAACCGACCGGTGACATAGCTACGCGCGTCCTCGGCCGCCTGGTCGCGAAAGTCCAGTAGCCGGCATGAGGTCTCGTCCACGTACATCGCTAGTGCGGCAGTCGGGCCGGGCCCAACCATCTCCGGGCGCTTACTAGAGACGGTGGCCCCGGGGCCGGCTACGTCGAATAGGTCGGACCAGGACAGCCGCGCTGCCGTGATCACGTCACCGGTGTCGCACCCGGCGCGGCATTTCAGCAACACGCGGTGTGTGTCGTCGCGCGTGATGCGAAGGGACGGATGGCGGTCCCGATGCGCGGGGCAGACTCCAACGTATCCGTCCGGCTCTTCTCTCACGTCCGCGAATCGAGCGAGCACTTCGGCGAACTTCACTCGCATCAACTCCCTTGGGTTACCCCCTTGGGAGCGCGAGAGTTGCCGGCGACGGCTACCGCGCGGCCCGTATGTCCGTCAGCAGCTCGGCGAACTCACCTACGGTCGTTGTCAGGTACCAACGGCCGGTATTCAGGCCCCGTGCGCTCGCCGTGAATCCGTACCGGGTGGCCATTTCTCGGGTGGTCAGTCCGAGGGCGCGCCGCACCCGCGTCCACGTCGGCACGGATACGTGAACACGGCCCGACCCCGTGCCGACGGACCGCCGCTTGTGTACCACCACGCCATACAAGAATCCAGCGTGCAGCGCCTCAACTTCCGCTTGTTGGAGCCACGTTGGTACTGATGGGGACCGTACGTCCTTCGCCTCGATGACGAATGGAGCCGCATGAACGTCGCCAACGTCCCGCGCCCCTTCCTGCGCCGCTCGCCGGACGTTCGCGCCGTCCATCGCATCGAGGAAGCGCCCTCGCTCGTCCACTAGGCCCAACGCCTGATTTAGGTAGTCACGTACAGCGCTCTCCCACGCTGTCCCCCGCCGCTTATTCCTGCTAGCCACGGTCGCGCCACCATCCGTACAGCACCACTGCGGCGAGGGCAATGAGGGTCCCGAGGGACAGGGCAAGGGCGCACACGAGGGCTACCGCAATGGGCTCACCGTTCATCACCGCTCCGATCAACAGGACGATAGGGAGGGGGAGTTCGTCTACCACTGTTGTGCCCCCCAACGCACGTCTACACCACGTGTGATGGCTATCGAAACCGCGTCGAGGTAGCGCCCCCAGTCGGCCCGTCGCTCAGCACCAGGCGCGAGCCATAGCGTGTCCCCGCGGCTCATCTGCCGCACGTCCCCCAGCGCGGGGGCGGTATCCGCGGCTATTCGTTGATCCATGTCATCTCCCCTATGGCACCGCATCACGTGATGCGGTGGTGATACGCGAAAGGGCCGGACGGCCCACCTGGGTTACCGTCCGGCCCTGCCGTGCGTGTCTAGTCGTTGGCGTGGTGCGCCATGATGAGCCGCGCATGCTCCGCGCTGATCCACTCCGCGCGCATGGTCCGGCGCTTGGTAAACCCCGACTCGACTCCTGTGGGCTGCACTCTGAGCATGGGGCGGAGTCGCCCGCCCTCAAGTCGCGTGGTCACCCTGTGCACTATCGCGTCAGTGACGCGTACCCGATTCCCCTGCCGGGCCGCGTAGTTGATCAGGTCCCCCGGGTAAAGTTCCTCGCCCGCATAGTCGGTGATAACGCCCCTCTTAGCCAACGTCGTCCCCCTCCTCATCATCAATACCGAAGCGCCGACGGCGTTCGTGAATTACTGCCTTGCGCGCCTCGGGAGAGAACCCCCAAAGGGGTGCCCGTACGGTCGCGTCAGTTGCCCTCTTGAGCGCTCCGGGCCAGTCATACGAGGACCGGAGATCGAGCGTCGTCACTGGCCTTATCGCTCGTCTGCAATAGCGTCATTGAACGCCTTAAGCACCCTCACGACAGGCTTTACATAGCTCACGTTCCGGCCCTTGTTGGGGCCCTTCTTCACGGTGTACTCCACCGGCTCTAGGGTGAGTTCGGCGAGGGCCGGCCCGTCGATCGCGGCAAGGTCGTTCTCATATTCATGCAGGACGCTTGCGAGCATCCAACTCCCCGACTGGAACTTGAACTTGCCCAACTCCGGATCATCCGCCAGGCGGAACGTGATGGTGATGGACGGGGCCGGGCCCATGAAGTCCGCCGCCGCTGCCTTCCGTTCGGCGAAGAGTTCCGGGCAGTGGCACGGCTGCCCCTTCTTCTCGTCCGGCGAGAGGAACACGGACCCGTCACAGTGGTGAACCAGCTTGTTGCGGTTCCACAGCTTCATGTCGGCATAGATGGCGTCTGCGCCGTCGAGCACTACAAGAATCGTCGTGCGGTCCGTGAATACGTCGATGAAGTTTTCAGACGGGCTATCCGTCTCGATCGGCTCGCCGCCGAAGAGTTGCGCTACGGATTCGGCAACTACCTTGTCCCCCGTGCTGATACGCCATTCCGTAAGCACCTCCGGGATACCGTCCACGGCACGGCCGGAGTGGAAGCGACCGACCGTGTCATCGGCGAAGGTCGTGCGCTCCTTCGGGCGGGCGTTGGGGTCAGTTGCAAAAATGGTCATGCGGTTCGCCATGCGGGCGGGTCTCCTCAAGTCGGGAATTGATGAGGGGCGAACGGGAGAGGTTCCGGTCACCGCATCACGTGATGCGGTGGCCTCCGTCGTCCGTCCGCCCCTTCTGGGTGGCCTAGAGCGGTGGGGTTGCCCGCTACCTGGCGCGTCGTTGCGTGCCGGTGATGAGCTGTCCCGCGCTCTTCGCAATGGCGCGGCCGATGACCTCTCGGGAGACCTGCCGATCCCATGTGAACGTCTTCCGGAGAGCGAGGAAGAAGGCGAACACGTCGTCATCTACACGTACGGGCTTTAGCGCCCACTGTTCGGGGGTGATGTGGAGTACGGCGGCGCCATCAAACGTCGGCATGGGTTCGCTCGTCCCGTCTGGCGCAATGATCCGGTCCGCATGGGTGTATGCCGCCATCTGTAGCGCTACGTCCGGGTATGTCGCCTTGGATGTCTTCCAGTCGGCCATAAGCCGATGGGGCACACCGGTGCGGTCCGGGGTCGGCTTACCGTCCTCGTCCAGCCACACCGTGAGTACGGCGTCAAACGATCCGGCATAGCCGTGTTCATCCGACCACGCCACATCTTCCGCGCGAACCAGCTCGGGGTTCACGGCATCCAAAAAGTCCGCGAACTGCGCGCGGTACGGCTCTAGATCAGGGTGAACCCTGCCGACGCGTTCACCGCGGATCATGCGCTCAAAGAGATCATGCGCGTCCGACCCGACATCGGCACGCACCTTGGTGTAGCGCCGGCTCGCGCCCTTGAGATAGTCAATCGCCCCCTGCCGGTCGCGCTCTGCCATCTGCTGTACGAACGGCAGGGAATCTACGGCGAGTTCAGCCGCTAGCTTTGCCGACCAGTACATCAGGAACGGCTTAGGCAGCATGCTGAGGATGCTGGTAACGCCGGGTACCTTGATTTCCGGCCGCTCGGGGTGGACATAGAAGCGGCTGCCGCCGCGCTGGATAGTGCGTACGCGCCCCACGCGTACCCCCTTCGTCTAGGTGGTCTGTCTCCTAGCGGGGAGCGGTGCGGTTTCCTGCGGTCGTCTCCGGGCATGCGAAAGCCCCCGGCCCGTTCTGGTCCGGGGGCAGTACAGGCGGCCGCTAAGGCGCCGTACAGAGCGGCATTAGCATTGCGGCTCGTGGAAACGGGCAGCCTCGGATTCGATGACAGCGGCCGTCATCTCTCGCGCCCGCTTCTTGACCTCCCGCCAATGCGCAATGATCTCGTCTGCGTGATCGTAAATCTCCTGGCGTGCCTCACCGAGGGTTACAGGGTCCTTAGTGCCGAACGGCTCAAGCTCAGCCGGAACAATCTGCGGGTACGCAAGATCTGTCCAGTCAACGGCGTACTTCCTAGCCATGTCATGCCATCCTTTCCTTGGCACCGCATCACGTGATGCGGTGCCATCAACGAGGAGGCCCCGACCTCGTTGGGGAAGTCGGGGCCCATGCCCTAGCCCCGCTTCGCTCCCCGTATCTCGCCGTAGAGTTCGGTGAGGATCGAGGAGAGTTCGTCGAGGCGCTGCACTCTCGCGCTCTCGTCGCCTATCTGTCCGGCCTTCTCGATGAGCTTCAGAAAGGCAGTCTTAGCGCGGTTATCTGCCTGTTCCGTCAGTTCCTCCGGCGAGGGCTCGGGGTTCAGCGTCGCGTCCGCCTCTTCCTCGCTGATCTCCCCCGCTTCAACGGCCGCCGTTAGTTCCGCCTTCTTGGCCTTCTCAATGGCCCGACGCTGCCTAGCTTCCTCGGCACGGGTGTAACGGCGGAGCGCTTTGCCTTTCTTCTCGTAGTAGTCAAAGACCCTGGCGGACCACGTGACCGGCTCGCCATCGACCGTGGCGCCTTCCGGGAACATCTCCAACGCGTTGGCGAAGCGGGCGCGCTCTTCCTCCAGGGTGGCCTTCTGCTCCTCGTAGTCGTCCGCCGTTGGGTCGGGCTCGATGTCGAGGCTGCGCACGTACTCAACTTGGAGAGTCTGCATAGCGCGGCGTGCGTCAGTCTGGATGCTTCCGATTTTTTCGCGAATCACGTCGGCATCCGGGTCTTCCCCCTCCTCCGGCAGCCCCTCCAACACGGCCTCGTATACGCGGCTTGCGCCCTTCCTCGTTGCGTCGGCGCGGGCATTGATGTCCGGGTCGCCGTCCTTGTCACGGGAGTTCAAACGGACTTTGAGCTGTACCTCAGCGACTCCCCGGCCCTTCTCGAACGACTCGATAGCCGCTTCCTTGACCCGCTGGGCGCCCAGTTCCAGCAGCTCATCGATGTGGGGGATCTCATCCACGCTCTTTGTGGCACGGTTCGCCACCGCAGTGCCGGGCTTGGTCTCAGCGGCCTTCTCCGCCTTCGGCGTCTCCTCCACAGCGGGTTCAGGCACCTTGTCCATCTTCGGCGCCTCCTCCACGGCAGGCTCAGGCGCCTTCACTTCCTCGATGACGCGCTCCTCCGGCTCCTCTTCGGTCTTGCCGTCCACCGCAACCGGGCCAGTCGGTACGAGCTTGCTGCACGTCTTGCACAGCTCGATTTGCGGCTTCTGCTCAACGGCCGGTCCCCAAGACTGAATCGGGCTCTTAGTGCGGGCGGAGCAGTAGGGGACGATTTCGCCTTCGGGCCCAGTGTCCTTGAGGGCGTGGGGAATTGAGCTACCCCGCACGCTCCCCACTCGCACGTCTCCGCGAACCTCGCTCAGCGTCAGCTTTCCGGTCACAGTCCCCACCTTTTCCAGTTCCGCGCTTTCGCGCTCCATGATTTTCCAGCAAGAGCCACAAGGGGTGTAGCCGTCGTCAATCGCGTCGATCGGTCGGATGTACCGGCTGCCGTTGGCAATCATGAGCTTCCCGCACAGGGACTCATCGTTACCCCGGGTGATGTGGTACGCCTTACCCTTGCCGATCACGCAGAATCCGCGCGATACGGGGTTCACATCAATCCAACGCTGAATGTCGCTCACGACTCAACCCCTTTACTCTGCCCCCGCGCCTTGCGGCGCCTCGCGAAATCGAGCTTGGCACGGCTTCGGAATAACAAGCAAGGCGGACCGCATCACGTGATGCGGTGCCCGAAAACGCAGCTAGCCCCCTACCTACCGAAGGGCAGATAGGGGGCGTGGTAGCTACATCGGTACGGGCTCAAACAAGGGCGTCTGCATGGGTGTTGAGATCGGCGATACTGCCGACGTTGGCAATGGTTACGTCGGCCGGATAGCCGTTCAACGCTGTCTCGCTCACATGGTCGGTCGCGTGGTCGCTGGCCTTCGGGCGGGTGACTCTCACCAGCTTGAAGCCGCGCGCCTTGAGTGCCTCCGCCTCATTCGGATAGCGGCAGTCAGTGACCACGACGGGCAAGTTCCACGTGTCGGCCACGGTCACCTTGTCCACTGCGAGGCTGAGCCAATGTCCGGCGTCCTGGTCCCGTACCGCCTGGCCGACCCGTTGCAGGGTTTGCCGGATTTCCGGGTACCGGTCTTTCGCCTGCTCCCATCCACAGCGCTCGATAACAGCGCTCAGCCGGATCGGCAGGGGGCCGTAACCGGCCGGCTCGTAAGTCACGATCGGATCAACGCTCAGGCACATGTCCTTGAGCGGGTCTGCGAACGCAACTCGCGTGTAGGCGTGGTGACTTACCAACCGGGCGGCAATGCTGTCTTTGCCGGATCGGACACGGCCTATCAGCGCGATGTGTGGGTTTCCCATGGCTCTACCTCCCGTGGCTAGGGGCTCTCCCTGACCACGGGAGCGTGAGCGTTGCCTCTACTCCTGGCGGGCCTGGCCATTGCCGACACCGGCCCCGCGGGTCTTGGCGTCCTCGGTCCGCTGTACCGACTCACCGATGCCCAGTACGGCGGCAGCAAGGCCGAGAATCAGCGCATCAGGCAGGTCCGGCACGTAGTAGGCGACAAGGGCCAGGGCTGCCGTGATCACGGCGTAAATGCGGGCCGGGTGAGTGCGAATGAAGTCCATTGATATTCCCCCTAGTTGGTGGTGTGTGATGTTGAAACGTGGTGTGCTTACGGGAGCTTGAGTGTCTGCCCCGGGGTGATCCGGTCCGGGTCCTCGATGCCGTTCGTCTTGGCGATTGCCTGCCACGTGGTCCCGTACTTGCGGGCAATGGCGCTCAGAGTCTCGCCACGGGCAACAGTGTGCGTGCGCGCTTCCCCGAACATGTCGAGAAGGCGCGCTAGCTGCTTGGGGCCGGGAATTCCATCGCAGAACTGCGGGTCATCTCCGCGCATGATCTGCCAGGCACGGAATGACTCGGTATCAGCAGACGTCCAGTTGGGGCCTGGGCCCTCCTTGTACCGGCCACAGCCCGCCCGAACGAGCGCCCGACCCATGCGAGTGATGTGATCGCCAGATGCCCCCAGGCCGTATGCCTTGCCATCAATGGTGACGGCCCCACCGGACGGCTTCGGAATGGGCTTACCGCCAGCCGCCGCAACGATGCCCGGGTAGACCTCGTTTCGGAACTGCGCCGCCCTCACGTCACCGGGGCAGGCGGTCCCGCCGTCCGACCACTGCGCGAACATTCGATGGGTACCGAACCCCGGGTCGCTGTGCGAACGGCAGATGCGCAGCGGTACTCCGTGGTGCTGGTGCATCCAGACACCAATCCGGATCAGCGCGGCTACCTGGGCCGGGGTCCACGGGTCGGTGTGATTGAGATTGCTCGCCGTCTCGACGCTTACGGCGCCGGTGCCGTCGCCTCGACGGTTGGCATGCATGTTGGAGTCGGCGCGGGTCTGCGTACCGATGTACTGGCCAATACTCCCGTCAAACCCGACGCCAAAGTGGCTCTCAAGGTTGGTGCTGTCTCGCCAGTATTCGTATGTGCGCCGCGGGGTCCACGGGGCGGCAATGCTGTGGTAGATGAGCTGAGTTGGGCGGATCGCCGGCTGTGCGTCGCTCTCCGGCTGTAGCTCCATTCGCTTGGCGCCGGGGTACCAGGCCATCGATTCTCCTTGGGTTGTAGGGCACCGCATCACGTGATGCGGTGCTAGTGCTTGAGCGCGGCGGTTGCCGCTACCCCTTGCCGGTTGCGGTGGCGACGGTCACCCCTGCCGCTACCACCCCGGACACTGCCGCGATGGGCAACGCGTACTTCCATCGCTCTAGATCACGTATCCGGGTTTCGTGGTCGGCGAGTTCCTGTCGTACGGCCTCGCCCTGCTGTCCCATGGTCCGTACGTCCTCGCGGAGTCCGACAACCTCGTCGTAGATCTCTCGCGCGCCGATGTGGACCCCTAGCGGGTCCTGGTCACGCTGTTCGCCGCTTATAGCTACCACCTCTTTTCTAGCGCTTACGGGCTGCCCCGCGATTGATGTTGGGGCGTGTTGGCCTGGGAGTTCGGCTGGTGGGTGATTCAGCAGGCCGTCGCGCGGACGAGCACGAGGTCGG